>CANLQR010000213.1 GCA_947492135.1 Deltaproteobacteria bacterium | reverse complement strand
TCGTAGAGGACCGAGTCGCCCATCGCCAGTGCTGGGGCTTGGCCCTTTCCGCCGCGTCGCACCAGCTCTGCGTGCGCCTCGGGATCGCGCGAGACGTTGACCACGGGGAGCACCGTCTCGAGGTGGAGGTTGGCGCGGGCGTACAGGGCCCAACGGCTGAACATGCACCGGTCCTTCACGTAGAGGACTGCCCCCTCGGACAGGCCGAGGGGTGCGACCGCGTTGGGCAAGGGTGTCGACCACTGGGCGTCGATCGCCTCGCAGGCGGCCACGAGCGCGTCCATGTCGCGCTTGCCCGCAGGCGTCACGCTCTGGACGTAGCGCACGGTGCCCCCCGCGTCGACCACGACGGTCGCACGGTCCGTGATGCCCTTCTCGGCGAGGTAGACCCCAAAGGCCTCGGCGATCTCCCCCTTGGGATGGAAGTCCGAGATCAGCGGGAGCGACACGCCGCCGAGCTGTTCGGCCCACGCAGCGTGACTGAAGGTCGTGTCCACGGAGATGCCGCAGGCCACGGTGTGGGCGGCGCGCAGTCGATCGTTCAGCGCTTCCAGCGCTGGAATCTCGCTGCTTCACGTGGGGGTGAAGTCGAGGGGATAGAACAGCAACAGCAGGTGGCGACGGCCCCGGAGGGCGGCGAAGTCGAGGGTGCGACCGAGGTGGTCCGGGCGCGAGAACACGGGGGCGGCGGTGCCGAGGGCGATCATCTACGGTGAACTTAGCAACGAATCTGGGCCGCGCCCGCGACGAACGCGTCGCAGAGCGCCTCGGTGCGACACGCGAAACGTCACGCCACCGGCACGGCGAGCGCGATCTCGTGGGCGCGCGTCAGCGTGTACGCATCACGCCGGTCGGCGGTCATCGGCTGGGCGGATCTCGTGGCCGACGATCCTGGCGTCGCGCCGTGGGTCGCGCTCCTCGAGCCGAGCGGATCACCGTCGAAGTCGATCTCGGCTTCACGCGCAATTTCCTGCTCGGGATGCGCCAGGCAGCGGTCTGAGCCACACACGCCACGAACTTGTCACTCTGCGTGTCAACGCTCGCGAGTGAAGCCCCCTGTTCGAGCGTGGCGCAAGCGAGCGTCGGCGAGACAGAGCAGGACGGCGGAGAGCGCGGGATGACGCCGGGCGCGATCGCGACGGATCGTTCGGCCCGAGCGGCCGACCGCGGCGGCGAGCTGCGCAGTCACAGGCATGCCGATCGCATGTGCGGCCTGCACGAGAAGCTGTCGCCCGAGCATGTGCTCCGTGAAGCAGTCGATGCGCAATGCAGCAGCAGTGGCGTCTTGCAGCGCGCACATGCTCACTGCTGCAATAGGCGCGAGCTCGGGTCGACGCGGCCGGAGGTCCGCGCTCTGGGTCACACGGCGGACCAGGCCTTCTGGCTTCACCCCCAGCGCTCTTGCGACGCGCGGTGCATGCGTCCAGACCGGATACGCGGCCCCGACGAGATCGCGAAGCGTGCTCCACTTCCACGCGTACGGGTCGGTGACCAGCGAATCTCGTAGAGGGTTGTGGAAGCCATAGCGGATCATTCGCATCGCGATGTCGGCGGTGTTCGCGATCTCCACGATCACATCGAAGCGCACGCCGAACCTGGCCGTGAACATGGCGAGCACGCGGACGAACCGCGCGCGGCCGCCCGGGGGTGTCACGAGATGCAGGTGATCGGGCATGAGCTCGCACGAGAACGCATCCGGAAATCCAGCGCGAAGCCGCGTCCACAACCACGACGCCTGCTCGTGCTCGAGCAAGCTCCGCGCACCGTCCCGCGTGTGACCGATGAGATGCGCCGCGATCGCCATGCCGATCGCCATCGACCAGCGGGTCCGATCCGTTGCATGCGCTCCGCGGTTTGCTCAGGTCCACGAGAAATGGCCAACCGTGGCCAGATCGGCACGACCTCGACGCGGAGGTCGGACGAAGAAGGCCACCGTTGGCCAGATCGGCACGACCTATCGGAACAACGGCGGCCGATCGCTCGCTCGCGAGCGTCGGCTGGGCGCGGTGGGGTGTCAATCGTCGGCGCAACGCGTCAGCGGAACGCCTGCGGCCGGTCGATCAGGTCCGCCGCGTCCGCACTCCCGCACGACGTCGTCCACGCGTCGCGATCCGCCCCGCGCCAGCGGATGTCGTCGAGGCTCTCCACCAGTGGCACGTCGTCGACCAGCGTCCAACACCGGTGTCGCGCAGTCCATCTCGACGCCGCAGTTGGGGCCGCGGTCCGGCGTCGCGAGGATCACCGCGGTGCCGTTGTCGCAGTTGGTCACGGCGCTCGAGGCGTTTGAAGGGGAATCCTGGTAGAGCGAGCGGAGCCGAGGCGTGTGGCGGGCCGAGGGCGGCGTAGAGTTCGCGCCCGCGGACGCTGGAGACCAGGGCAACCGACGCGTGGTTGGAGGACGGGCGCTCTCTTTGTGGCCACGGGCGTGACGGATTTCGGCTGTGCGGGTTGGTGGGTTGGGGACCGAGAAAAATCGTCGCAAGGGCACGCAAGCTTGCGGGCACGAGGGAAGGCACGCGGCTCGCTGGTGCTCCTCGGTGGGTTGGCGCGTCGTCGTCGGGGTGAGTCGCGAGCCCACTCACAGGCGGTCACACGCCTGTGCTTCGTGTATCGTCGTGCGATGCCAGGGCCGTCAGCCACGATGCAGGGTTGGTCCGTGCTCCGCCGTCTCGTGCTGTGTGGGTTCGCGTACGCGGCCGGACTCATGCCGGACGCCGTTCATGCCGCCCCCGACGCGCCGCGGCTCACACCGCAGCGCGGGGTCGGCTTGGGTTGCGGGCTCGCGGACGAGCCGTCGGGTCGCTATTGGGCCACCGGATCGGGCGCGGCGGGAATCGTTCTGGTCCATGCCGACACCGGCGCGGTGGTGGCCTCGCGCTCGATCCGTTCGGCCATTGCCTACTCGGTCTACTGCCCCGTTGCGGTCTCCGCGGGTGGACGACTGGTCGCGTACGGCGATGGCGTGTTCCTCCGCGTGTGGGATCCGGCATCCGACACGATCGTGTTCAGCTTCGAGTTCGCACGCGAGCTCAGGGGCGTATCGTTCAGCGCGGATGGTCGGCGGCTCGCCGCCACCACGTACGAAGACTCGCTGCGGGTGTGGGACGTCGAGGGTTTCGATCTCGTGCGCGCGATCAAGCCGCCGCGCGACGTGTGGAACGTGGCGCTCAGTCCCGATGGACAGCAGGTGGTGGCCAACGGCAGTGGCGCCTGGATCTGGGAGGTCGACACCGGCGCGGTGCGGCTCGACTTCTCGGGGCCGTTGGGACAGGTGCTGCGGTTCAGTCCGGATGGCCGGTGGATCGCGCTCGGTGGCGCGATTGGGGGGAGCAGCACCGTCGTGCGTGCCGACGACGGCGCGCTCGTCCTGGACATGGGCACCTCGAACAACGCGGTCGCGTTCAGCCCGGATGGCAGCAAGCTCGCGTTCGCGGGCCGTGGGGGAACGCCGGTCGAGGTTCGCAGCACCAAAGGCTTCGCGCCGGGCACGAAGCTCGGCGGGCACCGGGACAACGTGCGCGGCCTCGGCTTTCGCGAGTCTGGTGGGCGGCTGCTGCTGACCGTGATCATGGGCGACCCGCTCTCGAGCAAGGTCCCGACCGCGGACAGCGCGACGTGGGACGTCGAGGCCAAGGCGCTGGTCCGTCCGCCGCACGCACAGCGCTTGCTCGCGCCGGTTCGGATCGCGGGCAGCGGTGACGGACGATGGCTGGCCGTGTCGACGCCGGGCAACGAGACCGTGCTTTGGGATCTGCAGCAGGCGCGGCTGAGCCGTCGGATCGCCGTCGCCCAGCCCGGTTCGACGGTGACCAGTGCGTCGGCGGGCGGGGACGCGCTGGCCTTCACGCCCGATGGGCGCCAGCTGGTCGTGGGGACCCAGAGGGCGGCCGAGATCCGCGACGTGGCCACGGGCGCCACCGAGATCACCGTCATGGGCGACGCCGCGCGCGTTGTGATATGCGACGACGGTCTGCGGCTCGCGACCTCGGCGGGAGTATGGAACCTGCGCGATGGTTCGGCGGTCGGCGATGGTCGCCCGCGTCCGACCGACGCCAGTCGAGACTGCGCCGCGGTGGTGGCCGCGACCGAGGGCTACGAGCGCGGGCGCTACGGCTTTCACCTCGAGGTCTGGGATGTCGGTGCACGACGATTGCGCTCGCGCACGCGTTGGATCGACGAGCTGGAGCGCGCCTCGGTTCGGCTGAGCCCCGACGGTGCGTGGATCGCCGCGCAGCATGTGAAGAACGGCGTCTTGAACGTGCTGGTCTGGGACGCACGCACCGGCGAGAAGCGACACGAGATCCGCAACGCGAGCGATCCGCAGTTCGATCCCGACAGCCGTCGGCTCGCCGTCGTCCGCGGCGACGACGGCACGGTCGCGGTGCACGAGCTCGCGTCGGGCAAGGCCGTGCGTCGCCTCGAGCCCCGCGCCGCGCCCGAGGCCGGGCGCGCGCCGGCCCGCATCAGCAGCGTCGAATTCTCCCCCGATGGCCGCCGACTCGTCGTCGCCGGCGACGGTGAGGTCGCCGCGTGGGACGTGGGCGCCGGCGCGCGGGTGTGGACACAGTCGGCCGGTTGGACGGCGACGCACGTGGCCGGGGGCCGGTGGATCGCGCGTGCGGACCGCGGGCAGGCGTCGGTGACCCTGCTCGACGCCGCCTCCGGCACACCGATCGCCACCCTCGTCGCGGACGCCGACGACTGGTTGATCCACACGCCGCAGGGATCGTTCACCGGCTCGCGCGGCGCCGATCGACTCGCGGTGGTGGTCCGTGGCGTGGTGCCGTCGCGACTCGACCAGCTCGCGCTGACCGAGAACCGCCCCGATCGCGTGCTGGAGCGCCTCGGCAGCCCCGACGTCGCCCGCATCGCCCACTACCGCAAGCTCCACGAGCGACGCCTGCGCAAGCACGAACGGCGCGGTGGCAAGGTTCCCCGCGAGATCGACCCCGCGGGCGCGCCGCGCGTCCAGATCGACACGGTGGAGCTCGAGGGCCGCGAGGCGATCGTTCGCTTCACCGCCGAACATCCCGGCGGTTCGTTGGCCTCGTACGACATCGTCGTGAACGGGGTCTCGACGTCACCGAGCACCGACGCGGGCGCCAAGGCACGCAGCCGAGCGATCCGCGGCACGACGTACCAGGGCACCGAGCGCGTGGTGCTCGAGCCCGGCGACAACTGGCTCGAGCTCACCGCCTTCGACGACACCGGTGTCGAGTCGTACCGCGACTATCGACAGATCCGCGTCGGCGCCGAGGCCGAGCCCGCGCGCGACCTCTACGTGCTCGCGTTCGGGATCTCCGACTACCCCGGCGTCGATCTGGACCTCGACTATGCCCACAAGGACGCGCAGGACCTCGGCAAGCTGCTGGCCAAGGCACCGGGCTTCCGCCGCGTGTTCACGCAGATCCACGTCGACGCCGAGGTGACGCGAGAGTCGATCGAAGCCTCGGCCGAGTTGCTCGCACGAGCGTCGATCGACGACACCGTGATCGTCTTCGTCGCCGGTCATGGCGTGCACGATCGCGGCGCGGGCCAGGGTTACTACTACCTCACCCACGAGGCGCAGCTCGGCGATCTGGCGGCGACGGCCGCGCCGTTCGACACGATCGAAGCCCTGCTCGCGGCGACGCCGGCGCGACGCAAGCTGTTGCTGCTCGACACCTGCGAGTCCGGCGAGCACTCGGAGGACGCCGTGAGCGCGGCCGAGGCGAACGCCACCAGCCGCGGGCTCGAGGCGCGCACGTCCAGAGCGCTCGTGTTCAAGGCCGACGACGGAGCCAAGCCGGACCGCACGTTCTTGCTCGAGCGCGACCTGTTCATCCACGTCGATCTGTCGGCGCGCACCGGCGCCGTGATCCTGAGCTCGTCCCGCGGGGGCGAGCTGAGCTACGAGAGCGACGCGCTCGAGAACGGAATGTTCACCGAGGCGGTGCTGCAGGCGCTCACCGGCGCGGACACCGATCGCGACGGCGACGGTGGCGTGTGTGTCGGTGAGCTCGAGGCTGCCGTGGCCGCGTCGGTGGCCGCGGCGAGCGGCGGCGCGCAGAATCCCGTCGTCGAGCGCGCCAACCCGCTGTCGCGTTTGGTGTTGCCGCGCATCGACGTCGACCCGAGCACGGTGTCGGCGCTGCCACTGCCCGCGAATGCACTGGTGACCGACCCACCGCGCGCCACCGGCGGCCGAACGCGCGCCGATCCACCGGCCCATCAGCGGGCGCGCGGGTGCACGCTCGCGGGGCCGCCGGGCGAACCTGGCGGCCTGGCGTGGCTCCTATTGCTCACCGCGCTCACGCGACACCGCAGTTGCGGTGCCATCGGTCGCCGCGACCGCTAGCGCTAGTCGAATGGATCGCCCGAGCGCTGCGCGAACAATCCCCGAGACAGCTCCTCGAGCACGACCAGGCCGGTGGTCGCGGCGAGGACCTCCGACGCCGACTGCGTGATGGGAAGCTTCGGCGGCGGCTCGGTGGATCCAGTTTTGATGACGCCGATTCCCAGCGTCTGCGGGTGAGCCGCGGCTGTTCGGCGGCTACAATCACGGCGGTGGAGCCCGCCGAGTCGAGCGAAGAGACCATGGCCGGCGTCAGTTCGGCGGGCGTGACGGCGCGGCCGTCCACGGGGGTTCGGCCGCTCCACGAGGGCCAGAAGATCGATCGCTACGTCGTCCTGTCGTTGCTCGGTGCCGGTGGCATGGGAGTCGTGCATGCCGCCTATGATCCAGAGCTCGATCGCAAGATCGCGCTCAAGCTGATCCGTGGCGGTGGTAGCGGCGGTGACGAAACCCAGCTGCTGCGCGAGGCGCAGGCGCTCGCCAAGCTCTCGCACCGCAACGTCGTGACCGTGCACGACGTCGGTACCCATGAGGGTCGAGTTTGGTTGGCGATGGAGCTCGTGGTTGGGCGCACGCTGTCGGCGTGGCTCGACCAGCGCGCGCGCTCTTGGGCCGAGGTGCTCGAGGTCCTCGTGGGCGCCGGGCGGGGGCTCGCGGCCGCGCACGCGGCTGGTCTGGTCCACCGCGACTTCAAGCCCGACAACGTCATGATCGGCGATGACGGGGGCGTGCGTCGGCCTCGCACGGCCCAGCGAGCACCTCGACAGCGGCGGCGCCGAGGTCGGGCCCACCAGCTTGGCCGAGCGCGTCGCCGGAGTCACCCGGGTTGGGACCGTCGTCGGCACGCCGGCATACATGGCGCCGGAGCAGCTGGGCGGAGTCGCGAGCGCGGCCGCCGATCAGTTCTCGTACTCGGTCACCTTGTGGGAGGCGCTCTTCGGTGAGCGTCCGTTCGTCGGATCGACGGTGGCAGAGCTGACCGGTGCGCTGCTGCGCGGGGAGATCCGCGATCCGCGTCACCCAGGAGCAACGCCGGCCTGGCTGCGTCGCGCGGTCCGGCGCGGGCTCGCGCTCGATCCGAGCGCACGGTGGCCTTCGGTCGCTGCGCAGCTAGATGCGATCGAGGGCGGGCGCTCGAGGGCACGCACGCGCAGAGTCATGCTCGGCGCGGCCGCCCTCGCGGCGGTTGGCGCTGCGTTGTTCGGCGCAACTCGAATCGATCGCGCACGCGTGATCCGGGCATGCGACGCGGAGGCGGCGGCGATCGACGAAGTGTGGAACGAGTCGACGCGCGAACAGGTGCGCGCGTCGTTCGCGTCCGCTGGGACCGGCTACGCAGCGATGGGCGCCACCAAGGTCGGCGCCGCGCTCGATCGATGGGCGGTGTAGTGGTCGCAGACGCGCGCCGACGTGTGCCGCGCCGGGCTGGTCGACTCGACCATGGAGGAGGGGACACATCGTGCGGCGACGGCGTGCCTCGACGAGCGTGCGGCGGAGGTCGCGGCGCTCGTGCACTTGGCCGAGGCTGCCGACCGCGAGATCGTGCTTCGCGCGAGCGCAGTGGCGGCCCGGCTTGCTGCGCCCTCGCAGTGCGCGGACGCGAGCTGGCTTGCCCACCGGCCGGCGCCGGCCTTGGGATCGGAGCACGAGATCACCGCGCTGCGCCGTCGGCTCGAGCAGGCGGCTGCGCTGCGGTGGGCGGGACGCTACGATGACGGGCTCGCCCTCGCCAAGTCGATCACCGTGGACGCGCGCACGCTTGGTTGGCCACGGCTCGAGGCCGAGGCGCTCCTGCTCGAGGGCTCGCTGATGGAGGACAGCGGCGACTACGAGGGATCCCTGCCGGTCCTGGAGGCCGCGCTGTTCGTCTCCGCGAAGGCAGGGCAGGACCTGCTCGCCGCCGAGGCTGCCGAGCAACTCACCTTCGTCGAGGGTTCGCTGCTGCGGCGCCCGGACGACGGACTGCACTGGGCCCGGTTCGGCGACCTGCTGTTGTCGAGGTCGGGTGAGGTGGAGGGTCTAGGCGCCGCCGGCCTCGCGAACGTGACAGGTGGCGTCCACCAAGCCCGCGGCGACTTCCGCGACGCGATCTCGGCGTGTACGCGCGCGGTCGAGATCTACGAGCGCGAGCTTGGGCCTGGACACATCGAACTCACGGCACCGTTGGGCGGGCTCGGTGTGGCCCACATGTCGCTGGGCGAGTACGCGGCCGCGCGTGTCCACGGGTCTACGACCTGCGCGTCGAGGTGCTGGGGGAGGAACATCCGAGTGTCGGCGCGGCGCTGAACAGCCTGGGCGCCGCCCACGATGCGCTGGGCGACTCGGCAACCGCTCTGCGCGAGTACCAGAGCTCGCTCGAGCTGCGCGAGCGTGTGCTCGGTGTAGATCACCCAGACGTCGCCGTGTCGCTGAACAACCTCGGCTACATGTACAGGGACCTCCGCGAGTTCGAGCGTTCGCTCGAACATCTCGACCGGGCCATGCGTGTGCTCGTGCGGGTCTACGGCGACGACCACGTGAACGTCGGCATGGCGCTTGCGAACCTGGGTGCGACGTACTACGAGATGAAGCGTTACCTTCAGGCGCAGGAGCAGCTCGAGCGGGCACTGGCGATCCTGGAGCGCAGCCTTGGGCCACGACACTCCAACGTCGCGACGATTCTCACCAACCTTGGCAACGTGCACTACGCCCTGGGGGCCCCTGCGGTGGCCCTGGGCGCCTTCGAGCGCGCGATCGCAATCTTCGACGACACCGTGTCCAGTGGACATGCCGATCTCGCGGTCGCGGTGCAGGGTGCAGGTGACTCGCTGGCGCAGCTGGGCCGGCACGGCGAGGCCGCGACGGTCCTCGAGCGTGGGCTCGCGCTCCGCAGCGCGGATGACGTCGGACCGTTCGATCGCGCGACCACCGAGATCGCCCTCGCGCGTGAGCTGTGGGCCACGGGGACCGATCGCCCTCGCGCCCTCGCGCTCGCTCGCGCCGCGCGCGAGCGCCTCGACATGAGCAATCCCGAAGACGCCCAACTCGTCGCCGAGATCGTGGCGTGGCTGCGGGGCGTCACGGAACGTTGACGCAACGAAGCCGGCCAGCGCACCCAGACCGAGGTTGATCGGCAGCGCCGAGAGCCACAAAGCAGCGTTGCGTCGAGTGTCACTGGGGCTCGTCGCCCACGCCCGGCAGCGCAGGCGGTTTGTCGCGGGTCGTGTCCGCGGCCGGTGCGTCGGTGGGTGCGTCCACCGGCTCCACCGGTCCGTCCTGCGCGGGCGGTGTGTCGGCCGGTGGCGCATCCGGCAGTTGCAGCTCGCCGGTCGCCGGCAACACCGGGATCGCCGAGGCGCAGGGCCGGCACGCCTTTGGTTCGCGGACTGCGAGCGCGCCGCCTTTGACGATCAAGCGGATGCCCTTGGCATCGAGCAACCATAGATCACTGGTGGCTCCGGCACCGCGGGTTCCCTCGAGCACCACGCCGAGGCCCGGCATCGGTGCGAAGTGGGCACCATCGCTGTCGCCCTCGCCGGCGAGGTTCTGCGCGACGATCTCGCCGGCCGGGCCCACCACCGCGGCATACCATCGGGGACCACAGGCCGCGCCATCGGTCCCGACCACGGCGCGAGAGTTGCCGTCGATCGTACAGATCGACGCGGTGGCTCCTCGCAGGCCCGGCAGATCCAGCGCAGTACCGATGCGCTGCACCAGGGCTTCATCGGTGGTGCCGAGGCTGCAGCCCGCAGGGGCCGCGCCCGGTTCGGAGCCGCCGCGGGTCACGGGGTTCGCGGTGAACGCGAGTCGAGCGGCAAGTTGTTTGGTGGTCTCACCGGTCTTCGCTTTGGGTTGGTGGCGCACGAGTTGGTCGTGCTCGAACACCAGAGCCTTGCCGTGGTCGGGGTCATCGCTGCGCACGAACAGCGCGCCCTGGCCGTCGCCGCGCAGCGTGACCTGGGCCGGCACCTCGCCCTTGTCGCCCAGCGGAAACAGGACCCGCGTGTTGCGGTCGAGCAGCAGATAGCTGCCGCGATCGGTCGTGCAGTCGGTGCCGAAGCGCCGTTCGATCACCAAGAATCGATCGTCAGCCCGCCCGTGGATGGCGGTTGCCCGCATCAACCGGCGCGAGGTCCCAGGTTCGGCGCCGAGCTCTTGCGCGTACGCGATGCGGATGGTGTGGCTGGCACCCTCGGCCTTCCACGCCTCGGTCTCGAACGCGATGACCACGCGCGACGGATCGAGCACCAGCGGCGCTCGCACCGGGCCCGTGCTGGCGAACGCCTCGAGCTCGCCAAACCAAAGCTCGGAGTTCTTCTTGCCGGCGTAGATCTCGAGGACCTCGACCGCCAAGGTCTGCGTCGTCACTGCCGGCGTGAGGTTGACGTAGTGCATGGCCGAGCCGTCGTCGAGCGTGGTGTCGAACCACCCCGCGTCGGTGTGGACGCGAATTTTCTTGGGTCGCGGGTGCGCGCGATAGTCTTGCCACTTGGGTCCAGCGGCCGCGGACAACCGCACCGAGTGGACCGTGACGGGCTCGGTGAACGCGAGACCCGCGACGCAGTGCTGCGCAGCGGACTGAGCACACCGCCACGCGGTGCCGACGTCGTCATCACGCATCGCCCCGAGCTCGCCGGTACCGGCGATGCCCCACGGCCCCTGCAGCGGGGTGCCCTCGACGGAGTACATCCGCGACAGCGCGGCCAGATCGAAGCCGAGCTGTCCGGCGGCCTTGGCCTTGCCGCTCGCGGCCGCGTTGGCCTGGATCAGAGGTCCGGCCGAGGTGGGTGTCGCCGCGTTGGCGCCGGGGTCTACCGGCGTGGTCGGGATGCGAACCGCCTCGACTCGCGGTGGTGCCACGGCAGCGGGCGAATCATCGGAACATCCGTGGGCCGCGAGGGTGCCAGTCGAGCACGCGGCGATCAGCGAAACCAAGGGACGGATGCGCGATGCGAACAGCATGGGTGTGGAGCATACCGACGCGCGCGGGTGCTGTCGGGTCGCGTCGTCGTCGGGAGACGGCCTTGTAATTGTTTGGCTTTCGCCAGCTCCGAAAAAAAATCTCGGCGAAACCACAGAAACTCACCCGTGCCGGCCATGTATCCGGTGTATCGCCCGTGCCGGGCGTGGAAGGCTTGGATTGTATGTCGATTCGTCATTGGATGATGGGTGTCGTTGGGGTTGGATCATGGGCGGCGTTCGTCCCCGAGGCCCACGCGTTGGACTCGGAATGCCTGTCGAAGTTGGGCACCTGCATGGTCTCGAATGTCCCGAATGACTCGCTGTTCTGCGAGTGCACCGAAGGCGGGGCGGGTGGTGGTGGTGGCGGCAACGACTGGGCCGGACTCGACCAGGCGGGGCTCGACGCCGTGTGCTTCGAGCAACTCGACGCGTTTTGCGGGCCGCCTGGCCCCATCGAAGGGGTGCCTTGCGAGAACATGCTCGGCAGCTGCGTCGTCGACAACGAGCCCGATTCGCTGTCTTGCGAGTGCAGCAACGGCGGCGGGATCGGCGGTGGTGGCGGTAACGACTGGGATGGGCTCAGCGACGAAGACTTGGCCGGCGTCTGCTTGGAGCAGCTCGACCTCTACTGTGGTGAGCCGCCGCCTCCCAACTGGCTGTGTGAGAACCGTTTCGGCGGCTGCTCGATCGATCTGGGCAAGGATCCCTTCGTGAGCTGCGGTTGCGGCGAAGGCGGAGGTGGTGGTCCCGCGGACCCGGATTGGGCCAATCTGAGCGAGGACGAGCTGCAGCTGGTCTGCTTC
>CANLQR010000212.1 GCA_947492135.1 Deltaproteobacteria bacterium | reverse complement strand
GAGGTGTGGACGTCCGACACCGCGGCATTCAATCTCGGGTTGCGGTTCCCCGCGCGCTACACCTACTCGCTGGTCGCCGTGGGCATGCATCCCGCTGGCCGCGGCGCCAGCTGGCACTTCGGCCTGGCCTTCGGTGGCCACATCCTGCTGGGCAAGCGCGGCGGGTTCATGGACATCGACCTGGGCCTCTACGCGGTGCTCGACGGGCTCACGAATCCGCGAGGCCCAGCGATGCTCAATCAGCTGCGACTGCTGTTCGGATGGCAGCCGTTCGAGCGCTTGGCGATGTACGGGGGCCCAACGCTTTCGGTGCTGACCAACGAGGTTCCGGCCGTGACGACCGGCGAGGTCCGCGTTGGCAGCGAGCTCGATCGGCCCGGCTATGGTTGGACCGTCGCGGACCGCATCGAGAGCACCACGAGGATCCGGGTGTGGCCCGGCTTCGCGGTCGGGCTGCGTTTCTGAGTTCGGCCCGCGCGAACGGATCGGACCTTTGTGGTCACGATCCTTTGGCTTCGTATTCCCTGCTGGGGCCGATTTTTCCGGGCGTCGTCGTCCGGTGCACGAGCCCACGCAGGTCCGCCACGTCCGTTCGCGGCTCGCGCCCGGTCCTTCGGCGGCCGCCACGAGCGCCTGTATCACGACTAATACGGCACGTTGCCGACGCTCGCGGGGGTCTCGTCATCGCCGACGTTCACGACGCTCGCGTAACCGAGCTGCCCACGATGCCCGCGGCCCCAGCAGTGGAGCTCGCCGGCCGGTGCCCGCGCGCAGGTGTGTTCGTCCGCCACCAGGTCGACCACGACCGCTCCAACGTCCACGGCCCCGGCCGCGATCGGTAGCTCATTGTCTCCGATCGCGTCGACGTTGCCGTAGCCGAGCTGCCCGTTGGTGGCGCCGCCCCAACAGAACACCGCGCCACCATCGAGCACCGCACAGGTGTGGGCGAAGCCCGCCGCGATCTCGAGTGCGCTGCCCCCCAGCGCGATGTCCCCGACCATCGCGGGCGTCTCGTCGTCGCCGACGTTCGCGATTTCGCCGTAGCCGAGCCGGCCCGAGACCCCGCTGCCCCAGCAGCGCACACCACCGGTGTCGAGCAGCGCGCAGCTGTGGAAGTCCCCCGCTGCGAGCAGCACCGCATCACCGCCGAGGTCGACCTCGCCCGCGGTGACGGGATGTTCGTCGTCACCGATGTCGTCGGTGTTGCCGTAGCCCAGCTGGCCATGGGTGCCTCGCCCCCAACAACGCACGGCGCCGACGTCGAGCAGCGCGCAGTTGTGCTCACGGCCACTCGCGACCTGCACGACGGTGCCACCGAGCGATACATCACCCTTGGCCGCCGGAGATTCGTTGTCGCCGACGTCGAGCAGGTCGGCGTAGCCGAGCCGACCGCGGTCGGCTTCGCCCCAACACCGTACGTTGCCCATGTCGGTGACCACGCAGGTGTGGTGTTCGCCGGCGTCGATCTGCGTCACGGCAGCGCCGACATCGACATTGCCGACCGCTTCCGGCAAGAGGCTGGTGCCGACGTCCCCGACGCCGGGATAGCCGAGGGCGCTGCTCAGGTTCGACCCCCAGCACCGCACTTCGCCCGCAGGCCCGACCGCGCACGCGTGCCAGCCTCCCACGGCGACTTGTTGCGCCGGAATCCCTAGCGCGACGGGGGCCGAGAAACTCGCAGCCTCGTTGTCGCCCATCGCGGCGGACGAGCCGTTGCCGAGCTTGCCCTGCAGTCCGTTGCCCCAACACCGGACCTCGTCGGTCGTCGTCAGCGTGCAGGTGTGCTCACGACCGGTACCGAAGGTGCCGACAATGACCGGCCCGGCGGAGCAATCCGTGTCGCAACCGTCGCCGTCGACCGCATTGCCATCGTCGCAGGCCTCGACGCCGGCCCACAGCAGTCCGTCACCGCAAGTTGCCACTGAACAAGCGCTGGTGCAGGCGCCATCGTTTGCGTTCGTAAAACCGTGATCGCATTGCTCGCCGAGGCTCGCCTGAATGATGGAGTCACCGCACCAGGCCGGATCGCAACTCGGATCGGGCAGCGGTACCGCGACGCATTGTTGCACCGGCTCGGAGCAGAATGCGAAGTTGCAAGCATCGGCCAGCGCACTGCAGTCGGGCTCGGTGCCCGGCTGGCACCAACCCACCACACACGTCTCGGTACCGTTGCAGACGACCGCGTCGTCGCACTCGGCATCCGCCGCGCACGCCTGGGGCGGCGCGTCGGCGATCTGCCCGACCAGGCCGGCATACGACCAGTAGAGCGGTCCGATGCCAGCCCCTTCGATCCAGATCTCGACACCCGCGCAGTTGAGCAGCGAGAGATTCTCGGCGGCGGCCGGGATCGGCACCACGATCTGCGTCGGGATGATCCCGAAGTCGAACCCGTCGAATTGGGCCAACTCGGCGATGTCCAGCGCGAGCGCAGCGAGGATCGTGCCACCGCAGGCGACTTCGATGTGGACGATGCCCTCCGCGCCGATCCCCTGCGTGAGATCGACCAGCACCGCCGGTGAGAACACGGTACCACCCTCGAGATCCTCGAAGGTGCAGCTCCACACGTTGGCCTCGCCAGACTCGAGGATGACGATCGGTGCGGCGACCGCCTCATCGGCGAGCGCCTCGCTGGCCTCGATGACTTCGCCGCTCGGTTCGGTGACCAGAGCTGGTTCGAGCACGAACGGCTCGCCGCACAGGCCCTGCGTTACGCACCCGTGCTGCGGGGCGCAGAAATCGGCGGTGCATGGGTCGGCGTCAGCGCAATCCAACGTCGCACCCTCGGTGCAGGCGCCCCCATCACATTGTTCGCCGCCGTTGCACAAGTTGCCGTCATCGCACAGCGTGCCATCGCTGGCGTTTTCGTACGTGCATCCCTGTACACCGCAGGCATCGATGGTGCACAAGTTGCCGTCGTCGCAGTCGATGGCGTCCGCGATGCAACTGCCTTCGTCGCATACCGCTGCCTCGTGGCACGCGTCGGCATCCCCGCACACGACTCCGTCGTTGACCGTGTCGTGGCTGCAGCCGTGGCCCGGCTCGCAGGCGTCGACGGTGCATGGGTTGTTGTCTTCGCAATTGACGGGCGTGACTCCGTCGCAGGCGCCCGCGACGCAGTGCTCCTGTCCGTTGCACGGCTCCCCGTCACCACAGCTGAAGCCGTCCGCCCGCGGCACGAACACGCAGCCGAGCGCCATATCACAACTATCGGAGGTGCATGGGTCGCCGTCGGAGCAGTTCGTTGGCGGCACTTCCTCGCAGTCCCCGCCCACGCATACATCTCCGCCGTTGCACACGTCGCCAACTCCACACGGGGTCCAATTGCTGACGGGCTCGTAGCTGCAGCCTCGACCTTCGATGCATGCATCGGCGGTGCAAGGGTTGACGTCGTCGCACTCGAGTGGGGTGCCCGGCAGGCACTCCCCGGCGATGCATTGTTCCGTGCCGTCGCACGGTTCGGCGTCGGCACACGCCGCGCCGTCGGGTTTGACCGCGTGGGTGCAGCCGTCTACATCACAATCGTCGGTCGTGCATGGGTCGCCGTCGTCGCAGTTCAGCGGTGGAGCGTCCTCGCATTCGCCGCCTTGGCAGCGTTCGGCGCCATCGCAGGGGTCGGCGTCGGGACACGGCGTATCGTCGGCGATCGGCACAGCGACACAGCCCGACATTTCGTCGCAGGCGCCGACCAAACAGGGATCGTCGATCTCGCAGTTCGGCGCCCCTCCGTCGGTGCAAACTCCCCCCTGACAGCGTTCGAGTCCGTTGCACGCGTCGGCATCGCTGCAGCTCGAGCCGTCGGCGAGGAGTTGAAGCACGCATCCACCGCCCTCGTCGCTGCACGCCGACGAGATGCACGCCTCGGTGCTGGCCGGACACTCTGGAGCAGTGCCCGCGACACATGCTCCGGATTCGCAGTACTCGGTGCCATTGCAGGGTTTGGCGTCGTCGCAGTGGGCGTCCGAGTGGCACTCGTCATCGCAACCCACCGCGTCGAATGCGTTGAGCCGCCCACCAGTGGTGCTCTTGCCCATCAGGGCCTGCACGGGGGTCACGGTGTCGAGAAGGGCCGCGCGGACCGACACAGGCGGAAGCTCGGGGAACCGCGCCTGCACCAGCGCAGCGACCCCGGTCGCGAAGGCGGTCGCGCACGACGTCCCCGACATCCGCGCGTACTCAGCACCGGGCACCGGCGCGAGAATCTCGACCGCCGGGGCGCCGACGTCGACGCTGGTCGCCCCCCAGTTTGCGAAGCACGACAGCTCGTCGAGGCGATCGAGCCCGGTGACCGACACCACGTTCTCGAGGTTCTCGGCTGCGGGATACGCCGGGGCACCATCAGCGTCCGCGGCATCGTTGCCAGCGGCGGCGAGCACCAGGAGCTCGGCAGCCGCGATGACGTCGCGCAGTGCCATCGAGCTGTATTTGGCCGTCCACGACGCGTTGACGAGCCGAGCGCTTGCGGCGGCAGCGTATTCGACCGCCGCGGCGGCATCCGATGCCCAGCCGTTGCCATCGGTGTCGAGGACACGCAGCACGATGATCTTGGCGCGCCACGCGATGCCTGTCGTACCGATGCCGTTGTCGCCCACTGCGGCGATCGTCCCCGCCATGTGCGTCCCGTGCTGACTCCCGCCCAACCTGCCCATCCAGGCGTCACCGTCGACGAAGTCCCAACCGTTTACGTCGTCGACCAGGCCGTTGCCGTCGTCGTCGATCTGGTTGCCCCCGACTTCGGCGGGGTTGACCCAAATGTTGGACTCGAGGTCGGGATGGTCGACGTCGACCTCGGTGTCCAGCAATGCGATGATCTCGCCCGCGCCGCCGGTGGTCACTGCCCACGCCGCCGGCGCGTTGATGTCCACGTTGGGGATGCCGCCGGCGTAGCCCCAGTTGTGGAGGCCCCACTGGTGGACGAACAGCGGGTCCTGTGGGGTGAGCAGCCCCGCCTGTGCCGCGATCGCGACGTCGGCCTTCCACGGCCTGCACGCCCGCGAACCCGCGAATCTCCCCCATCACTTCATCGACGGATGAGGGGTCCACCTCTGCAGCCACGGCGGCGATGGTGCGGTAGCGATGGAGGATCGACGCACCCAGCGATTCGAGCGCGTCCACGTCATCGGCGGTCGGAAGAGTGGCGTAGTGCACCACAAAGCGGCCACTCTTCGGGGTTGCGTCGGCCTCTCCGCTCTCAGCCGTCGTCTCGTCTTCACTGGACGATTCTTCTGGGCAGCAGAGGTCGTACTCGAGCCACCAGCCCCAGGCCTTCGAGAACTTGTGTGGCCCCTCGGCCCACCCGCCCTCGATCGCGCCGCTGCTCAGGTTTCGCACCGACGCGTGAATGGCGATCTTGACCGTGTCGCCGCACGAGAGGCCGAGATCGGCGATTGGCACCACGGTCATGTGTCCGACCGCGGGCTCCTGGTACGTCGTCTTGTAGGGGAATTTCCCCGGTGCCGGATGGCCCACGAGCAACGGGGCGTTGTCCGCCGCCGCGTAGACCTGCGCTTCGAGGATCCGCCACTGTCCCGTGGTGTCGATCGCGATCTTCAGGCCGGCTTCGTCCTCGAAGATCGTCGCCGTGCCCATGTCGTGGTGTTCTCCGGCGATCATCTCGTAGGTCGCCGCGGCACACTCCGGTGCGTCAGCCGGCGCCTCCTGCGGCAATCCGGCGGGCGTCAGCTCATCAAAGCCCGGCTCCACGCAGATCTCGCCGTCCGGGATCTCGTCGTCCGCTGTCGTCTCTGCGGTCCCACCGCTCTGACACGCAAACGCGAGGCCGAACCACGGCGCAAGGAAGCATCTCGGCGCGGTCGAGCGCAGCATGAACTGACTGTCATCGGCGAGCCGCGGATCAGATGTACCCCGGTGCCCGAAGATTCGGCGACGCGCGCGCAGCTTACGCAGGTGTGCGCCGACCCGTGCCCATCAACCATGCCTGAGCCTGTCGAGCGGGCCCCACAGCACCACGACGCGGTGCTCGACGCGAAGCTCGGCGATCCGAGCTCGGTCGTCGTGCTCGGTCCGAGCCGGTCCGAGCCCGCCGTGGGACGCGTGTATTGGTAGCGGCAACCCCAACGGCGAGCACTGGATGGAGTCCACCGAGCTGTGGGGCGACCGCGGGATCCACGGGAGTGTGTGCGGGACGGCGCAGGAGTACGTCGCGTTCTTCGCGGGCGCCTATTGATGGGAGGTCGACGAGGTCACCCTCGAAGGCGTGTGCGTGGCTCAGTGCGAGAACACCGAAGCCAATCCGACGTGCGCGGATCCGGCGATGTCGTGCTTCATCCTCGACGACACCGCGGTGACGGCGTGCGTGCCCCCGTGCGATCCGCTCGCGCCCGTGTGCGCAGCCGGTTCGACATGCGTGCTCGCGGAAGCGAACGATCAGTCGCCGGTGTGCGTCCCACTCGAGCTCGATCTTCCGAGGCCCGCGTAGCGCCATCACTCGACCGTGATGTTCGCAGGTGATTCTCCGCCTTTCGCGGTTTTCCGGGACCCGCGAGGTGCGGTCACATCTGCCGATCCGCATGCGATCAGATCACCCGGTCCTTGACACCCAGGTCGTGCGTCTGTGGTCTCGCGCGCTCCAACGTCGGAGTCAGCGTCACCGACTCGACTGGGTGCGGATGTCTCGTCTGGCGACTCGATGGCTCCCGCCTGCCCGTGTGCTCCATCCGTATCCTTGGAATCGCTTCGATGATCGAACCCGAGGCAGGAGCCGAGTGCGGTAGTTCCGCTCGCTCGGATCTGTGCGGGGGGGCGGCCCGTAAGGGACGTCCCTACCGCGATCCTCGCGGACATCTAACGCGAGTTCCTCGAGCTGCGCCTCGGTCGTCGCTGGGGCAGCGTCGTGGTGCCGACGCTGCAGCGCTGGGCCGACGGCGAGCGCATCGACGCGGACGCCTAATCGCACGGCGCGCATGGGCAAGCCGAAGAAGCCCCCCGAGCCGACCGGCAAGACGAAGAAGAAGGCGAAGAGCCCGGCTCCTCGCGCGCGCTGACCGTCGCCTGCCGTCGGTGACCCGCCCTCGCACTCTCAAGTGCGGTCGTGATCCTGTCGATGCACCGGGGATGGTGACGATCCTCTCCCCCGACCAGGCCTCCGAGCCGCGGGACGATCGCTCGCTCTACGACCAGCTCGGAGGGCACCCGACGCTCGCTCGGGTGCATCGGATCTTCTACGACGCGATCTACGCGCACGCGTGGCTCCGCCAGTTCTTCGACGGGATCGATCAGAAGGTGATCGAAGACCAGCAGACCGACTTCATGGCGATGGCGATGGGCGGCCCCGACAGATACTGCGGGAAATTCCCGGTCCCCGCGCACAAGCACATGTTCATCACGGACGAGCTATTCGAGGTCCGGCACGTGCTGCTCGAGCGCTCGCTCGGGGACGCCGGAGTCGCCGAGCCGCTGCGCTCGCGCTGGCTGAAGATCGACGGCGCCTTCAAGACGCGCCTCGTGAAGAAGAGCGTCGACACGTGCGAAGGCCGCTTCAAGACCGACCCCGTCGTGGTCGTCCCGAAGCCGACCTGACGCCCGCTCGAAGGCCCCCGAGCGAGGTCAGTGCGCTTAGCGCTTAGGGGTTTGAAGGGGCATCCTGGGAGAGCGGCGGAAGACGAGGCGTCTCCAGCGTAAGGGCGGTTGCACTTTATTACGCGGTAGAGCCTTGCGAACGGCGCGACTGCCGGATGGTTGGAGGACCCGTGCTCGTTGTTCGGGCCTCGGGCGTGACCGATTTAGGCTCTGCGCCGCGGCGGGTTGGCGACCGAGAAAAATCGGCGCAAGGGCACCCAATCCGGCGGGCGCGAGCGGGCCCGGCGGTTGGAGGTTCAGGCGTGAAAGAAGGAGAGCTGGCCTGGCAACGACGGGCGAGGTGGTGGCCTTGCGGCGTGCAGGAGCGTCGCTATCTCCTCGGGGTCGGTGATGACCGCGATCACGCGGACTTGTCCACCGCAGCGGCGACAGACCGAAATATCGATGAAAAAAGCCCTGGCCAGAAGCGAGGCCCACCCGAGGCGAGCTCTGTCGCGCGGTATGGGCTTGGACACGGCAGCCGCGTCCCACGGGCGCAGGCCGGTGACATCGAACAGCGGCGTCTGCGTGGGAGCGACCGCAGGTGGTGCGCCGGGCTTGGGACGGATGCGCTCTCGCAGGCTGTGATGGTTGGCGAATACGCCGAAGTAGCGGACCTGATGCTGCCGCGGTGGTGGCACGAGTCCGACCAGTCGCGCGAGAAATCGGTGCGGCTCGAGATCGACGTCTAGTCGCGCCCGAACGGGTGGGACTCTTGAACGAGAGCCGGACGCGACCATCGGGCAACTCGAGCACCGCATCGTGGGCAAACGGCGGACGCAGTAAGTACCTGCACATTCGTTCGAGCCGCTTGCGATCACGCCCGTCGATTACCGTGGCGGCGTGCAGCGACATGCCGAACGCGGAGACCTCGAGCGGCCGCGGTGGCGCTGTCGGGGCTGCGATGCGTTGCGGTCCCGCAAGCGAAAGCTGCACGCACCCGGCAAGCGCGTCGCCAGTGTCGTCGCCGTCCTCGTCCACGCGGCCAACTCGGCGATGAACAGTCCGCAGGACCTGCGCGAGATCGTGCTCGGTCGCCGCCGGTGCAGCGAGCCAGCGCACGCACGCGCCATCGTCGGACCCGGACCCGGACCCGGACTCGGCGAACGCACGCGGATCTGCTCGCCACATCGACGACATGCGGCCACCAGAAAACCGTGCTCGAAATCGCCGCAGGTGATGAACGCGCGAAGCTCATCGGTGACGAAGCTCGGCAGCACACCACCGTCTTGCTCCACACGCTCGAGGAACGCCGGCAAGTGCCGACGCACGAGCGCCACCGCATCGCAGCTCGCCGTCGTCCGCGGTCGGTAGACCCGCGCGTCCGCGCATGACGACATCGCACCGGCGGTCGATGCGAGCACCAGGCCGCCGAGCAATGCCGCGTCATGCCGCCGACGTAGGCCGTCCGCTGGCCCGCACGGTCAGGTGGCCACTGGCCCGTGGATGGGCCACGTGGCCCGTGCATGGGCCACGCCGTCAGGGAGCCTCAAGCGTGCTGGCGGCGGGCGGGATCGTCGTGCCCGTCGGCCGCAGCTGGGCGAGCGCAGGAGTCGAAGCGCCCGAGATCGAGCTCCACGCCGACGACGGCAGCCACCCGAGCTTCCTCGCGACGTGCGGGTTCTTGCCGGCCGCGCGACATACCTGCACAACCGCTCGAGCTGCGCCCGATCGCGCGCCGGCACGCACACGTCGGCGTGCAACGCGAACCCGTCGACGTCCGCGCAGCGGCGTTTCGCGGCGCGCCCGAGCTCGCCGTCGCGTCGCCGGCCCGGTCGCTGCAGCGACCGCCCCGCACCTTCCCCCACCACGCCCACCCGCTGCACCGAGGCCGCCATGCACGGCAACAGCATCGAGCCGTCGTCCTCGACCGGCGTGACCTCGTCGTCCTCGACCTTGCCGCGGCGCCGTAGCATCCGCACCACCCGTTTCGGCAACGCCGGCCGGCCACTCGACCAGGAGCAGGTCCCAGGGTCGAGCTGCGCCGAGGTTTCCACCATCCGCTCGGTATGCGCGAGCTCCTCGTGCTCGATGAGCGACGTCGTGTTGCGAAGTGGCGCGCCGGTAGGGCCCGACCCAAGTCCGGCTCCACCCAGACTTCGACCGCCGGGCTAGGCGACGTCGAGCGGGCAGAGGGCGTGTAGCGGACCCCATCGCCGCCGCGGCCCAAGTTTCAACCCCACCTCGCCCTGGCACCTGTGGGCCACGGACGGTATGCAGGTGGCGTGCGGGGATCTGCGGCAGCGGCCTTCGGTGTGGCGTTCGCCGCCGCTGCATCGGTCGTCCCGTTTCCGTCCCACGATCAGCACACGTACTGGCTTCACGCTGCCGCTGCCGCGGCCCCCGAGCGGCTGGCCAACGACTGGTTGGTCGCGACCGTCGACCCGGTACCGGTCTTCACGCTCTTGGTGCGGCTCGGCGTTGCGGCGTTGGGCGACCACTTCGCGATGGTGGGGTGGGCCGCGGTCACGATCGCCCTGGGCCTGGCCTTGGCCCGCCTCGCCTGGCGGATCACAGGAACCGACGATCGACCGGGTGTCGCCTGGTACTCGGTCGTGGTGATGCTGCACGCCGTCGGCCTGCGCAGTGCCCTCGAGCACCTCGCCCCCGGTCTCGGAGCCGCAGCCGGTGGCGGGATCGCGCAGCAGACCCTGATGGCCAACATGTTGGTGCCCGCGAGCATCGGTGTGCTGTTGGTCGTTGCGCTCGCGCTCTTGGCCGACGGACGCCACGTCGGTGCCGGGCTGTGCGTGGGCGTTGCGGCGTTGGTGCACCCGACGTACCTGTTGCCGGCGGCCGCGCTGACCCTCGCCATCGGCTGGGTCGAGCGCCGCGCCGGGCACAGACCGGTGGGCATGGCGCTCGCTTCGGCGCTCGTGCTCGGCGCCGCGATCATCGCTGCGTGGCGGCTGGGTGGGATTGCAACGGATGTCGCCCGCGCCGGCGCGGCCGTGTTGGTCGACGAACGCCTGCCGCACCACACCCATGTCGCCGTCGATGCTGTGCTGCTGCTGCAAGCCGGCGCGGTGGTGATCCTGCTGTGGCGGGCGCGGGCCACGGCTGTGTTCCCCGCACTCGTCGCGCTCACGCTCGTGGCCGTCGGCGGCGGACTCGCGGCGGAGCTTCTCGACGACCCGCGCCTGCGGCTAGCCATGCCGTGGCGTGCCAGCGTCGTCCTCGTCCCTGTGGCCACCACCACCCTCGCCGCCATGGTGGTGCGCCGTCTCGCCCCGCGGATCGGCCCGGGCACCCGGGCCATGATGCTCGGCGGAGCCGCG
The DNA here is from genome assembly GCA_947492135.1 of Deltaproteobacteria bacterium. GTDB lineage: Bacteria > Myxococcota_A > Polyangia > Nannocystales > Nannocystaceae > Xiheibacterium. Next base: position 1,226 of record CANLQR010000212.1, on the reverse strand, counting down.
ATCGCGGCGGTGCTCGGCCTGCTTCGCACCGTCGAGCTGCACCGACGTCACGAAGTCGCACCCGATCGCGCGCTCGTCGAGCTCGCCGCCCGCACGGTGCCCCCAGGCGGCCAGCTGCTCGCGCCACCCGATGCCCTGAGCGTTCGGCTCGGCGCCCGCGTGGCGGTGTACGTCGACGAGAAGTCGCACCCGCTGCGGGGCGACGAAGTGCTCGCATGGCGGCAGCGGCTCGCGCATGCCCGCGCGTTTCATGCCGGCGAGCTCGATGGCACCGCCGCCCATCGGTGGCTGCGTGCCGAGGGGATCACACACGTGGCCATCGTCGCGCCGAAGCTGGCGCCGCGGGACGCTGGTCTCACCTGGGTGGCCGGCGTCTCCGGCGTTGCGATCTACGGCGTCGACGGATCAGTCGTGCACGACGTGAACGATTGATCCGCGCGAGGATGCCGCCAGAACCCGAGGGGCGGGGACAATGCCCAGAGAGTGAGACACGTGACCACGCAGCTCGTCGGTCTCCGCGCGTGGTGGTGAGCGCGTGGTCGTCGGCGATGAAGAACAGCGACTGTCCCGGGAACATGCGCTCGCTCGCCGACGCTGGCGAGCTCGCAGCTGCGCCGGTCATATCACACCGATTTCCCCGCCGATCACCGTGCCGCCCGCGAGCCGACGAGCTGCCCGGACGATCGCCGGTGGAGGGCACGCATGTCTATGACGCTGGCGATGCGTGGCACTACGTCACGCTCGGCCTCACCGACCTCTAAGAGAGATCAGACCCCGAATCCGAGTGGAGCGGCGCGCACCGCAGACAACGCCGCCCCGCCTTCGGCGACCGCGTCGTTGAACACGGTACCGAGCTTCTCGAGCGGCAGGTGCTGCGGCATGACCACCGGCCCATCCGCCATCAGCACGGCGCGGCGCACGATGTTGCTGCTCGACACCCACGTGTTTCTCTGGTGGCAGACCGAAGACATTCGCCCGGTCGCTGCCGTGTGAGACCAGATTCGCGGCGCCACCGAGGTCCACGTCAGCGCCGCGACCGCGTGGGAAATCACCATCAAGCAGACCCTCGGCAAGCTCGAAGGCGTTCGCGGTGCAGCCCCCATCGGGGCGGCCATCGCCGCGCAGGGATTCCTCGGGCTTCCCGTCAGCGTTGCGCACGCGGAGCGCGTGCTGACCCTGACCGCCACGTCCGACAAGACGACGTGGAAGCCGCGGACAGGGTTCGC
>CANLQR010000211.1 GCA_947492135.1 Deltaproteobacteria bacterium | reverse complement strand
CCGACCGCGAACGCGCTGGGCCAGAGCGTCGCGGCAGCGCTGGGCACTGGCATCACCACGGCACAGTTCCACACCGGCAGTCGACGCTTCGACGGCGAGTGGGTCCTGGGTACCCATCAGATGGCGGCGCTCGGGCTCGCGCAGCTCGTCCATGCCCACCCCGAGCTGCATGCGCGCTATCTGCCGGCGATCGAGATCGCCGTCGAACGCTTGCTCGACGATGACACCTACGGGTTTGCCACCGAGGCGTGGGGAACCGGGCCGTGGCAGAGTCTCGAGGCCGACGCCGGCCACGGGTACCTCGGCTATGTCGCGCTGGCACTCGGGGCGTTGCGCGAGCTCGACCCCGGGACCAAGTATGCCGCGCAGCACGACCGACTGATCGACGCGCTCGTTCGTCGCATCGAGGCCCATCCGCGGGGCATGGTGCAGACCTATCCCGGCGAGGCCTACCCCTGTGACATCGCTGCGATCGTCGGAGCCATCGCGCAGCATGGCCGAATCACCGCAGTCGATCGCAGTGCGCTGGTCCAGCGCATGGCCGCGGTGTATCGCGAGCACTGGATCGATCCGGCCTCGGGATATCTCGTGCAGTCGTTGCGAGTGCACGACGGGGGCTGGCTCGACGCACCGCGGGCGTCGGGCACCGCGCTGGCCGGCTATTTTTGGTCGTTCGCCGACCGCTCGCTGACGGATCAGCTCGATCGAGCGCTGCTCGGCGAAGGCAGCTCCACGCTGTTCGGCTTTCACGGGATCCGCGAGTACGCCCCTGGCCACGCCGGCCACGGCGACATCGACTCGGGACCGGTGCTGCTGGGCGTGTCGGTCTCGGCCACCGGCTTCACGCTGTCCGCCGCGCGGCGCCAGGACGACCGCGAGAACTTCGTGGGGTTGTATCGCAGCGCGGTGCTGTTCGGAGTGCCGCTGCACCGTGAAGGTCGCACGCGCTTCTTGACGGGAGGCCCACTGGGCAACGCCATCATGCTGGCCATGCTGACCGCGAGGCGCTCATGAGGTCGCTGCGCTCGACCGTGGTTCGCAGCGCGCTGGTGGTGTGCGGTCTGTTGGCACTGCACGAGATGCTGGCGTGGGGCCTCGATCGTACCGACCTGATCGAGCGTCTGCTTGCACCGCAGGGCGAAGGGGTCGTGCCGGCGGTCGCGTTGGGCGGGACGTTCTTGGTGTTGCGGTTGACGCTGCTGTTCGTGGTGCCGGGGGCCGTGCTGACCCGCGTGGGGGCCGCGTGGTGGACGGCGCGGCTGGGCTTGCCACGAGTCGGCGACGGCGCCACTCGCACAGGCTTCACCCACGCCGACCAACAGGAGTAGAGTCCGCCGATGACCTTGCGCAACGCATCCCTCGTTCTCGGCCTCGCCGGCCTCGCGGCCTGCAGCAGCGATCCATCGGACAACGGCACCGACGCGAGCTCCTCTTCGACCTCGGCCACCACCGCGACGGACACCAGCGCCACCACGATGAGCACGACCCAGGGATCGAGCGACGAGAGCACCACAACGGCGCCGTCGACGACGATGGTCGACACGACCTCGGCCGACAGCTCAAGCTCAGCCGACACTAGCGGAAGCGAGAGCACCACCGACACGTCGGGCTTCGACTGCACGATGGTTCCGCCGGCGCCGTTCGTCGCCGAGCGCATTCTCGACGAAGTGCCGTTCCAGACTTTTGCCGAGGGTGGCGCCGAGGATCTCGGCTTCGACGGCCTTGGTCACCTCGCCGCGCGCGGTGTCGGCGGGGCGTACCTGCTGGTGGCCGCCGACGGCACCTACGAAGAGGTCACGACGGACGGCGACCCGACCTACGGCCTGCGCTTCCTCGCCAACGGCGACCTCGTCGCCGCGGCATACCAGGCATCTGACATTCTGCGCATCACCCCCGATGGCGACGTCTCCGATTTCGCCACTGGTCTCGGCGGCGTCAACGGACTGTTCCCCGATAGCATGGGCGGGGTCTGGTACACGAACTTCCAGCTCGTCGGCTATATCACTGCCCAGGGCAACCAGATCTCGGTGATCACGCCGGCGTCGGGTGCCAATGGCATCTGGTTCGACGAGGTCCGGCAGATCGTGTTTTTCACCAACTACGGCAGCGGCGCGCTGCGCAAAGCCGATCTGATCGACGGAGTCGCCCAGCCAGCAGTAGATGTGGGTTCGATCCCGGGTTCTCCCGACGGCATCACCTTCGACGTGTGCGGCAACCTCTACGTCAACGATCAGGAGAACTCCGACATGTACCGGCTGTTCCTCGACGCCGCCGCCGAGCCGCTCGGCGAGCCCGAACTTCTGGTCGAGGGCGGCTTCCCCACCAACGTCGCGAACGCCCAGTTCGGCAGCGGCGACGGCTGGGAGCCGGACAGCCTGTACGCGATCGGCGGTGGCGGCGCGTTGTACCGCGTCGATGTCGGCGTCCCCGGTGAGGCGTATGTCACGGTGCAGTGATCGCTGACCCGGCCCCGTCAGGGCGTGAACTTCGCGACCCAGACATCGTTCAACGCGGGGTTCTCTGAACTCGGACGGGCTCCACACACGAAGACGTTGTCGGCCGAGTCGACCTCGACGTCGGCAAACCCGTCTTCGGCGTCCGCCTGGGTGGCCGTCCACAACAAGGTCTCGCCGTCCGCGCTGAACTTGCCGAGCCAACCTCCGGAGGTGGACCCGGCGACGAGGACGGTGCCGTCGGAACTGATGGCGACGCCCATTCCGCGTTCGTCCACACCATCGAAATTGTCGACCGTGCGGGCCCACTCATCGTCCCCATCTGGGCTCAATCGGGCCACCGAGATCGCGGCGTCACCGCCTGGATCGGTCACTCCCGCCACCGCGATGCTGCCGTCGGCGGCGACGGCGACATCGAAATACTCGTCACCGTACTCGGCCGCGGCATCGAGGTGGGCCCACACCAACGAGTTCTCATACGAGATCGCGCCCACCCAGGGCATTCTACCGCCGGCTCCATCAGACATCGCCCCGCATGCGACGTAGAATCCGCCGACGATCGAGATACTCGCAGAATTCGCATACTCATCGACCTGCGTGTCGGCGAGAATTCGAGTCCAAAAAACGTCGCCTTCGGCCGAGTATCGACGAAGAAAAATGTCGTGGCTCACATTTCCTTGAGCCTGGGACCTCGCGCCCACGGCGATGACGTTTCCGTCGGCGTCCGAGGCTATTCCGCGTCCGAAGTCCGGGTATCCATTCGCGGTGGAATTCTCGTACTCTCTGGCCCAGATCGCCGCGCCATCCGAGGACCAGCGCGAAATCGACACGGTCGACCCCTCGTAGGCGATGGCGAGGGCGTCACCGTTAGGAGCAACCGCGACGTCGTCTGCGGTCGCATTCGAGAGGGTAAGCCCAACATCCCACACTTCCTCTCCCGCCGAAGAGACCTTCACCACGCGGGGCTCGGTGCCGTTGGTCGAGATCACGACCTCGGAATTCTCCGTAACCGCGAGTCCGCCACATCCGCCATAACTCAAACCTGTAGGCAAGCGCAATTCCCAAAGTAGTGCACCGGACTCCAGACAGTCGATATTGCAGCCATCGCCCTGGTCCGAGTTGCCATCGTCGCAGATTTCGAACTGGGGGTCGATCTCGCCGTCACCGCAGTGCGAACCGAGACCCGTGCAGTCGTCGCGGCAGGCACTGTAACTCCCGTTCTGCCGGCCGTCGTCGCACGCCTCATCGGGTTCGACGACGCCGTTGCCGCAAGCCGTTGCCGCGGTGGTGGAGTCCTCCGAAGTGTCAGCATCCGCGGATCGGGAGCCACCAGAGCTTGGCTGCGACGGCGAGCTGGATTCGGTCGTCGTGCCCGCCGAAGGGTCGGACGAACCCGAAGTACCTGAAGCGTCCGTCGAGATGTCTCCAATGGGTACGTTTGGGCTGTAGCATCCCAGCACGAAGCTACTACAACAGGTGAGCGTCGCCAGCTTGGTCACCCTGTTAGTCTACACGCCGGGAACAGACGCGAAAAGCTGGCCGAAAGGGACATGTCGCAGGTGGCTCGCGCGCGGGTTGAGAAGTCGCCAGCCTATACGCGATCGGCCATGCGCTGTATCGGGTGCTGTCGGCGTGCTCGGAGCGCCCGATGTGACGCTACATTCGCCGACGTTCGCTCGTGCTACCTTGATCGCATGATGCATCGACTCGACGTTGTTGCGGCGCTCGCGACCTTCGTCGTCGCGTGCAACTCGGACTCGGCCCAGGGCGACACCAGCGGCACCGATGCTTCGACGGGCGGGCCGACCGCGACCTCTGCGACCGACGCCGCGGGTTCCGCCGACACCTCGACGGTCGCGGCCGAGGTGAGCACTGCGGTCGGCGAGACCTCGACCACCGCGGACCCAATTGTCGCGACCCTCTCGGAGGTCGACTGCCATGGTCGCGACGCCGTCGAAATCGCCGCCGAGGCGGGCGTGGATCTGGGCGGCGTCGAGATCGTGATCAATGGCGTGCCCGACTACACGATCCCCGAGGGCTCGCTCTCCACCGGGCTGTTCACGGTCCGCGAGGCCACCGTCGACCAACCGGGGCTCGACGCCAACATCGGCTGCAACGACGACGAGGTCGCGCTCGTTCGCGATGGCGTCGTGCTCGACGAGTTGACGTTCCCGGGGTTTCCCGGCTCGTTCAAGGGCACGACGTGGTGCAGCGGAGTCTCGGCGAATCCCTTTGATCTGTGCGCGCCAACGCTCGACGCCCCCAACGAGCCCTATGTCGATCCAGGCGGCGTGCTGTTTGATCGTCTGGCCCCGATCGAGATCGACCTGACGATCGATCAGGCGGGTCTCGATGCCCTCGACGTCGAGCCTCGCGAGTATGTCGCTGGCACGTTCTCGGTGACCAAGGACGGCACGACCACCGCGCCCATCATGGTCGGCATTGCGCTCAAGGGCAGCCCGATCGGAAGTTTCACCGATCTGTCGGGCAAGGCTGCGTTCAAGATCAAGTTCGACTTCGTCGACGCCCAGACCCGGTTTCTCGGGCTCGAAGGCCTCAAGCTCAACAACATGCGCGAGGACGCGTCGCAGCTGCACGAGGCGGTGGGCTACGCGATCTTCGAGGCGGCCGGGGTACCGGCGCCGCGCTCGGGGTTCTCCGAGGTCCGGCTCAACGGCGACAGCTACGGCCTCCATGCCACGATCGAGCGGGTCGACGACACCTTGCTGTCGCGCTTCTACCTGACCACGGCGCATCTGTACGAGGGCACCTTCGGCCTCGACGTGAATCCCGGTCGTGAGGGCGAGTTCTCGATCGATGAGGGTGACCCGCTCGACACCGCAGACCTCACCGCGCTCATGGCGGTGACCGTCGTGAGCGATGGCGAGTACCTCGCGGCGCTCGAGCAGCGCGTTCATCTCGACGAGGCGCTCCGGATGTGGGCGACCACGATGTGGATCGGACACTGGGATGGCTACGCGCCCGGCAAGAACAACTACGCGCTCCAGAGCGACGATGCCGGCGTGTTCGACTTCGTCCCCTCGGGGCTCGATCAGACCTCGGAGTATCTGATCGACCTTCGGTATGGCGTGTCACCGATCCAGGATCGGGGCGTGCTGTTCGATCGTTGTATCGATGACGCCGAGTGCTTCGCACGGTATGACTTGGCGCTCGACGAGGTCGGTGCGGCGATCGAAGCGTTCGATGTCCAGGCCGAGATCGATGCGATCGCTGAGGCGATCGAGCCGTTGGTGCAGGCTGATCCGCGGCGCGGCACCTCGATCGGTCAGGTCCATGGGGCCCAAGACGCGACCCGAAATTTCTGGGACCAACGCGCCGGGCTGTTCCCGTAGAGGCGCGCCAAGGCCAGGGTTTGGTTGCGGCCAGCCAAGGCTGGTCCGCAGGGATGACTGTGAGTCGCGCTCAGCCGGCCCGAAGCCGCTGCGCGAGTCCCTCGACCAGACCGCCGGGGAAGTCGCCGTCGAAGCTGCGGCTCCCGCCCAGGCCGACTCCGAAGAAATTCTCCACCGCCTGCGTCACTGGATCGACGAGCCAGTATTCCGGCACGCCTGCCTCGCCGTAGAGGAATCGCTTCGTGACGCGATCGTAGACGCGGTTGGTCGAGAGCACCTCGACACACAGCACGGGGATCTGCTCGATGGGTCCGGTCGCCGTCAGGTCGACGAGACCGCGTACGACGAAGACGTCGGGTTGCACGATGCGCGACGGGCCGAGATGCAAGTCGAGTGGCGCGAGGCCGACGAAGTACGGCTCGAGCTGCACGTCGGCCCATGCTCGCAGCAGCGCGTAGATCGTCCCGGTAACGTGCTGATGACTTCGCGTCGGCGCTGGCGGCACGTAGATCTCCCCATCGACGAGCTCCATCCGCTCCCGGGTCTCGCCGATGGCGAGGTACTCCTGTTCGGAGACCCGCAGTGAAGCGCTCGCAGGCACTTGCGGATCGTAGCAGATTCGGTTCGAGGTTCGCCTAGCCGCGCGCCAAGGCCAGCGTGCGCTGCATCGCCGGGCCGCCGGTACCTGCGGCGTCGGCGAGCGCAGCGCGGACTCGGTCGGCGGCGACGTAGTGCACCGCCGACCGCAAGGACCCGATCGCCGGGTGGACCTCGTCGAGCTCGCCGACGACCTCCCATCCGATCCGCGCGAACAACCCCCACGCGGCGCGGTTGCGGACCGGATGCACCACGGTCGTGGCGAACAAGTGGCGATGACCATCGTCGAGCAGCCGCAGCACGGCGCGCAACGCCAGGGCCGCCGCGCCACCTCGAGCCCGCACGCCAGGCTGTACCGCGAGCTGATCGAAGTATCCCAGCGGTTCCCCAGTGACGGCCTCGGGGTCGAGGCCGCACCACCGCACGTGGGTGCGGCGCTGCCACAACTCGGATGCCCGCAGCACGGCGTCGCGGACGGCGGTCGCGAAGCCGACCACGCGACCATCCTGCTCGAGCACCTCGACGATGCCGTGCTCGACCAGCGCGGCGTACTCGGCCGCGGTGGAGCCGAGCAGGAACCCTCCGGCTGTGGCGGCGTCGCGCCGCAGCGCCAGCGCGTGCTTGATCGCGAGGATCGCCTCGATGTCGCCGAGTTGTGCGGGCCGCAGGCGTGCGCTCACGGCGTCACCCGGGTCGAGGCTGCGACCACGCGAGGCCCGCGGAGTTGATCGAGGATGCCGCGCAGGATCGATCGACGCGCGCGCACGTCGTCGCTGGCCGCGTGCGGGAGGCGATACCACGGCAGCGCCGGATCGGCGTGGTGAGTGGCGTGCTCGTTGAAGTTCAGCAGCCACCACGACACCACTGCGGGTGCACGAAGCGAACGCGCGTTGGCGCCCGTCGGTCGGCCATAGCTGGTGTCGTAGTGATAGATGTAGACGAGCAGCGAGTAGACCCATGCGAACGCGAGCGCAGGCCAGCCAAACAAGCTCGCCCAGACCGCGGTGCCTGCGACCTGCGCGGTGGTGACATGCAGCGCCACTGCGGTGGTCAGCGCGGCGAGTGCGGCCCACCGATCGCGCTCACGCCAGCCCGCGAACGCCGGCGACACCCGTCGCGCGGTCCGCAGTGGCAGCACCAGGAACAGCACCACCGACACCAGCGAATGCACGAAGAAGCCACCCGCGAACACCGCGAGGTACCACATCGTGTGACACCACGCCCGCGCGAGCACACCGGCGTTCGCTGCCACGACAAACGTATCCAGCGCCGAGGTGCGCTCGTCGAGGCGATTGCACGCGTGGTGGAAGCGGTGGATCTTGCGATAGACCCCCAGTGGCAGCAGCAACGGCAACAGCGCAAGCTGACCCAGCGCGTCGTTGAGTTGGGCGTGGCCCGGCAGCAGCTTGCGGTGCACGGCCTCGTGCCCCACGAAGTAGATCCGGTGCAACCAGCAACCCTGGGCCAGAGCGACCACGACCCTCAACGGCCAAGCGGCGGTGCTCGCCGCCACCGCGAGCCACCCCAGCGCCACGGCGATCCCCACGGTCTCGATCAGCAGCCGAGAAGTGCGAGGTCCGTGCAGGCTGCCGGCGGACGTCGCGGGTCGAGCTGAACTCACCGTCGCGCAGCATATCCGACGGCACCCACGCCAACGGCTCGGTCGATGTGGGGCAAAGGCGGGGGGCGGCCCTGCTGGGCCTGGACGTGGCCCTGAGAGATTCGGCGATTAGACCGTGAAAATATACAATCCAGAGCACGGAAAAATCCAAGCGTGATGGTGTCCAACCCGCGAATGCAGCGTCTCTCGAGGCTTCGGATGAACCCAGCGCGAATTCGGGCCGTCGTCGCCGTGCTCGCGGGTGCCGGCGCGGGATGTGCCACCGAGGTGATGCCCTCCGCCGGGACCGAGGGATCCGGCGAGGAAGGAATCGGCTCGCAGTCCGGCGGTTCCGGCAGCTCGAGCGACTCCGACGTCAGCGTGTCGGCCTCCACCACCGCGAGTACGAGTACGAGTACGAGTACGACCGCTCCGGAAACCAGCACGGGCGCCGACAGCTCCGGGAGCGTCGCCGACACGAGCACGTCGGCCGACGGATCGGGCTCGACGTCGGCGAGCACCGACGAGGACTCGACGGGCGGCTGTGGCAACGGCGGACCGTCAGTGATCGAGTTCTCGTACATCTGGATCGCGAACAGCACCCAGGGCACCGTCTCGAAGATCAATACCCAGGATGCGACCGAGGTCGGTCGCTATCTCGTCGACGACTACGAGGGCCAGAGCCTCAGCAATTGCCAGGGCCCGTCGCGGACGTCGGTCAACCTCGACGGCGACGTGGCGGTGCTCGATCGCGGCGGCGGACTCGCGAAGTTCATTGCCGATCCCGAGCTGTGTCCCGATGCCGACGTCGACGGTGCGGTGCAGACTGCGACCGACGCGAACTACCTCGCGTGGGGCGAGGACGAGTGTCTCGCGTGGCAGATCGACGTGCCGCACAGCGGCAACGGCTGCGACGGTCCACGCGCGGTGCAGTGGACCGCACCCGAGGCGATCGACGCGTGCACCCTCGACGATCCGCGGCTCTGGGTCGCATTCTGCAACGCCAACGACAGCGACGTGACCGTCTGGATGGTCAACGGCGCCGACGGCACGGTCGAGGTCGAGATCCCCGTCGAGAACTACAACTGCAGTACCTACGGCCCGTACGGCGGCGTCGTCGATGCCAACAACGACTTCTGGTTCGTCGATCGCTCGGCCGGCCAGTCGCTCTTCCGCGTCGAGTATGGCTGCCAGCCGGTGAACCCTGGCGACTGCTGGGAATCGTTCGCGCAGCCCGACGGCGAGGACGCGTATGGGATCACGATCGACGCGACCGGGCGCATCTGGATGGCGGGTAGCGGCAACAGCTTGTATTTCTTCGATCCCGGCACCGCGATGTTCACGAGCTTGCAGTCGCAGCTCGACGACTACTTCGCGAACGCGGCGCCGCCGGACGCAAACCCCAGCAACACGCTGCGCGGGCTGATGTCGGACGAGCAAGGCGTGTTGTGGATCGCGAGCATCGCGGATGGTGGCTGGGGCGGCGGCGCGAACCCGGGCTTGCTCCGCATCGATCCCGAGACCGACCCCATCGAGATCGATTTCTTCGGTCCCACCACCCTCGGCGGGATCCAACACGCGGCGGGGATCAGCATCGACGTCGAGGGCTACGTGTGGCTCGTGGACACGCTCGGCGATCAGGCGTTCAAGCTCGATCCCGTCGATCCGGCATCGCACGTGGTGGTGGGCGGCCTGCAGTACCCGTACACGTACAGCGACATGACCGGATTCGCGCTCTCGCAGATCGTGCCGGGCTGAGGTTGCTCGCCGCGGCGCGGTCGCCGAACGCTCGGCGCCGTTCGACATCGTCGGAGACGGAGATGCTACGCTGGCCCCATGGTGAGCGACCCCGCACACCGGCGCGCAACCTACGAGGACATCCTCGCCGCGCCCAAGCACGTCGTTGCCGAGATCGTCCGGGGCAGCCTTTCATTGCTGCCCCGTCCGCGACCCATTCACGCCCGCGCGGCCTCGCGCCTCGGCATGGGACTCGCCGGCTTCGACGGGCTCGACGGTGACGGCCCGGGCGGATGGGTCATCCTCGACGAGCCCGAGCTGCACTTGCACGCCGAGATCCTCGTACCCGACCTCGCCGGCTGGCGGCGTGATCGGATGCCCGAGATCCCCGCTGACCTCGCATACTTCGAGGTCGCCCCCGACTGGGTCTGCGAAGTGCTCTCGCCCAGCACCGAACGCCTCGATCGCTCCGAGAAGACTGACATCTATGCGGAGCATGGCGTCGCCCAGCTGTGGCTGGTGAATCCCGAGCTCCAGACGCTCGAGATCTTTCGACTCGACGGGGCGACATACCGTCGCATCACCGTGTGCAGTGGATCCGTGAGGGTCCGCGCCGAACCCTTCGATGAAATCGAGTTCGAGCTCGGCTCGCTCTGGGCGCGCTAAGGCAGCCGGTCCGAAGCGTCGGCGGGCAAAGGACGCGTGGACCCGGGCACCATGGCATCTGTGCGCAGCACCGGACGTCGACGCCCTGGCCGGGTCGAGTTCGCCCGGCCCGAGCGGCAGTTCGCCGTCAGGGGTTGGCGAGGCGGCGGCGCGTCGATGCCACGAACTCGGTGAGATCGCCCAGATGGTGCTCGACCACGTCGCGGAGGATCGTGGGGTCGACCGCGGTGTACCCGTGGACGACGACGTTGCGAAAGCCGACCATCCTCCGCATCGTCGCGGCGTGCTGTGGCGTCAGCCAGCCGGCTGCCGCCAGCAGGTCGAACAGTTCGCGGTTGGTTCCGGGCTCACCCAGGCGCTCATCCGAGACCACGTGCGATGCGATGTCAAGGGCGGCCTGGATGGCGATCTGCAGCGTGTGCTCGACGAAGCGCCGCTCGCGGACATCGGTCTCGACCAGTTCCGGTCGGGCGAGGGACTCGAGTTCGCGCACGCACGTCTCGATGAAGGCGAGCTTCTTCGCCAGTAGCTCGCCGTCGGTCACGAGGCGCGCCTCCGATAACGCTCGAGGATCGGCAGCAGATCGAAGTACTCGTTGCGGGCGCGCACCTCGAACGCGATGCGCTTGCTGCGGTCCCGCTCGCACACCAACACGCCGTCGCGCAGGACGCGATGGACGAGATCGACCGGTGCGAGGTGCAAGACGACGACCTGGACCGTGCGACCGAGGTGGCGCTCGATCGCGTCCTCGAGGTCGAGGTGGAGCGCCTCGAGGGTGCCGGTGGCCGGGTCGCCGGGCAAGACCGCGAGGTCGACGTCGCTCTCGGGCCGTGCCGTGCCCCGTGCAGTGCTGCCAAAGAGGTACGCGACGGCGATCTCGGGGGCGTGGTCGTCGAAGTAGCGACGCAACGCGTTGGCGACTTCGCCGTCCACACCGCGAGCGTAGCACGGGAGCCAGCGGCGGCGCCGGGCCGCGCTCCGTCTCGGTTGCTCCGTGCGCCCGTCCTTCCCCACGTACGCGCGGAGGCTCACCGCGGAGGCTCACCGTTGACGTCGCCGACCGGGGTGCCGCGCTCCGCGACGCGTCGCTGGCCAGGTGGTTCACCCGCAGGCCAGTCGTGGCCCGCTCGCGCGCCGGCGATGGCCTGACCGTGCGGGACAGCCCAGTGCCCACCTCGGCGGCATGACGCGGCGTTGCGTAGCGACGTGGCGCTCGCATCGGTCACCGACGCGATGTCGTCATGCCCGTGAAGCGGATACGTCCGGCTGCTACCATGGCTCGGTGCGCATGCGAACGTGGCTGCTGCTGACCGTCGCCGCCTGCGGAGCGAAAACCGGCGATACGAGCGAGGCCGTCGACACGGCCGAGACGTCAAGCACCGACCCCGCGACGACCACCAGCAAAACGACCACGAACGCGACGACCGAGCTCGAGACGACGACCTCGAGTGTCACCGCCGCCGACTCGAGGACCTCGACAGACGACGCCGCGCCAACTGAGACGTGCGTGCGCGGTACCTTCGTCGGCCTCGTCACCGCCGGGTTCGAGAACTCCGCGTTCGAGTCGTGCGAGACCGGAGAGTCGTGGTGGTTCGTGAGTGGTGCGAACGAATCGTGCCCGTCGGCATTGTGGGTGCGCGTCGAAGGCGAACTCTGTGGCCCCGGCAGCTATGGGCACCTCGGAGGTGCGGACTACGAGC
>CANLQR010000210.1 GCA_947492135.1 Deltaproteobacteria bacterium | reverse complement strand
TTCGAGCCAGCGTCGCCGGTGGTGAGCATCGCGATGAGACGAGACTGCTTCCGCTTCATGCCCGCTTCAAGCTCGGACACGCGCGAAAAATTCCCATCAGCAAACGGAATCATCTCGCACACTTACAGAATGAGGGGATCACTCAGGTGGCCCTCCTCATCGGACTGACTTACATTGGTGGGGTGAAAATCATGGGTTGGCATTCGATCGTCTTGGAACTGACAGTTTTGGCCTCTGTCGTGGTGATACCCGCGTGCGGTCGACCCGGGAGTTCGTCGGGAGGCGGTACGGGTGGCGTTCCCGAGATGGTCGAATGTGGCGACAACGCCTGCTCGCGGGGCCAGGTCTGCGTGATGACAGAGACCTGCTGCAACAAGGTCGACTACGCCTGCAGGGATCTCAACGAGGGGTGCGACCTCAACGACCTGGCGCGATGCATGTGCTTCGATACGCCCGTCGGCTACGACCCGGCGAGCGGCGTCGTCAGCTGCGAGAACTTCGGCTGCACCACCTCATGCGAGGGCGACCCCATCACCACCTATGACCCCACCACGGACGGCCCCACTACGGACGGCCCCACTACGGACGGCCCCACCACGGACGACACCGCGGCGTCGCCCGTGGAGTGTGGCAACCTGGTCTGCGATTCCGGCCTCTTGTGCGTCCAGACCGACACCTGCTGCAACGTCACCGACTACGCGTGCGAGCCGACTCCGGATTCGTGCGAAGGCCTGAGGTCTGTGGCGCTGGCGGAATGCGTCTGTTTCGACACCCCGGTTGGCTACGACGCCGAGACCCGGACGGTGACGTGCGCAAATTTCGGCTGCACAACGGCGTGTTCGGATTCCGACTCCGATTCCGACACCGAGAACACCACCGACGCCACTGCCACGGCGGGCAGCGAGACGGGCACCGGCACGAGCACTGGCACCGGCACGAGCACTGGCACCGGCACGAGCACTGGCGCCTGACGGGGCTTCGAAGCGCCCGTCTACGCGCCGTTCATGGCGAATCGTACGCGTGCTCACCGGGTCACCGATAGGCGTGCCTCGTGGGTGCGCGGGCGGCATGGATGAAGGCCCACAGTTCTTGGTCGATACGCATCAGCTGGTGAAGCCAGGCAGGCGCGACCACGCCCTTGATCTTCACCTTGCGGTCGACCGCAGGTCCCCACGCCGCCTCCAGCCGCGATGCGAGCGCGGCGTGGCGAATACCGAGTCGCTCGATGCACTCGACATCTTGCCGCTCGAGCTGACGCACGGCGGCCACCCAGTCCCACAGCGCCCTGCGGGAGTCGGGACGAAGCTCGGACAGTGGCAGCAGCGCAACGCGGATCCGCTGGGCCTCGATGACCAGTTGCTGCAGCGGCGCCGGCAGGTGGATGAGTTCGCGCAGCGACCCGACGCCAACCGGTGCGCGACTGCCTCGGGCGGCCCAGATCTTTCGCTCCAAAGCCATCCGGCGCGCGACCCGATTCTGCCAGCGAAACCACACCCAGACCGCGGCCATGACCGTGACGTAGGTTCCCGCAACGAACCCGACCAGCAAGACGATCGCCGCCATCGGGTCAACGACACCCATGATCAAAGGCGGTTCCAAATCGAGCTATCTGCCCAGGCTTCGACCGACATTTGTCCCCAGGTTCTACTCCTCGGCCTCGTGGATCGGCTCGTCGCTGATCTCGGCGCGTACACGTTGTCCCGCGCGCCCGCGGGCTTCGACGACATGCACGAACACCGCGCTCAGTCCCCCGTAGTTGATCCATCCGGCGTCCGACTCGACCACGACCTTGCCCATCGCGCGGACTCGCAACGCCACCGGCGGCTCGATGCGCAGGCTCTTGCGCGACCAGTAGGACAACGGGCTGCTCCAGTAGGTGTCGATCGTCTCCCAAGCGTCGTCGCGGACGAAGGTATGAGCCTTGTACTGGGTCGCCATTGACTTACCGCGGAGTCGGTCAGGGCTGGCAGGCAGCCCAGCGCTCGATCCATGCCAGGTAGTCGCGATAGGCCGGATCGTCGAGGTTGGCCATCTTGTCGTGGCCGCCGTGCTCGACGCCACCCGCCGACTCCGCCAGCGGCTTGAGGAGCAAGAGGCTCGATGCGGGATCCTTCGCGTCGACCAGGCCGGTCTCGACGACCTCATGCATCGTCAGCAGCGAACCCAGCTCGCAGCTACCGTCGTGGACCCAGCGGGGAGCATCTTCGGGTGCGCCCTCGTGACTGTCGAGGTGGCAGGGCGAGCAGCGCCCTCTCCAGCTGTAGACCAACGCGGCGAAGCCGGCTTCGAGTGTGTGATCGCTGCAATCACCGGGGTCATCGAAGGGTTTGGGTTCACCGCTGGCGCTCGAGGGCGGCAGCTCGCATTGCGCGACCACGGTGCCGCCACAAGGGTTCTCGACCGGCGCGCAGACCTCGGCCCCACAACCGGCGTTGAACTCGATCCACTGCAACACCGCATCGTGCTCGGCACGCACCACGTCGGCGGTGATCAGCGCGGAGTTGGGACCGTCGCTCGCCGAGTCGGCCCGCAGGATCCACGAAAGCACCAGGCTGTCGGAGGGGCGCTCGAGGTCGACGATACCCGACTCGACCATGCACGCCATCGTCGCGCACTGATCGGCCTGGGCGTACAACCCGAGATCGATCCCGGCGAGGTGGCACTGGTTGCAGGTGGTCTGGCGATCGGACGCGAGCAGCGGCGCGATGCGGTCTTCGAAGAGCGCGAGCGCATCGTCATCGGTGCACAGGTACACGCGTTCGGGCTCGGCCTCGACACAGTCAGCGGCGCCGAGACCGGCAACGAACACGAGCACGTAGGCGACCCGACGACGCACGAGGTCACAGCATACTCCGCGGCGGGTGCGTCTGGATCGGTGGACCTGGCAAGCAATCGTCCGGCGGACACCGCGCCCTCGTTCACGCCTGGAGGCCCGGTGCCGAGTCGCCGCTGGCCAGCGCCATCATGCGGGCAATCGCCGCCGGCGCGGTCTCTTCGTGCTTGAAGAACACGTATGCGGCCGGCCACACCGCGGCCAGCCGATCCCGCCACTGCGACAGCCCCTCATCCTGGTATTCGGGCTCGCGCAACCGCAAATAGCCATGGTCCGCGGTGACCTGCAGGGGCGGATCGGGCCGGTCCTCGTCGCTCGCGCACAGCGCGACGCGATGGTTGGCGAGCACCTCGAAAACCTCGTCGTCGAACCAGCTCGCGTGACGGAACTCCATCACCGCCCGCCCCTGGGCAGGAAGCGTCGCGAGAAAGGCCCGCAGCCGCTCGAGGTTCTTGCGCAGATGCGGCGGACACTGAAACAACACGCACCCGAGCTTGTCGCCGAGCGACTCGAGCTGACGATACAAATATCCGACGTTGTCGGCGGTGCCCTCGAGCCGCGACTCGTGGGTGATCCGTCGCGACGCCTTGATCGCGAAACGAAACGTCTCGGGCACCGCGTCGGCCCAGCGCCGCAGGACCTCGGTCTTGGGCATCCTGTAGAAGGTGTTGTTGATCTCGACCGTGGAGAACCGGGTCGCGTAGAACTCGAGCATGTCCTCGCTGTCGAGGTCAGCCGGGTAAAAGCTGCCCTTCCAGAAGTCGTACGAGAAACCGCTGCTGCCGATTCTCAGGTCCACGGCGATCACGCTAACCCAACGCTCGAGATTACTCGACCCAGCCGGACCCGATCCAGCGAGAACGCGGGGTCGGTCCGTGTCCCGCCGGGTCAGGTTGACGATCCGCGGGACTTCGAGCCACCTTCTGATCGCTCGTGTGGGTCGCGAGTGCGCGCGTCGAGCAGTGGTGGGAAGAACACGCGCGGCGAAGGGTCCGCCTCGACCTTTCCGAGCCTTCGCCCACGCGCGGAGTGTCTTTGTGACGACGCCGCCGCCGAAGGGCACGCCGAGTCCGGGATTCGATCTTCGCATCGAGACCCGCCTGCCACCCGACGGTGTGGCGCGGCTCGAACTCGACCCGGGCAAGCGGCACGAGATCGTCGTGCATGTCCCCGGTGGCGAGGCGCCCGGGGCGGCTGGCGATCGTCTCCACCGACGATCACGCGCGTCACCACCAAGGCGATCGTGCGGGAGCACGGCCGCGGGTTGCCCGAGTACGACGATGCGAACGAGTCCGACGTGTTCGCGTAGGAGTACGTCGCGCGTTGGCGCGAGCCGGCGATGCGCGGTAGTACTCCTGCGCGATGATCCGCGACGATGTCTTGCAGGCGGGCTACTCCCGCATCGGCCCCGAACCGCTCGCGGCGAGCCTCGGCGTGTCGCTGGCGACGCGTCGCGAGTTCATCGCGAGCTGGGACGCACTCGAGCTCGACCAGTACGTCGCCCTCGGCGATCGTCGTCGTCGGCACGCCGTGTTCCGGGTCACCGCGTCGTCGATCGAACGGCTGCCGCATCGCCCCCACTACCAGCGCCCCGAGTACAACCCGATGTTCGGCGGCATCGCCCGCGAGTTCGCGCCGATCTCGTCCGCGGTTGCCGACGACCTCGGACTGCAGCGCGTGCTCCGGTTCGTCGTCGGTGTCTTCGGCCATGCGTGTGCCGAGGTCGAGGTCCACCAGTTCCGCATCGACGCCAGCGGGCCTCGGCACGGGCAGCCGGCGCCCGAAGGGTTGCATCGCGACGGCGTCGACGGGGTCTGCATCCTGGCGATCGCGCGCGACGGCATCGAGGGCGGTCAGACCATGATCGCCGACGCCGAGGGCCGCCGCATCGATGCGTTCGAGCTGCAGCCGTTCGAGGCCGTGCTCGTCGACGATCGGCGAATCCGTCACTGGACGAGCCCGATCCACGCAGGTGATGCGATGGGTTCGGGCCATCGCGACGTGTTGGTCGTGACGACGGTCGCGTGCGGGCCGTGACCCCCGCGCAGGCCGAGACGGTCCGCGCGCTCGGGTGTGACAAGGGCCAGGGGTAGCTCTTCAGCAAGCCGCTGACGGCCGACGATGTCGGGCGCTGGCTCGGCGATCAGCCGCCGACCATCGACTCGACGCAGTGGATCGCCGAGCGCGAGCCCGAGTTGCGCGAGTTGACGAACACCTGGCGCACGACTCCGACGTCGTCGATCACGTAGGTGTCGGGCATCCTGGTGGTGCCGTGCCGCAGGTACGGCTGCCGAAGCTCGGGCCGGCCACCGATCGCCCCCATCGCCGCGATGCTGGGGTTGCCGCTGCCATACCGCCGGCGCCACTCGGGTCGTTGTCCGAGCTCGCATGCGACCTGCCCGCGGACCTGAGGCCAATGGTGCGCTACTGCGGCATCACGCCGGGCGTCGCTTCACCCTTGCGGTACTTCTCGAGCCGTCCGCACACGAGCTGACTCTTCTGCTCGCTGCACGCCTTCGTCATGTAGGTCACGGCCTTGTCCACGTCGACCTCCACGCCGCGGATGCCGTAGAAGTACGCGAGCCCCACGTTGCCACAGCCGTGCCTGCCACCGCCGAGCGTGCACGAGCGGTCGAACGCGTCCATGATCTTCGCGTTCAACGGGCTATCGGCCTTCGGGTCGAGATCCTTCTGCCAGCGCAGCCCGGCCTGCTCGCAGCCCTCCACGCTGCCGGCCAGGCACGCGCCGTAGAACGCATCGGTCGCGCCCGCCGGATCGGTCGCGTCGAGCGACGCGGCCGCGGCGAGGCATGCCGCGGCATCGCCACACGTCGGCGCGAGCTCGGCCGGTGCGGCCCCGGGCTCCGGTGGAGCGGGCTCGCTCGCAGACGCGGGCGCTGTTCTGGCACCCGCATCGGGACGCGAGGTCGCGCAGCCGGTCAGGAGTGCGACGAGAGCGAGGGTCCGGGCCTTCGGGCGCACGAGCATGATGACGTCCTGCATAGCACGAGGTCGCACGCCCTGGTCGCGGGTCCCTGGTAGATTCGCCGGGTCGTCAGAAGAATCTGTGGGTAGTTCTCGGCGCTGGACGGGTCGCGGGGTCAGAAGCGCCCGCGCAGAGCGAATCCGGCACCCGTTCGGCCGGGCGCGAGGCCCAGTTCGACCCGTCGTCGACGCGCGACGCGTCGCTGACTGACGACGCGAGCGAGCAGCACCGTCCCGGCGATCGCTGCGAGAGCGCCGACCTCGGCGATCAGCTCCCGCGGTCCTGGCACACCGCGTTCTCGCTGACGTTCACCTTCGTGCTGCCCTCGACCGCCGCCTTCGCCTTCGCGATGAACGCGGCCCGAGCCTCCGCCGACAGCGCCCCGAGCACGAAGCACTCGTCGTGCTCGCCCTCGCGACCCCAGTGCCCGCGCGCGTGCACGACCCCGGCGACACCGGCGATCGCCGCCTCGAGCCGCTCGCGACCGACGACGGCGCGTGCGTCGACCGTCCATCGTCGGCTCCGCCCCATCGACCCCTCGGGCAGCCACGCCCATCAACTTCAGGCCATGCAGATGACGTTCTTCGTGTTTCTGCGGTCGCTGGTGCTTTCTGGCATCATGTTCGCTTCCGCTGCACACCGCGCTGGGCCCAGGTCATCGGCGAAGCCTTCCCGCTCACCCCACAAGCTCCTCGAGCGCCCCGAGCGCCCAACTCCGTCTCCCTCGCCCGAACCAGGCCCCCCTGCACTGCTCCCATGGAAGGCACCTCATTTCGCGCAGCGCGCTCGCCATGGCATGTGTTGCTTGCAGGCACATTACTCTTGCTTGCCCTTGAAGGAGCAGGCCTATTCGCAGCCACCACCTACGGAGGACTTGCTGCATTCTTCATCATGCTCTTTGGTGGCGCCATCATTGCGGGAGTCGCAAGTCGCTGGCTGCGTGCGTGGGCTGGCATTGTGTACGGCATTGCATTTCTCGTCGTGGTGATACTGGGTTTTGGCAATGCAGCGCGTCCGATTTGGCAATCTCTCATCGGTGAGCAGTCGACAGCACTCGTCCCCGTATCCGTCGAGCAGGCACATGAGCTCGATTCGTCATTTTTTCAGTTCAGCGATGGCGCGGTGCGCACGGCGCTTCTGGGACATCACACAACAACTGGATATATTGGCACACGCACTGGCGGCACCGGATACTGGGCCAAGACCCAGCGGGTCGTAGCGCCACTGGTGAGAGAAAAGTGGCAGCCGGAGGATCCCATCACGGTCTGGGTTGTGTGCAGTGATACTTGGAACGCGAGAGACGAAGTCGTAGATACATGGAAATGCGAACAGAATTGGAAAAAGTCGTGGCGCGCTGGCGCACGTATCGGGCTGGACGCCACTCCTGAAGTCAATGCCGCAATAGCGGACGCAGTCGCGACTCACGATCTCCACTCACATCCTCGAGCACTCATGGTGGAATGGAGCGAAGATGCGCAAGGTGCACGAAACGCTTCCCAGGGGTTTGGAACCGCGCTTCTCATCCTCGCGCACATCTCGTACGCTGGTGCCGTGCTCTGGAATTGGCGCAGAATCCGAAGTGTAGTTCTAGAACCCGACGCCACACCTCGCACATAGCAAAATGCGGTGCAGGTCGGTGGCCCGACCGAGCGCGACCTCGACACCGAGCGTCGCCGCGAACGCGACGGGCGGTGCAGCGAACAGCACCGCGCCGTCCACGAGGTAGGCCGAGCGCAACAGCGGCACGACCGCGCCGACCGAGACCAACGGCGCGACGCGGGGATGCACCCACGCGAACAGCCGCACCGCACCGCGCAGACCGATCCACGGATTGCGTGCGCCTCCCAGGACAGCGGTGCCGGTCGTTGCGATGCGTGTCGCGTGAGCCTATCGAGGGTCCGGTCCTGCCGCGGTCCGGTCTGGCGCCTCACCGCGGGGCGGGTCGAGCACGGCGCGTTCGATCGCCGCGCCCAGCTCCGCCTCGTCACCCTCGGCATAGTTCTCGTGGTGGTACGCGATCGTTCCGTCGCGGTGGATCACCAACGTCAGGGGGATGCCCGCGCCAGAGGCGTACTTGGCGAGCACCTCGCCTTTGGGGTCGAGCAACACCGGATACGGGAGTTTCAAGTCCGCGGCGACCTGCCGCAATTTATCGTGGTCCCCGGCAACATCGATGCTCACGGAGACGAACTCGACGCGCGGGGCATGGCGGCTGTGGAGTCGCACGAGGTGAGGCGCTTCGGTCAGACACGGTGCGCACCAGCTGGCCCAGAAGACCAACACGATCGGGCGCTGGCCGACCTCGCTATCGAGGTCGTAGTGGTCACCCGCGAGGGTCACCAACTCGAAGGACTCGGCTCGCGTCGCCCAGCTCGCGGACGGTCGCTCCTGCGGCTCGCCCCAGCGGACCTCGTAGTGTTCGCCGCGCGTCGTGCCCTGGGTCGCGATCAGCGTAGCGACCTTGTCCATCGTGAGCGTCGTGCCGGGTCGCACACGGGCTTCGAACCGGCCGCTATCGGGCGAAAACGTCACACTCTCGAGCTCGTGCAGCCCTTCCAGGGCCAGCTTGATCCCGTTGGGTCAACCCATTCAGAGCGCGCCGTTGATCTTCCTCATCCCGTCGATGGAAAAGACAAAGGACCCTTCGAGCTTCGCGATCTCGTCGACGCTCGCGATCGCCGTTTGCGGCAGGTCCCGGGCATCAGGGTGTGGCTGTGCGGGCTGGCACCCGGAGGCAGTCAAGCCGCACACGGCGAGCGAGGAGAACTTTGGCGTCATGGTGTGGGGTGACTTTCGGGTGGGGGGAGTGACAGAAACCGCATCACGAGGTCGTAGTGGCGCTCGAACAGCGCTTCCCCAGAGGCGTTGTCCCCGTCGCGTCAGCGCATCAGCAAGGTAGCGTCGTCCACGGCGGCGGGAATCCTACCCGACGAAGCGAATCGCTGCAGGCGGTGATGCTTCCCGCTACTGGTGGGGTTTCCGGGACATGACCACTGGGAACAATGTTCGCCATTTCCTCGCTCGCCTCGGAGCCTTGCTCGTGGTCGGCCTCGTCGCTGCCGGCTGCGCGAAGGGACGGCACAGACGGTCGGGTGCGCGTGCTGGACTGCCTTCGCCACGACCGCTGCTCGGAGCTCACTGCGCTGGGTTCGACGACGTCCTACGAGGCGTGCCACGCCGCCGTCACCGAGGACTTCGTCACCAATGCCGGATCCGGCTGAGCCGCTTTCGGGTTCGGGTTCGCGCGCGCCCAGTTCGGGTTCGGGCGCACCCAGATGGTGCGCGCCGTCTCGGCCTGCAAGCCCCTCGAGCGCCGGCCCCGGGAGCGAGGTGGTCATCGAGGCCGACATGGTCGCTCACCGCCAGATTTCGGACTGGTGGGCGCTCTGGCCGGGGGGCCGCCGGCCTCCGCGCAAGGTGTCCGGCTTCCTCGAGGTCGTCGGCGAGATGCTGCGATCCCGCCCGATCCCTCGAAGGTTGCTCTCGCCGCACCGCCGCGGGCTGTTAGGATGCCGGGCAATGGCCACCAAGCGGTACATGCAGCCCCCGCCGCAGTACGTGCACGACTGGTTCTCGCCGCTGCGGTCGAGCGAAGTGGTGCCCGGCAAGGTCACCAACTTCACGTTCATGGGCAACGAGCTCATCGCGTTCCGCGACGCAGCGGGCGAGGTCGTCGTGCTCGACGCAACGTGCCCGCATTTCGGGGCCCATCGCGGCGTGGGTGGCCGAGTGATCGACGGCTGTGTGCGCTGCCCGTTCCACGCCCTGCATTTCGACGGCAACGGTCAGTGCGTCAAAGGGGAGTTCGTCAAGGATGCCCGGAACCTGCGGCACCTGAAGTCCGTGCCGTGGACGGTGCACGAGGCGGCGGCGTCGATCTTCGTCTGGCACGGCGCCGATCGCCGACGCCCGGATCGCCCGCTGCGCTTCGCGGAGCCCGGCTTCTTCGACGGCTGGAGTACGCCGGTCACCAACGCCGGTCGGCGGCTCGCGCCGACCAACGTCTTTTTCCCCACCGAGAACATCATCGACATCCAGCACTTTTACGCCGTGCACGCGTGGGATCTGCGGGCGGTGGAGAAGGCGCCCGGCGAGGACGTCGACGGGACCTTCTCGGCGGTGATGCAGATGACCTGGCGCGCGGGCGCGCAGAGCCCCAACGCGCTCGTGCGACGCCTCGGTCGCAGCTACGCGAGCCCGTTCCACTTCGACGTCCGCGTCCTCGGCCCCGGCCTGGCGATCTCGATCGCCACGTTGACGCCGGCTCAGGGCGGCCTGCAGATCATGAGCATCATCATGATCACGCCGATCAACGAGACCGACTGCCACATCCGCGTCGCCAACTGCGTGCGCCATACCATCGACAGCCCGCTCAACCGGCTGGCGCGGCGCCTGCTGGGCGGGGGCCTCGAGGAGGTGCTGTCGCGGGTATTCCTCGCCGTCGCGACCAAGGACTTCGACGGCGACGAGATGATCTGGACCAACCGACGGTTCCTGCCCAACCCCAAGCCGCTGCCCGACGATGGGCCGATCATCGAGTATCGAAGGTGGTGCGAGCGCTTCTGGCCGCCCGACTACCTGCCGGACGCGCCGGACGCGCCGGACGCGGAGGTGATCGCACCCAGGCACGCGGACGCCGGCGCGGCCGAGTGACGCAAAGCGAGCGCGCTCGACGACGACCAAGGCCGTGTCGTATGGTGCGCCGGTAGTGGCGAGCGACGTCCGCGAGGCGTGCCGATGAACGTACGCCACGCCCTCGTGGTCGCGCTGGCGCTGTGCGGTTCGTGCGAACGCAGCAGCAGCACCCCCACCACGCCGCCGCGCCCGGGGCCCGCGTCCGTCGCTCCGCGCGCAGCGTCCGTCGCTCCGCGCGCAGCGGCCGTCGCCGTCGCGGCCGCGCCTGCGGTGGTCACGGATGCGCCCGAGATGGTGCGGATCCCCGGCGGCAGCTTCGGCCGCCACCGCGTCAGCGACTTCATGCTCGACGTGTTCGAGGTGACGATCTCGGACTACTCGGCGTGCACGCGGGCGCAACGTTGCGTGCACCGAACCAGGGCGAGCTGGGGCGGACGCGAGAGCAGCTGCAGCGAAAGCGTCAAGGCCGATACTCCGGTCCACTGCGTGTCCGCGATCGATGCCGAGTCGTACTGTCGCTGGCTCGGCAAGCGATTGCCCAGCGAGTGGGAGTGGGAATGGGCGGCGCGCGGCGGCACCGAGGCGCGTCGCTACCCGTGGGGCAACCGCGAGCCCAGCGAGACCGTCGACGGCTTCCCGCGCTTCTGGCCGATCCTGGTCGGCACCAGGCCCGCGTGGCAGAGCAAGCACGGCATCCACGATCTCGCCGACGGCGTGGCCGAGTGGACCTCGTCGACCGTGGGCGAGCTCCGCGTGGCACGCGGGGGTCACGTCCTTCGCAACGAGCGCGACCCGGTGCCGCTGCAGACAACGCATCGCGAGTTCCATCCGCCGCTCGATCGCTACCCCACGCTGGGCTTCCGCTGCGCGAAGGACGTGCGATGACAGATCTTCCGCCGCCGGACGAGCGACTCGCGAGATCGTCGATACGGAACCCGACTTCGAGCACTGGAACCGCGACGCGTGCGTAACCTGGCCCGACGGCGTGCCCATCCGACCGGTGTCGGATGACACGACCGGCGCGTCGTCCGACGACACCACGGGCGGGTCCGAAGAATCGAGCTTCAGGGGTGGTCGCGGACTACACGATCGCGCTGCCGCGGTAGATCTCGTCGACGATCAGCTCGCAGTCGAGGCTGTCGAGCGCCACACGTCCGCCGGCGATCGCCACGCGTGAGCCCCAGTGATCGTCGCCTTGCCTGTAGTGCACGGTGATCCGTCGCTCCCTGTGCGACACCACGATGAACTCGCGCAAGGACGGAATCGTCCGGTAGAACTCGAGCTTCGCGCCTGTGTCGTACTCCTGCGAGGAATCGCTGGTCACCTCGAGGAGCACGCTGGGATTGAGGGCGGTTGCGTCTGGGCCCGGCGGATGGGGCGCGAGTGGCCCGCAGATCACCGAGCCATCCGGGAACGTCGCGAGGCCGGCGGATTCGACGTAGATGCGCAGGTCGGACGTGTGCGCGCGGCAGGGTCGGCTGCCGATTGCGTTGCCGAGGGCGCGGAGCACCGCGGCGGCGAGCGCCGAGTGTTCTTCGGAACCACCCGCCATCGCGTAGATCTCACCGTCGAGGAACTCGTGTTTGGTCGAGCTGTGCAGCTCGAGCGCGACGTAGTCCGCGTAGGTGTAGCGATGAACTCGGCGCGCGTCGGGCATGCCGCGATCAGACTAGCACGCCCTCGTGGCGCCGATGTCGGGTGCGGACA
>CANLQR010000209.1 GCA_947492135.1 Deltaproteobacteria bacterium | reverse complement strand
ACGCTCCCCGGCGTCGTTGACGTCGGCGCGCGCGGCAACGCGACGTGGACCGTCCCGATCGACGCCGCGCCGGGCGTCGCCGGTATGACTCCGGAGTTGTCCATCAACTACTCGAGCGATCGGGGTAACGGGCCGCTCGGCATGGGCTTCGCCCTGGGTGGTATCTCGAGCATTCGCCGGTGCCAGCGCACCATCATCGACGACGGGGCCGCGGATTCGATCGGCTGGACCAATGACGACGCGCTGTGCCTGGGGGGAGATCGCCTGGTGCTGGAAATCGGCTCGTATGGCCTCGACGGCGCGCACTACCGACTCGCCAACGACCCGAGTGTTCGGATCGTCCAGCACGCGCCGATCTCGACTGTCAGCAGTTACTTCGAGGCGTTCCACGCGGGCGGTCACATCGTCGTCTATGGGACGGCGGCGGCGACCCAGTGGCGTGGGCCCAATACTGGATTCGCGCAGCCGTACGTCTGGGGCCTCTCCCAGCGCCGAGACCGCTTCTCGAACACAATCGACTACAGCTACGACTTCCCGACTGCACTCCCCACCGGGCCCGGCGAAATGCGGCTGCGGACGATCCGCTACGGCGGAACCGGGGCCGCGAATACTCGTCGCGAGCTGACGCTGGACTACGCCGCGAGGCCCGACGAACTCGATACGTGGTGGTTCGGTGCGCGGCAGCGCGTGACTACCCGACTGACGCGCATCACTGCGAGGGGCCCAGCGGGCGCCGTGGTTCGCAGCTACCGACTCGCCTACGCCACGGCAGGTGACGCGGAGCGCAGCCAACTGACGAGCCTGCGGATGTGCAGTGCCGCCAGCGTCTGCATGCCCCCGACGACGTTCGAGTGGGGCGAACCACCAGACGAGGACTGGGGGAGCAGCCCGGTCGACTACAACGGAGACATCCAGTTCGGGCTCGATCTCGAGGCGATAGCAGAGGTCCTTGTCAGCATGCGCGGTGCCATGGTCACCGACATGGACGGCGATCTTCAGCACGAGCTACTGCTGCATCGCGACGGCACCGGCACCACCCCCACGATGTTGTGGAGGCCGAGGCTCGTGGGGTTCTCTTACGATCTCGCGCTGCCGCCACCGCCCGCGCTACCCAGCTACCTCGACGCTGAGATCGGGAACGGGCTCGGGCTGCCGGTGGCTGCAGAGATCGCGCGAGTCCAGCCGCCGATGACCGCGGCGGTAGTGAACGCGGACGGAAACCGCTTGTCGGACATACTCACGCCGCGAACGCCGTTCGGCAACGCGGTCGATCTCGACGCGGATGGTTATCTCTACGCGCAGGGATTCTGGATCTCGTACGGGCAGAGCACCCCGCTGGACTACGCCTTCGATCAAGTCATCGACGTCATTAACAACGACGTGCCGGACCCGTCCGGCGAGCGAACCTACTCGATGGTCGTCATCGATCACGACGCGGATCTCGCGACCGATGCGTGGCTCTGCCGCGGTGACTCCGCGCTCGACAGCCGATGGGTACTCATGCGCGCGGAGAGCGACGGCATGGGCGCGGCGGTTCCGTTCACGTTCCACCCGACGGACATTGCGTGCTCGGTGCACGACGAGCTGGCGGTCGCGCCGCTCGCCACGGGCGCGCAGCGACTTCTAGTGATCCCGGCTTACGACGAGGATGGAGAGCCCATCGACGATGCGGAGCGTAACTCGTATTCGCGGCTGGAGCTCGACCTCGCGACGGAGGCGTCCTCCGTTTTGCCGAGCGTGCTGCCGCGTGATCGCTACCAGCGGTGGCATGACCGACAGTGTCGAAACGGAATCGCGTACGACTTGGTCGACCTGCCCGTGTATGGCGCAGGGCTCGGGCTCGATCGCCAGGTTGATGTCAATGGCGACGGCCTTGTGGACGTGCTCCGCTTCGAGCTCGCGGCAGGAGATGGCGTCGCGGCGCAGGCCGCAATCGTCGACGACCTGAGACCCGACCTCACCGGCGTCAATCCTTTGGAATGGGCGGCACCACACGTCTGCGACGACGACGTCGCGATTCACCGCGACGCCGTGATTCGTCTCTGGCAGAACACCGGCGAGGCGTACATCGACGGTGGCGTGGTGCACGAGTTCCAGGGGATCGCGCACGCGAATCTCTGGTTGAACTTCGCCGGAAGCCAGGTGATGGACGTCACCGATGATGGCCTGATGGACCTTGTTCTGCCTTCGTCGGGCGAGAACGGCGGGTGGACACTCCTTGCGTCGCGTGGGGATGGAACCTTCGCGGCGAGAAACACCAACCTGCCCGACGGATGGCCCGCCTACTCGAGTGACGCGGGCTGGGAAGCGGCCTTCGAGCTTGCCGAGCGCGTGCGCACGTTCACCGTGGCCCCGGACCTCGAGCGTCCTGGAATCCTCTTCGTCGGTTTCATCGAGGATGGTGGCCCCGAGTGGGTCACGGTCGCGAACATCTACGCCCCCGGCGCGCCGAACGATGGCGAGCACGTTGTCGGCATTGTGGATGGTCTCGGGCGGCAGACGACGTTCGACTACAAAACCGTCGATGCGAGCAATCAGTTTGCGCTGTCGGGCCCTCGCGTGCCACTCCCGGGAGCACCGTGGGTTACGAACAGGATGTGTGTCGAGGCGCGGACGGAAGGGTACGGCCAGGAGGGCCCGAATGACTGCACGAGCTTCGAGTACAGCGGTGGCGTCCTCGATCGACGCGGTCGTGGGATGCTCGGGTTCGAGGAAGTTCGAGCAAAGGGGGAGCAAGTGCCCCGTGTCAGCTGGACGCGGTACTCGACCGACTATGACGTCGCGATCGACGACTATCCGGCGGCAGGTCGCCCGCTCGAGAGGATCGAGGTGACCTATGTCGCGCCGATCAACACGGCCGAGATCCAGCGGACGGAATGGGCCTGGAAGCGCGTCCCAACGGCCCTCATCGGCGGCGAGACCGCGCTGACACATGCTTCCGAGACGCGCGTCCGGAACTATGCGCATGCTGCCACCCCAGGGGATTTTTGGGACTCCGATGAGCTCGATGGACTGACGCCCCACGCCGAGCGTGTGCATACGGAGGAGCGGGATGCACTCGGGACCGTGCTCGAGTCCGTCGACGAAGCCGAGCTCGGCGAGCGCGTCGAGATGCGCGCGTCCGGGGTCACCCACGACACTGCGCAATGGTTGCTGGGGCAGGTCGAGCGCGTCGAGGTCGAGAGCTGCCCCTACTACGGGGACTGCAAGACGCGCACGACGGACTTTACCTACGCGGTTTCCACCAGCGCGGTCAACACGGTGGTCACGCACCCTGGCGATCCCGAGCTGAAGCTCACCACGACTGTACAGCGGGAAGGGCACGGCAACGTGTGGCACTCGAGCACGGTCGGGGCGGTTGGGCAGCCGCGCGTGACGATCACGGACTGGGACGCGGAAGGGGTGCATCCACTGCGTGTCACGAACCCGATCGGGCATGTCAGTCATGTCGTGCACGACGTAGCATCCGGGGCCGTCCGCGCGATGGTCGAGCCCGGTGGGATCACGAAGATCTATCGCTATGACGGGTTCTATCGTCAGACGCGCAAGGATCGCCTCGCGACGCCGCTGGGCGCGAGCGACGGCGCTCCGACGACGACGACGTATCTCGCGGGCGCACAGGCGGGGTGGCCGCAGGTGCCCGGCGTCGCGATGCGCATCGACATCGCGCAGACTGCCGGCCAGCGCGTCGTCACGCACTTCAACCGCGTCGGCCAACCCGTGCTCCAAGTCTGGCGGGGCGCCCTCGCGGTCCCTGCCGTGATTCCACCGACGATCGGTTCGGGTGTCGAGGTCTACCAACGCACCCGCTACGACATCCATGGCGAGGTGAACGAGCGCAGCGTTCCGCAGTGGGTGCTGTCGCTGCCTGATGGCACCGTGCAAGAGCCCGCTGGATGGGAACGCTTCGAGCGAGACGCACTCGCACGTCCAGTCCGGAGCATCGCTGCAGATGGCTCGGTCCTCGCGCAAACGACCTACGCCCACTTTGCCCAGGACGCGGGCCTGGCTGCTTCGACCCGGGTAACGACCACGGACATCAACGGCCACGATTCGCGGGCTGAGTTCGATGGTGATGGCCGGCTCGTGCGCAGCGTGGACGCCAACGGGATCACGGTGTGCTTCGTTCACGCCGCGTTCGGGGACGTGGCGTCGGCCCAACGCAACTGTGCCTTTGGCGCGATCGGCCCCCAGCCGGTCGCTGAGTACTCGTATGATGACGCTGGGCGCCTGCGCAGCCAGGTCGATTCCGGCTGGGGAACGAAGACCTTCGATTACACGCCGTTCGGCGAGCTGATCAACAGCGTCGACGGCAACGGCGATGCGACGACGTATGCGCTCGACGGGCTCGGACGGGTCACATCGCGCACGGACGACGACGGCGTCGCTATGTTCGTCTGGGACGCTGAGCGCCCGGGAATGCCCTCGAGTGAGACGAGCTCCGATGGCGTTGTCACAACCCGGACCTACGACGGCTTCGCACGCCCGCGGTTCGAGCACACGGTTGTTCCCAGCAACAGTGGACCGGACGACTACGTGTTCGAGTACGTGTGGGGGCCTGGCGAACAGCTTCTCGAGCTCGCATACCCAGCGGTGGACGGCGAGCCGACGTTCCGCGTGCGCATGCAGTACGACGCGACGGGGCGGATGCGTGCCGTGAGCAACACGGCCGGAAACGCGCTTCTGTGGGCGTGGCGGTCGGCGGATCCGAGCGACCACGTCCTCACGGAGAGCCGGTTTGGCGGCGCCAACACGGTGCGCCAGTGGCACCCTACGCGTGGCTCGCCACTGCGTATCGATACGTCGAGCGCAGCAACGAACCTCCAGCAGCTAGAGTACTCGTGGAGGAGCGACGGCGAGCTCAACTGGCGCGAGGACGAGCAGCACAATCAGCGAGAGCAGTTCACGTACGACACCGGGCGGCGTCTCACAGGGGCTCAGGTCTACCAGGGGGCGCTCGCAAGGAAGAATCAGCTCGTGACCTACGACGCGCTCGGCAACATCCGGACGAAGTCTGACGCCATCGGTGCCGGCAACAGCGCGACGTACAGCTATGACGGCGATGGCAAGGTGACGTTGATCGGCACCGCGTCGGTCTTCCATGATGGCCAGGGCAACGTCCTGTCCCAGGGCCCACGGTCGCTCACGTATAGTGCGCTGGACAAGGTACGTACCGCGGTCTCGGGGGCGACGTCGCTCGCCTTCACCTACGACGCGCTCGGAAATCGGGCGCGCCGGACGTCGGGCCCCGCGCAGACCATCTCCGTCGGTTCACTCTTCGAGCGCGAGCTGCAGGGCGCCGCATCGAGTTCACTCACCTACCACGTGATGGCCGGCGGGGTACCTGTCGCCCGCATCGAGCGGATCAAGAACGGTGGCGCGTGGACCACCAACACGTACGCGATCCATGGTGACGCCCTCGGTTCAACCGGCGTGCTGAGCAACTCCGCCGGCGGCGTCTATCGCCGCCTCTCGCACGACGTGTGGGGCGCGGCGCGCAGGGCCACCGACTGGAGTATCTTCGCGACTGAGAGCGACACGAGCGCGGTCGGGCTCGGCTTCACGGGTCACCGAGCCCGCCTCGACGTGTCGCTGATCGACATGCGCGGGCGCATGTACGATCCGCGAATCGCGAGGTTCACGAGCGCCGATCCGGTATTGACGGATGCTTCGGATCCGCAAGCCTGGAATCGGTACAGCTACGTTGGAAATCGGCCGCTCGTGTTTACCGATCCGTCGGGCTGGGCGCGCGACCCGTACATCAACAACCAGGTCGTCGGAGATCCCGGCGGATTCGGTGTAGACGGCGCCTGCATCGAGGGCGGCGATCTGATGGTGCAGATCACGATCGTCTACTCGGATGGTGTGTCGCCAGGGGTCGGCTGGCGCGACACCGCGGCCGGCTTCTGGGGACTCGGTCCTGATCAGGAGTCCGGGGTGCACGCTCGCAACGTCGGCAACGGCTGGGTCCGCGTGGAGCTCAAGGGCATCGGCACGCGCTACATGCACGTGACCGGTTACTCGCTCGCGGAAGACGAGGTGCGCGACTACCGGGAGAAGTACAACGCGCGGCTGTACCCCGCAAAGCGCAACGAGGTGCTGGAGAACCTTGTGGCGCTCGGCAGGAGGTTCGACGATGCGGCCGTGATCGGGCTCGCCATCGCCGACTTCACGCCGCACGGAGCCGCCGTGAACTTGGGGATCGACATCGCTGACACGATTGTGGCGGCGGCGAATGGCGAGGTCGACGCCGGGGATGTCATCGGGGTTGCAGTGAGTATCGGCGCGAACGCGCTACCGGGACCATCGCCGACCCCGCGAGTCGGCGTCAAGACGGGACGAGGCAAGAACCACCTCGGATCGGATGCGAGTGCAGTCGGTGACCACAGCACGTTCAAGGTCGACGCAAGTGGTAGAGTCACCGGGTATGGCGAGTGGACCCGGAACGCGCGCAACCCATCTGGATTCGACCTCGTGAAGCGGTTTGATCTCCGTGGCAAGAGTCACATCAACAAGGCGACGGGCGAGCCCGTGCCAACGCCGCACGTGCAAGGGCGCGGCGTTCCCGGCGGGGTACGTCCAGCGTACCCCGAGGAGATTCCCAAGTGAGCGCGCCGCTGATGAACCCGATTCAGTGGCTCATGGAATGGTACGCGTCGCAGTGCGATGGCGACTGGGAGCACGAGCACGGGATCAAGATCGACACGGTAGACAACCCCGGCTGGTACATGGAAGTGTCGCTCGTCGGTACGGACCTCGAGGGTCGCGTCTTGGCACGTATCTTCCGGGAGCGCTCGGAACACGACTGGATCAACCTCGACATCACCGATGGGAAGTTCAGGGCCAGCGGCGGCCCGCTCAATCTCGTCGAGCTGATACAAAGCTTCGCTGACTTCGTAGAGGGAACCCTCGATGAAACGCGCTGACCCACTCATCTGGACTCGGCAGCTCGGTCGCGCTTGGGCGATGCAGTTGCTTGCGATCCTGCACGTCGCCTGCTCCTCCAACGACGAGGCATCCGACGCCGACTCCTCAAGCACCACCGCGCCCCGCGGCCCCCAGGCCGGCGCCCCCGACGAGCACTGCAACCTCGACCCCGATCGCGTCTACCTCATCGAGACCCCCTTGGAGTTCATCGCCTACACCAGCCTCACTGACCTCGAGGACCCGTCGACCCTCTGCGCCGTTCGTGAGCAGTTCCGCGATCGCATTCGGCTCGACCCGCAGGACGGCAGCCTACTCACGCTGCGAGGACCTGATGTGTGGCGCGTGCACCAAGATTGGATGGAGCCGAACGGGCCGAACAGCGAACTCTGGGTCCCGGCGCTCGACGGAGAGGACAACGACGAGGAACTCGGCCGCATCATGAAAAGCCCCACCATCACCTGTCGTGCCGACGACCCGCGCGTGCTGCTCACCGACGATGTTCACGTGTACGCGAGTTGCGGCGGTCCGTGGTTCAACGCGCCGCAGGTGGCGGGCGTGGACGTCCACCAGTACCTCGTCGGGCTCGTGGGCGACCGGAAGATCTTCAAGGCTGAGCCGTTCACGATGAGTGGGTACTCCGTCGAGGTGGCGGGTGAGTATGTGCTGCAACCGATTCCGATCCCAGGCGATGTCGACGCGGTCGAACACCTCGCGGTCCGACCGGTAGCGGGAGCGCTCCTCGCGGCGGTGCAGGTCTCGCGCGGCGATACGATCACGACCGAGCAGGCCCGCATCGACGGGAACGGTGTCACGCTCGTCGGCGCATACGCGCACGACGTCGGCGAGGCAGGCATCGGGCGCATGGACTACGCGCTGGCGGCAGACGGCACGCTCTTCGGCATGGAGATCCTGCCGAGCGGCAGCGATGAAGAGTCCCCCCAGCGCATCGTTCGGATGGCGCTCGACGAAGCGCCCGCGGTGATCCTGACGACGACGTTCGTCCATCAGGATCGCCCGCCTCGACTGGTCGCAGTGGGTGCCGGCGGTCCAACGCCGGCCGCATACTAGGCCCTCGCCGAAAAGCGGCAGGGCAGGCTGCAGTTTCGGAGGCGGGCTAGGTGAGTTGATCGACGAGGTGTTGCCGAATCGAACCCTCCGATGGGGCCTGGTGGCCTAGCGAAACTCCGCAACAGCAGGTACCGTCGTCGCGTACGCCATGTCTTCAGTGCTCGACCGCGCGATGCTCCGAGTCGAGCCCGGGATCCCCGGGGCGGGTGGCGCGTATGACATCGATGGCAACGCCGCGCTCGCGCTCGAGTGGCTCGAGGCCGACGGCCTGGGTGGGTTTGCCTCGGGGACCGCGCTGGGCATCAGAACCCGCCGCTACCACGGTGCGCTGCTCGTCGCGACCCAGCCGCCTGCGGATCGCTATCTGCTGGTGCAGGGCACCGAGGTCTGGGTCGAGACCGAAACCGGCAGCTATGCGCTGAGCACCAACGTCTACGACGGCGACGTCGTGTATCCCGACGGCGTGGCCCACCTGCGCGAGTTCACGGCCGAGCCGTGGCCGCGATGGCGCTTCGATCTTCCCGATGGCACGCGCGTGGTCGCTGAGCTGTTCGTGCCGCGGGGACACGCCGCAGTCGTGTGCGCGTGGTCGCGAGAGTTCGGCCGAGGCGCTGCGTTCTTGCGCGTGCGACCGCTGCTGGGCCCCCGAGATCCGCACGCGTTGCATGCGATGAACGACGCGTTGTCGACGGGCGTCGCCATGCGCGGCCAGCAGCTGATCTGGGCCCCCTATGACGGCGTGCCCGGGGTCGCGGCGGTCAGCTCGGGCACCTATGAGCACGCGCCAGAGTGGTTCCATCGCGTGCTCTACGGCGAGGAGCGCGAGCGCGGCTTGCCCGATCGCGAGGATGTGTTCTCGCCCGGAGAGTTTTCGTTCGAGCTCGGCTCCGAACGGGCCGTGTTGATCATGGGCACCGAGGCCGCCACCGCAGAGCTTGGCGCGGTGGTGCCCGGTGCGGCGAGTCAGTCCGGTGCCGCGGCTCTGGAATCCCGATGGCGGCGCATCGAGGCCGACCGTCGCCGCGATCCGCGGGTCAAAGCCCGCGAGAGCTACATCGTGCGCAGGAACGGGATGCCCGCGATCATCGCTGGCTATCCGTGGTTCGGCGAGTGGGGGCGCGACACCTTCATCGCGATGCGCGGGCTGTGTCTGACCACCGGTCGGCTCGACGAAGCCGCCGCCTTGCTCGAGGGCTGGGTCGATACCGTGTCACAGGGGATGCTGCCCAACCGCCTGCTCGATCGCGGCACCACGCCCGAGTACAACTCCGTCGACGCCTCGCTGTGGTTCGGCGTGGTCGCCTGCGAGCTCATCGAGGCGTGCGTGACAGCGGGCCGACCGCTTGGTGCCGAGCGTCGCGACGGATTGCTGGCGGCGGTCTTTGCCATCATCGATGGCTTCTTCGCGGGCACGCGGCACCATATCCACGTCGACGACGATGGCCTCGTCGCCGCGGGAGAGCCCGGGCTGCAGCTGACGTGGATGGACGCGAAGATCGATGGCTGGGTGGTGACCCCCCGCATCGGCAAGCCGGTCGAGATCCAGGCGCTGTGGCTCAACCTACTGACGCTCGCGGCCCGCCATCGGCCGACGCTGGCCGCAGCGGCGCAGCGCGGACGTGCGGCGTTCGGGCGATTTTTCTGCGAAGAGCGCGGCTTTCTCTACGACGTCATCGATGTCGATCACGAGCGCGGGCGTCACGATTCGAGCCTGCGGCCCAACCAGATCTACGCGGTTGGCGGGTTGCCCATCGCGCTCATCGACGGGGCCAGGGCGCTGGCAGTGGTCAACGCGGTCGAGCACAGCTTGCTGACGCCGCTGGGCCTGCGCAGCCTCGCGCCAGCCGAGCCAGGCTACGCGCCCCACTACCGCGGAGGCGTGTACGAGCGCGACAGCGCCTACCACCAAGGGACGGTGTGGCCGCACTTGCTCGGGCCTTTCGTCGAGGCCTGGCTCCGGGTTCACGGCAACACCCCGACAAACCGTGCGACGGCGCGCGAGCGATTCCTCGCGCCGCTTCGCGCCCACCTTGGCACCGCAGGCCTGGGCCACGTGTCCGAGATCTGCGACGCCGAGCCACCGCACACCCCACGCGGCGCCCCGTTCCAGGCCTGGGGTACCGGCGAGCTGCTCCGCATCGAGCGGTTGCTCGAGCCCGACAAATTGTCTTCACGGCCCTCCGGGCCTGAATAATGCGGGACCGGGCGCATCGCAACGTCGAGCTTGGTCGACTCGCCGACGACGCCGAGCACCTCGCCGCGTGGAAACGCTGGGGGCCGTACGTCAGCGAGCGCCAGTGGGGAACGGTGCGCGAGGACTACAGCGCTGGAGGCAACGCCTGGGAAGCCTTTCCCCACGATCACGCCCGATCGCGGGCGTATCGCTGGGGCGAGGACGGCATCGCCGGCT
This sequence comes from Deltaproteobacteria bacterium, assembly GCA_947492135.1. Classification (GTDB taxonomy): domain Bacteria; phylum Myxococcota_A; class Polyangia; order Nannocystales; family Nannocystaceae; genus Xiheibacterium. The sequence continues at coordinate 1,798 of CANLQR010000209.1, read as the reverse complement.
TCAGCGACGACCGCCAGCGGCTGTGTCTGTCGCTCGGGCTGTGGAACGGGCGCGACCCGATTCTCAAAGAGCGCCTGTTCGGCCTGACCAACGCCGAGGGCAATCACGGCGAAGACGTCAAGGAACTCTACTACTACCTCGACGCGCTGCCCTCGCACGCGTGGGCGGCGATGCTCTACAAGTATCCCCACGCCGAGTTTCCGTATGCCGGGCTCGTCGAGGAGAATCGCCGACGGGATCGCGGCGCGCCCGAGTACGAGCTCCTCGACACCGGAGTGTTCGACGAGGGCCGCTATTTCGATGTGTTCGTCGAGTATGTGCAGGCCTCGCCCGGCGACGTGTTGATGCGGGTTCGCGCGATCAATCGAGGTCCCGAGCGCGCCGAGCTGCACCTGTTGCCGCAGGCATGTTTTCGCAATCGCTGGTCATGGAAGACCGGGGCCGGACGCCCGAGCATGGAGCTCGTCGCGCCCGGCACGGTCCGCGTCAACGACCTCGGTCTGGGGCCGTGCTGGCTGTATTTCGAGCCCCAAGCGTCGGCGATGTTCTGCGAGAACGACACCAACGTCGCGCGGTTGTTCGGGCAGCACGATGCGCCCGGGCCGTTCAAGGACGCGTTTCATGAGGCGATCGTCGAGGGTCGATTGGAGGCATTGGCGCGCGAGCCGGCGGGCACGAAGTTCGGCGCGTATCGACGGTTCGAGGTTGCGCCGGGCGCCCAGGTCTCGTTGACCATGCGGCTGTCGCCGCGGCAACTCACCGCGCCGCTGGCCGACACCGACGCGTTGTTCGATCAGCGCAGAGCCGAAGCCGACGACTTCTACCACGACCTCCAGGCCGACCTTGCGCATGACGATGCCCGGCGAATCCAGCGCCAAGCCTTCGCGGGGATGATCTGGTCCAAGCAGTTCTATCGCTACGACGTGCGGCGCTGGCTCGAGGGTGACCCCCAACAGCCATCGCCACCGAACCAGCGAAAATCCGGCCGCAACAAGAACTGGCGCCATCTCAACAACGCCGACATCATCTCGATGCCGGACAAGTGGGAGTACCCGTGGTACGCGAGCTGGGATCTCGCGTTCCATTGCCTCCCGCTGGCGGTGCTCGACCCCGAGTTCGCCAAGTCGCAGCTCGTGATGCTCACCCGCGAGTGGTACATGCATCCCTCGGGGCAGCTACCGGCCTATGAGTGGGCCTTGGACGACGTCAACCCACCGGTGCATGCGTGGGCGGCCTGGCGGGTCTTCAAGATCGACCAGAAGCATCGCGGTGACGCCGGCGATCTGGCGTTCCTCGAGGGTGTGTTCCACAAGTTGATGCTCAACTTCACGTGGTGGGTCAACCGCAAGGACAACGAGGGGCGGAACATCTTCCAGGGTGGGTTCCTCGGGCTCGACAACATCGGCGTGTTCGATCGCAGCGCGCCGCTGCCCACGGGTGGGTTCATCAATCAGGCCGATGGCACCAGCTGGATGGCGATGTACAGCCTCAACCTGATGCGCATCGCGCTCGAGTTGGCCCAGCACAATCCGGTGTACGAGGACGTCGCGACCAAGTTCTTCGAGCACTTCTTGCACATCGCCGAGGCCATGACGCTGGCCAACGACGGCGTCGGGTTGTGGGACGACCAAGACAAGTTCTACTACGACGTCCTGAGCCTGCCCGATGGACGCCGGATCCCCTTGCGGGTGCGTTCGCTGGTCGGTCTGATTCCGATGTGCGCGGTCGAGGTGCTCGATCCGGGGATGCTGGAGAAGGTGCCGAACTTTGCCCAGCGGCTCGAGTGGGTGCTGTCGCA
>CANLQR010000208.1 GCA_947492135.1 Deltaproteobacteria bacterium | reverse complement strand
ATAGTCACCTCGCTACAGCGGTATGTGCAGCTCGACGAACTCGAAGTCGAAGTTACCGTTACCTGTGGTGTCGGCATACTCGGAGATGTACGGCACACCAGAGGTTCCCCCGGTGGCGGCACTCAGCCCGGGCACCGCGGTGGAGTTCGGTGCCACCGCGACCTCCCAGGCCGATGCGTCGCTGCCTGAGAGCGTCGCGTCGACTCGGGCCGCCGACGTCGCAACCGTCAGTGCGGGGGAGGGTCCGTCGACCACGTTGCGCGCCGCGTCGAGCAAGGTGTAGGTCTCGGCGCCGTTGATGACCGGGAAGTCGTCGAGGCCCTCGACGTAGACGACGTCGTCACCCCAGTTGACGCCCCAGAAGTCCTGGAACGTGCCGGGCGACGCGTTACGGCCGACCACGACCACTCCACCTGCGGGCACGATGGTTCCCTCGGGCAACACGATCTCGCGAAACGAGTTGGCCTGGAGCAGCACATAGCCCGAGAGATCGACAGCATCGGGTGCGGCGGTGTCGGTCGTTGCACCGTCGTCGCTGGTCCCACCGTCGGTGGTCGACGGATCGGTGTCGCTGACGGAGGCATCGGTGGTCGAGGGATCGGTCGCGCCGGTATCGGTCGTCGAGGGATCGGTGTCGGACGGATCGGTGTCGGACGGATCGGTGTCGGACGGATCGGTCGCGGAGGCGTCCAGGCTCGAAGGGGCATCGTCGCCCGAGTCGTCGCTGTCCGTGGTCGAACCCGCAGCGGTCACCGAGCCGTCTGCCGCGGTCACCGTGCCCTCCGAGCTCTCGAGTCCCGAGTTGCCGATGTCGTCGGCACCACTCGCGCGTCCTCCCATCTCGGCGCCGGCGCAGGCACTTGCGAGCAACAAGAGGGTCGCGAAGCAGGGATGGATCGTCGGCATCACGCGCATTGGGGTCGCCATTGGCACCTGGGTGCTCCCAAGACGTACATCGCTGCACACTGTTGCAGCTTGCTCCACGGAACACGCCCGAAACTGACGCGCGGTCTTGACGCCATCTGGACCGTCTCGCTATAGCGCGTCTGAACGCCGTTCGCGCTGCAAAACTGCGTCTTGTTGGATTTGGCTGTCTTGGGCGATGCGACTGGCCTAGTGTGCAGGATATGCGAACGTCTTCGATCCTTCACGGCGGGTTCGTCGTCACTTCGGTCACGCTGCTCTTGATCGGCGCGGGCTGCGGTGAACCCAAGAGCAACGACAACCCGACCTCCACCACGGTGGATCCGAGTGACTCGGACCCGGGCACGGAGTCGGACCCTGGCACGGACTCGGCCGAGGAGACCGATCCCACGCAGACGACCGATTCAGAGACCGATCCGACCAACGCCAGCATGACCACTGCCGCGGACTCGTCGACGGGCGACGACCCGAGCGGCGCCTCGAGTGCTGCGTTCATCGTCGATCCCGACGGCGCTGGCGTCAGCAACGAATGCGACATCTGGGCGCAGGACTGCATGAAGGGCGAAAAGTGCATGCCGTGGGACAACGCCGGCGGCAGCTCATGGAATGCGACCCGCTGCAGCCCGGTGGACGAGAATCCCGGCGAGCCCGGCGACGCCTGCACGGTCGAGGGCAGCGGTGTCAGCGGAATCGACGACTGCGCACTGGCTTCGATGTGCTGGAACGTCAACGGCGAGACCAACATGGGCGTCTGTGTCGGCTTCTGCGAGGGCAACGAAGCCAACCCGATCTGTCCCGACCCCGAGCAGGGTTGTTCGATCACGAACAACGGTGTCCTGATCCTGTGCTTGCCGTTCTGTGATCCTCTTCTGCAGGACTGCGCCGAGGGCGAAGCCTGCTACCCGGAGCCCAACGGCTTCTTCTGCTCGCCCGACGCCGGTGGCGAAGAGGGTGCGTTCGGAGATCCGTGCGAGTACCTCAATGTCTGCGATCCAGGCTTGTGGTGCGCCGATGCCACCTCTGTCCCAGACTGCGCCGGCTCGACGGGTTGCTGCAGCGAGTACTGCGACACCAGCGATCCCGACGCGATGTGCATGGGCGTGGGGCAGATGTGCACCCCGTTCTACGAGGAGGGTCAGGCGCCTCCGGGCTACGAGACCGTCGGCGTCTGCGTCATCCCGCAGTAGCCAAGGCTCGGCCACCGGCCGAGAATGTGCGCGAAAACTGGGGCGCCCCGACTTGTCGGGGGGCCCCTTCGCAATTGCGCAGATGCCCTCAAAGTGGCGCTTTAGGACCCCTAAAGGCGGCTTTTCGGAACGGCGCGTGCAAGCGGCGCCAATTGTGGTCATAGAACTAGTAAGCCGTGACTGCCACCTGCGTTCTTTCCACCGACGCGTACAAGTTCTCGATGGCCCAGGCGGGTTTTCCGCTACGGCGAGAGACCTTCTATTTCTCGTTCCGACGCGGTGGACTCCACTACGTCCCCATCGACCTCGAGGCTTGTGTACGCGAGTTGCTCGCGGCGGTCGCGGGCAATCAGGACGGCCATGACTTTGCGCGTCAGCATGGCTACGGGCTGACCGATGCGATGGAGGCCGCGCTTGCCGTGCAAGGTGGGATCAGCATCGAGGCGGTTCCGCGGGGCGCCTGGGTCTACGAGCGCGAACCGATCCTGACGATCACCGGGCCCAGCTTTCTGGTGTCGTGGTTGGAGCCGATGCTCTTGTGGCTCAACTATCCGATCCAGCTCGCCACCGCGCTGCGTGGGCTCGACGGCGCCAGTGTCCCGGTCGAGTGGGTCACGGCTACGTGTGCGCAACATGCCGAGGTCATCGCCGCTGCCCTCGCGGCTGCCGAGCTCGAGGGGGTCGAGATCGTGCGCGAAGACGACGACTACGTCGCGCGAGTTCGCGAGGTCGTCCGCGACCTCGTGACTGCGGTCGGCGATCCCGATCGCGTGTTCGAGGTCGGCATGCGGTCGGCGGTGTGCCTCGAGCAGCACCGCTTGGCTGTCGAGGCCTGCCGAGCGCAAGGCGTCGTGCGGACGAGCCACGTCGCACTCGCGCAGCAGCTCGGGATGCGACCGATCGGCACGATGGGCCATGAACACGTCCAGCGGTGGGGCGCGGACCAGCCGGCGTTCGAGGCCATGCGCGACATGAGGAGCTCACCGCCGAGCTACTTGCTGGATACCTTCGACACGATGGGATCGGGGATCCGTGCGGCCGTCGCAGTGATGCACGAGCGACCCCACGCCTGCGCCATCCGCTACGACTCCGGAAACAAGTTCATCCAGTATCTCCATTCGTGCGAGCTGCTGCGCGAGGAGGGGCTCGAGCCGACGCATGTTCTCGAGGACGGCCTCGACCTGGCCGCGACCCTGCACTTCGAGCGCCTGCGGGGTTTTACGGGCTGGCCCGCCGCCTCGCAGATCTACGGCTATGGCGGCTCGATCGTCGCTGCGCCGATGACCAACCCGTTCACTCGCGACCGGGTGAGCGCGGTCTTCAAGCTCAGTCAGACCGGCAACGAACCGCGCATGAAGTTCGGCAACGAGGCCGGCGTCGGCAAACAGAGCGTTCCGGGGCGACCCGCAGCCTGGCGCCGGCTCCGTGGCGACGGACCCGTCGGGATCGTCGGCCAATTCGGCGAGCCTGTGCCCGAGAACTACGTCGCGTTGACGGGAAATCCCGATGCGCTCGAGCAGCTACGGTTGTGCAACGTGCTCGATCTGCGGCGGGCGCGGGCACTGCAGCCAGCGGAGCTCGTGGTGCGGCTGTCTCCCGAGACCTCCTCACTCGTCGCGCGGCTGCGTACGGCGGCGCCGCACCTCTGAACTCGTACCGCTTCGCCGTTGTCCTTGCCAAACCCGGGAACACCAAGGAGATCGAAATGAGCACGGTCATCGTCGACGTCGATACCCAGCGCGATTTCATGCTCCCTGAGGGGAGTCTCTTCGTTCCGGCCGAGAGCGTCGTGCGCATGTCGATCGCGCGCGTGCTCCAGCAGGCCCAGCGCGCCGCCCTACCCATCATCGGTTCAGTCGACTCGCATGCCCACGATGCGTGGGAATTCCAGACCAACGGTGGGCCGTTCGCGCCGCATTGCATCAAGGGCACGCCCGGCTGGCTGCGGGTGTTTCACGACGTTCCTGAGCGAACACGGTTCGTGCCGATGCAGCACGTCGACACGGTGGTGCGCAATGTCGTCGGCGAGCAGCGCAAGGGGATGGGCAATCGTGAGCTCGACGCCCGAGCTCTCGCCGCCGAGGCGGTTGACGGAGTTGGGATCTACTTCGAAAAAGAGGTCTATTCGCTGTTCGAGAACGCCGCTGCGGCGCCAGTCATCGAGGCTCTGGTTGCGGCCTTGGGCGGCCCCGACGAGGTCACCTTCGACGTGCTCGGGTATTGCACGGGCGGTTACTGTGTCGATGCCGCGGCCAAGGGCCTTCGAGAGCGGGGCTATCGCGTACGAGTGCTTGGTTTCGCGACGTCGGCCATCGGTGGCGCTTCGGGGGCCCAGCGCTCTGCGACTGAACTCGGAGCCGCCGGCATCGAGTGGGTGACCAAGCCGTGAGTCGTGCCGTCGCCGTGGTTCCGCGTGGTCCGGGCCGCTTCACGTACGACTATCCGCGTCCGGCGGTGACCGTCGACATGGTCGTACTCGCGATCGTCGGGTTCGAACTCCGCGTGTTGTTGATCCGACGCGGCCAGCCCCCTCACCGCGGCCGATGGGCTCTGCCTGGTGGCTTCGTTCACACGAGCGATGATGGCGACCAGGGCGAAAGCCTGGACGCAGCCGCGGCACGTGAGCTCCAAGAGGAGACCGCGCTGCGCCCCGAGGACGTGTTCCTCCAGCAGTTCCGCGCCTTCGGCCGACCCGGACGTGATCCCCGAGGGCGCGTCATTTCGATCGGCTACCTCGCGTTGGTGCCCGCCGACCTGCTGACGAGAACGCGAGCTGGCGACGATGCGGCAGCAGCCCAGTGGTGTCCAGTCGCGGACGTCGAACGGCGCAAGCTGGCCTTCGATCACGCGGAGATCTTGGCGTGCGCGCTGCAGACGATGCGCGAACGCCTGCTGCTGGAGGTGCGCATCGCAGCGAGCTTGGTGCCGCTCGAGTTCACCAAGGCCGAGTTGCGTCGGGTGTTCGAGGCCGTCGCGGGCCAGAGCTATGACAAGAGCAACTTCAACAAGCGCTTCAATCGGATGATCGACGACGGGACGATCGTGTCCGGCCCGGGTGTGCGTGCACTCCCCGGACCGGGACGGCCCGCGTCGCTGTACCGCTTCGCGGACTACTGATCGCCGGCGCCTGCGGCTTCGCTTGGCCCACGCTTGCCGGGTTTGCCCTTGCCCGTGCCCTTGCCCTTGCCCTTGCCCGGCTTGCCGTTGCCCTTGCCCGGCTTGCCACCCTTGCCGCCAGGTCCGTGTGGGTGATGACCGCCCATCACGGCCTTGAGCCCATGCTTCTCGATGGCGAGTGCGAGCGTCTCGCGCTGCTTCGCGTCGAGCACGTCGTGGACCTTGGCGAGTGACTCCGCGAGGATCTCACGGCGGGCTGCCTGATCGGTCTCGCGCGCCGCCAAGATCGTCTCGACCTCGGCGGTGGTCAGAGCGTCCTCGCGCAGCGCCTTGGCGAGCGTTGCCCGGACATCCTTGTCTGCGCGGCCAAGCGCGCCGAGGCGCTCCCTGGTGGTCTTGCGGATCGCCGCGAGTTCGCTGCGCTGCGGATCGCTACACCCGACCCGTTCACAGAGCCCGTGGGGCGCTGCTCCGCCGTCACGGGCACCCGAGGCGGCTGCCCTGCGGTCAGACTCCCGGCTTTGGGCCGAAGGGGCGCTGTCCGCGGGAACGCTGCGGGCGGCGGCGATGGATAGGAGCGACGAGACGATGACCAGGGGCAGGTTGCTGAAGAACATGGTGTCCTTCCTTTCGCCCACTTCGACGCGGTCGGGTCCACGTCGCGTCACGCCCGATGGTGAGGACTCCGTTGCGATTGCGTAAAGCCGCGGCTCCTAGCGGCGTTCGACGTCGAAACGGTAGCCGATACCGCGCACCGCCCGGATGTTGAAGCCGCAGCCATCGTGCCAGCCGAGCTTGCGCTTGAGGCTGGAGATGAAGTTGTCCACGGTACGCTGCTCGACGACGATGCCCTTGCCCCACACGCTGTCGAGAATCGCCTCACGCGTCATCGCCTCACCGACGTGATCAATGAGGCATAGCAGCAGGTCGAACTCGGTGCGCGTCAGGTCGACCTCGGCGCCCTCGCGCGCCACCACTCGAGCCTTGCGATCGATCGCGATGCCGGCGACAACGTCACGCTTCTCCTTGATGGTGCCGGTCGTGGGGGGTGCCGCGCTGCCTCGACGTGCCAGCGCGACCACGCGCGCCAGCAGCTCTCGCAGGCGGTAGGGCTTGGCCAAGTAGTCGTCGGCCCCCGAGTCGAAGCCGCGCACGACGTCGTCCTCGAGCGTCCGGGCCGTGAGCATCAGGACCGCGGCGGTGCAACCCTGCTCGCGCAGCTTGCGGCACACCGAGTAGCCGTCGCCGTCGGGCAGCATGATGTCGAGGACGACGACATGGAATTCCCGGGCGGCGGCGGCACGCAACGCCGTGGCTGCGCCAGCGACGGCCTCGACGAAGTAGCCCTCGTCGGTGAGGTTGTCGGTCAGGGCGAGGCGCAGGTTCTCGTCATCCTCGACGACCAGGATGCTCAGGCCGTTGGTTTCGCTGGCGTTCACGTGTCCTCCAACGCTGACAGGGGGAACTCTAGCGCGAACGTCGTGCCCAGGGGGCCGCTGGTCGCAATCCGGATCTTGCCGCCGTGTGCGGCCATGGTCTTGCGGCAGATCGCCAGCCCCAGCCCGCTGCCGCGCGAGGTCGGAGTCGTCCGTCCGCGGTAGAAATCCCCGAAGATATGGCGATGCTCGCGGCGTGGAATCCCGACCCCGTTGTCGGTCACAAACAGGGTGAAGCCCCGGCGCCAGCCTCCTGCCGCCAAACGGCCTCGCACCTCCAGGCGGATGGTCTCGCGGTCGCAATACGTGCACGCGTTCTTGCCGAGGTTGCGCAGCAGCAAGCGCAATAGCTCGGGGTCGGCGCGCAGGACCACGGCGTCGAGATCCACGCAGGCGACCTCGACCGGGCGCGAGGACCACTGCGCAAGCTCGCGAGCGACGTCGTCGACGAGCGGCCGCAGACCGACGCGCTCACGGCGAGGGCGCCATCGGCCCTTGTCGAGGCGGTTGAACGAGAGAATGTTGTCGACCAAGAAGTTGAGGTCGTCGATCTCTCGGACCATACGTGCCGGGTAGTCGCGGACGGCGCTCTGCCCTGCGGTCTTGCGCTCGATTGTCTCGGCCATCAGGCGCAACGATGCCAGCGGTGTTCGCAGCTCGTGCGAGACTGTAGCGACGAAGTCGTTCTTGAGTTCGACGAATCGCTGCTTGCGCGAGGCGATCACGACCGCGAGCGCAAAGATCACCAGCGCAAGACCGATGCTGCTGACCAAGAATATGCTCTTGATGCGGTAGTTCTGATCAGCATCGACGATGCGCGCGACAAATCGCGACGAGGTGACCGAGATCGGGAGCGACGCGATCGGCGAGATGACCGTGTCGAACGCGGGGAGGTCGACGACATCGTCGGGGGCGATGAGCGCGCGTCCGCGCATCTGCTCGTCGATGACGCCCATCAGGGCGTCGACGTCGACGGACGTGCCGACCACGACCCCATCGGCGTCCGCGCGCGCGTACCACTGGCCGCCCAGCAGCAACGATGGTCCGGTGAAGTTCACGGGCATGCGCAAGGGCGTCGACAGCGGTTCGGCGGCGCGCGCTCGGAAGTCCTCGACCTCGGTTTGCGCGCGCTCAGACAGGGCAACGACGCGATCGGCAAGGAACCGGAAGTCCTCGGCGGTGAACCGATCGCGACGCCGCAGCAGCGCTGGCTGCAGGCCCTCGACCACGAGAATGCCGCCATCGCGGAATCCATCGCGCAGCAGGGGTGCGACGAGCTCGAGGTTTGGTTCAGCGCGGTCGAAGAGCTCGTCGAGCGCGGCGGTCATCGACGGTAGGTCCAGGGTGCTGTCGATCACGTAGCGGGTGCGATGGCGCAACAGGTTGCGAAACGCCCGCTCGACCGGCCCGTGCCCGCCGGCCGCGAGCGCGGTCCGAAGCTCGCGATGAAGCCCGATGCGCTCGGCCCATGGCGAGGTGGGGTCCTCGACCTCGACCTCGGCCCCGCTGCGCAGCGCGAGGTACAGCACCTGGCTCGACTGGTCTGTGCCGGAGGCGAAGCTGACCGGCCTGGGAAATCGCTGGCGGCCGTCGACAACGAGCAGCAGGTCCGATGTACCGACGAGCGGATCGTCCAACGCCCGCCCGATCTCGTCCTCCGCAGGGTGAAGTTCGCTGTCGAGCAACTGCTCGAGGGTTCGGCGCGCGTACTCCTGCAGCGCGCCACGCTCGGCCTCGACCCGGGCCTGGGCTTCGTCGCGCTCGGCGATGAAGATGCGCTGCAGCGAGGCCAGGCCCCACAGCAGGGTCGAGAACCCCAGTGACAACAACAAGAGGGTAGGGAGCAGGCGCCGCATGTCACTGCAGGACCGGCATGCGATCGAACTCGAGTGGGGAGCCGGCGAACTCGCGGTCGGGGTTGGGTTTGCGTCGATCGTAGCGGGCCGCCGCGTCGATCAGACGACCGAGTTCAGCGACCTCGTCGGTTCCGGTGGCCTCGGTCGGAAGCAGCGAAAACCACCGCTGGACGTCTTGCCACCCGACGTCTCGGATCCAGTAGGAGCCGCGGAGCTTTTCGGCGAACGCGGCGACGACCAGCGCGACGCGAACCGCCGAGGTGCCGCGCGCGTCGAGCGGACGCACACCATCGACCGCCAGCGGCAGCTCGAGGGTTCGCGTCAGGCCGGTGTGGGGCAGCAGATAGCGGAGCCGAACGGTGCCGAATCGCTGTAGGTCGTCGCGCAGCTGGATCTCGTACAGCGCCGTCACGCTGTGTCCGGGCCCAATCTCGCCGGCGTCGGTGCTGTTGCTCGCGAAGGCATCGGTCGACAGCCCGCGGTTCTCGTAGCCCAGCAGGCGGTATCGCGCCACGAGTTTCGGGTCGAACTCGATCTGGAGCTTGGCGTCACGCGCGACCACCTGCAGCGTGCCGGTGAGATTGCGAACCAGGACCCGCTCGGCCTGGGCCAGACGATCGAGATACTCGTAGTTCCCGTTGCCGCGGTCGGCGAGCTGTTCGAGCAGGAGATCGTCGTAGTTGTCGACGCCGACGCCCAGGGTCGAGATCGTCACCCCCCGAGCTGCGAACTCGGCGACGTGGGCGAGCAGGTCCCCTGCGGCGTCGGGGCCCGAGGTCACCACGCCGTCCGAGAACAACATCACGCGGTTGATGCCTGCCTCGATCAGGCCCTCGGCCGCGAGCGCGTAGCCGAGTCGAAGGCCGGCGTTCACGTCGGTGGAGCCGCCTGGGGCCAGCTTGCCAATCGCTTCGGCGATGGCCTCGTGCCGATCCCCGGCGGTCGGCGCCAACACGACCTCGGCGGCGGTGCCGTAGGACACGATCGCGATCCGATCGCGTGGGCCCATGCGCGCAACCATCGCCAGCATCGCGTCCTGCACGAGTTGTAGTCGCGACTCCAGCGCCATCGACGACGACACGTCGATGACGAAGACCAGATTCGCCGGCGCGCGGTCCTTGCCCGCGATCTCGCGGGCAGCGAGGCCGACGTGCAGCACGTGGTAGCCCGGTCGATGCGGTGAGGGGACCACCTCGGTGAACACCGCGAAGTCTCCCTCGGTGGGCACGGGGTAGTCGTAGTCGAACGCGTTGAGGAACTCCTCGATGCGGATCGCCGACTCGTCGGGCATCTCGCCGCGCTCCAGGGCGGCGCGCGCGAGCGCGTACGAGGCGGTATCGACATCCAGCGCGAAGCTGGAGAAGGCCTCCTCCTCGGTATCGATCGTCGGATTGACGCCGTAGTGCTTGAAGTAGGTCTCGGTCAGCGCTGCGGGCGGTAGCGCGGGCGCGATCGTCGTCTCGGTGGGCTCCTTGCTGGTGGAGCTCGCGGCCGTCGCCGCCTTCGAAGGCGTGCGACGCACCTTTGCCCGCGACGCTGGCGAGACCACGGCGGCGACGCTGTCGGTGCGGCCGGCTTCGGTCGCGGTGGTGGGCTCGGCGATGCGCATGCAAGCGGTCAGGCCGAGTCCGGCGGCGAGCCACGCGCGTCTCCTGCCTTGCTCGGCGGCCATCGGGTTGATCTTGAGGTCCAACCTGCGGTGACGACAAGGGGGCAAGGTGTCCGCGAACCGTGAGGATCTGATGCGTGCGCCGTCACGGTCCAGGCGCGAGCGCCACTTTGGGTGTAAACCCGCAGGGCCGGGCGGCGTTCGGTAGGCTGCCGTGATGACGAACCTCGTGCTCCAGTGGTTCCTGGCGACCTGGGTCGCCCCTCCGACCGTCCCGTCGCTCGCCCTCGATGCCGCCGCTGCCACGGCGCGCATCGAGTCGATCTCGCCCGATCTCGATGGGCGGGGCGGAAGCCTCACAGCGCGGGCGATCGCGCTCGATGGCGGGCGCACGGTGTTCATGTTTGGCGGCAAGCACTGTCGCGACCATCGTGTGGAGCCCGGGGTTCTGACCCAGTTGTTCGAGGCGATGCGCACGCGTCAGGGCGTCACCGTGACCGCGGTGGAGGTTCGCGGGGTTGCGTGCCTCGAGCAGGTGACGTTCTTCGCGCCCGACGCCTGACCGAGACTGCCTGTCCGACTGAGCCGCCGGTCGCCTTGCGTTCAGCCGGCGTTGCGGTATGCCGCGATGGTTGCGTCCTCGTCGAATTGATGCGTGAAGCCGGTCGACTTGCGAAACGCACTGCTGTCGATCACGATCGGATACTTCACATGCTCGAGCGCTCCAGGCGGTAGCTTGGGCAGTCCAAACCGCCCGAGCAACGGCCGCAGCAGCATCTCGGGTAGCGGGATGACCTGCCGTCCGGTCTCACGCACGATGACCGACAACGGCATCGGTGGCGGCCCACTGACGTTGTAGACCCCGCGCAAGCGGCTCTCGAGGGCAAGTACGATCGCATCGGCGGCATCGAACTCATGGATGAAGTGGAACAAGGGATCGAACCCCAGGATGGTCGGTACCCGAGGCCCGCGAAGGAACGCCGCGAGCGTGCCCTGCCGCAGGGGCCCCAGGGTGTAACAGAGCCGAAGCACCGAGGTGTCGATCGCGGGGTAGCGCCACAACGCGCTGCCGGCGTACAGATCGGCGGCCACGAGGTCCGACAGCTCCGGGAAGGTGTGGACGGCCATCGGCGGCTCGGATTCGGTGTGGTACAGGGCCGACTCGGGGGCGGCGCCGTAGTAGGTGTGGCGGCCCACGAACACCGCCCCTTTGACGCCATAGGCATGGCAGTGATCGAACACGGCTTGAGTGCCGCCGAGATTGATGCGAAAGCGCTCGCGGCTGCTATGGGTCAGGTGTGTGACCGTCGCCATGTGGATCAGACCCTCGGGACGGAACGTGCGAAAAAGGTCCTCCGCAGGTCGTTTGCGAATGTCTGCCTGCACCACCCGAACACCCTCGGGAGGGTGGTACCAGGGGCGCACGTCGACACCGATGACCTCGTGTCCGCGAACCAGCAGCCGGGTTGCGACCTCGCGACCCAGCGCACCTGCGATGCCCGTGATCAGAACCTTCATGTGAACTCCAGATCGCTCTCGCGCCGCTTGCCGTCGCGCAGCTCGCGGGCCTGGGTGATGAGCGCCGCGATGCGCCGCTTGACGTGCTCGACGTGGCCGACGATGACGTCGTCGGTGTCGTCGGGACTCCCTTCGAGCACGATGGGTTCGCCGTAGAGGATCTGCAGGGTCACCGGCAGTGGCACCGCGAAGCCCCAGGGCGTCACCGGGATGTAGGGCACACCAAAGATCCGGCCGAGCTTGTAGAGATTCGCGACCGTGGGGATGGCCTCGCCGCCGCCGACGAACGCGAACGGGACGATCGGGGTGCCGGTCTGCAGTGCGAGTCGAACAAAGCCGGTGCCGAAACCGACCAACGAGTCGCGCTCTTTGTAGAGCTTGGCGGTGCCACGGGCACCCTCGGGAAACACCAACAGCAGGCGGTCGTCTTCGAGCAGGCGCACGGCGTTCTCGGGCAGTCCGGTGAACTGTCCGACGCGACTGGTGAACCACGCCAAAAATGGCAGCCGCTGGATGAATTTCTCGGCCATGCCCTGCGCGAGTCGTGGGGGATCGAGTTCGAAGAAAACC
>CANLQR010000207.1 GCA_947492135.1 Deltaproteobacteria bacterium | reverse complement strand
CATAGCGGCCGACCGTCCGTCCGCGCTCGACTCCGGGCGAGCGGACCGCGGGGAGCTGCTCCGCGGGACTGTCGTGGTCCGTGCCGAGCACACCCGCTCGGGGTGCTTCGCGTGAGTCGGGATCCACGGCCCACGAGCATGCCACGGGTGGCGCGGGACTGCGCGCAAGTGCTGCACCGCGGCCCGAACGTCCTCAACGCGACCTGCCGTGTTCGGCGGTAGGAGCATCTGCCCGGCCTTCCCACGCGTCGACGTCGGCGGTCTCCTGGGCGCGGTGCAGCGCCTCGAACGTCGCCCGAGCCAAGGTTGACAACGACCGCATGCGCTCCGACTCGCCGTCCCGCGCGCGCAATGCCTCGGCGAGCGACTGCCGCGTCGTCGCCAGCAGGTAGGGGTCGCTGGCGTGCTCACGGATCGACAGGGCCCGCTCGAGCCACACGATCGCCTGGTCGTAGCTGTCCGAGTGGAGTTCGACGACACCGAGGTTGTGCAGGGAGTACGCCGTCTGCGGGCTGTGGGCACCGAATACCCGCTCACGGATCGCCAGCGATCGCAGGAGCATGCTGCGGGCCTGGGCGTGCGCTCCGCGAGCCTCGTGAAAGGTGCCGAGGTTGCTGAGCAAGAGCGCAACGCTGGGGTCCTCGGGTCCGAACACTCGCTCGCTGATCTCCAGTGCCTCGTCGTAGGCTGCTTGTGCTGCCTCGATTTGCCCGAGCTCGGACAGCACATTGCCGAGGTTGTTGAGCGTGGCCGCGTTCGCTGGGTGAAGCCCCCAGGGCCCACGGCGTCGCACCGCGAGCGCGCGTTGGTGGAAGTCCCGCGCCTGCCCAAGGTCGCCCAGCGCTTCGTATTGGTTGCCGAGGTTCGTCAGGCTCGAGGCAACGTCAGGATGGTTCTCGCCGAGCGATCGTCGGCGAATCTCGAGGACTCGTGCATGACTGGCCAGGGCTTCGTCGCGCCGCCCGAGCTCGTCGAGCACGTTGGCGTGGTTTTCCAACATCGAGGCGTATTCGGGATGATCGGTGCCCCAGGTTGCCTGCGCGGCGACGAGGACATCGACGAAGGTCTGATCTGCCCGGGCGTGGTCCCCGGACCGTGCGTAGGTCAGCCCGAGGTCCTGGCGGGCCCAGATCAGCCGCGGGCTGGAGGCGCCATCGAGTGCCTCGAACCTCTGGATTGCTACGCGGTAGGTGATGATCGCCGCGGCGTAACGGCCGGTGGCGAGCATCACGCCGGCCTCGGCCGCAGCGAGTCGCGCTTCACGCTCAGGCGAAGAGCTTTGTTGCGCGAGTGCCCGCAAGTGGCGCAGCCAGAGCTGGGCGTCGTCGAGTCGGACCTGCCGGTGAGCGTGGAGGCTGACGAGGTCGGCCGCGGCCGAGAACGCGCGGGGGGCGTCACCGCGCGACATCGACTCGAAGTAGGCGTCGTCGAGTGCCGACTGCGCGCCGGCGTAGTCGCCGAGGTCACTCATGATCTCGCCCAGCAGACGGGTCGCGTCATTGGCACCGGCGGCGTCGCCGGCGTCGCGCAACGTCGCACGAACATCGATGGCCAGGTTTCGGGCGTCGCCGAGATTGCCCGCATCGGCGAGGGCAAACCCGCGATCGAGGTCGCGACGAAGCTGGCGCTGTGGCTCGGTCAGGAGCTCACGGCCCCCGACCCGGGCGTCATCGGTGCAGTCCCGCGGGTCCGGTAGGGACGCCGTCGACTCTGCAGCTCTGGTGACGAGGTCGCGGTCAGCGGCGAGGTACATGGCGACGCGAACCTCGAGGTCGCCGTACTGGTCGTGAATGCACGCCAACACGGCGTCGCGCACGCTCGGCTCCGAGTCGCTCGTGCAGGCCGCCGCGTGGGCCGTGGTCAAGGTGTCGAAGCGGGCCGTGACGTGGTCGATGACCCGCTCGGCCGCCATCTCGGCGTAGGGGAGTGCGGTGGCGGAGAACGCCCTGCGCAGTGCATCCGCGTGTCCGACGCTCCACCGCGCCGCGAGCTCGCCGGGATCTTCGCCGCAGTGGGGCTGTGGGTTCGTGGTTGCGAACACTGTCGTGATCGCCAGCGTCGCACTCAGGGCTGTGGCGGTCGCGATTCGTGAGGGTCGGCGTCGGGCGCCGCGCAAGGCCGCAAGCAGCGCGTCGACGTCGGGGAAGCGTGCATCGGGGTCCCCTGAGAGTCCTCGCATGACGATCCGGACGACCTCGGCAGGGGCCTTTGCGAGGTCGCGCGGCGGCTCGACCCGCCACGCGTCCGCGCCGAGCCGCGCGAGCTCGGCGATCGCCGCGGGGCCGAGCGGCTTGCTGCCCCAAAGCGCTTCGTATGCCATTACGCAATACGCGAACTGGTCGGAGCGCGCGTCGGCCGGGCGCCCCGCGTAGAGCTCGGGCGCGAGGTAACCCGCGGTACCCATGAGCGTTCCCCGCTGGGTCACGGGTTCGGTGCTTCCAAGTTCGGCGCCAAGATGTCGTGACGCACCACCGTCACTGTCGTCCCGCAGCGGTCGCGCGAGGCCGAAGTCGACCACGCGCGTTCGGCCGTCGTCGCCCACCATCACGTTGTCGGGTTTGACATCTCGGTGCACCACGCCAGCGCGATGGGCCGCCGCGAGCCCGCGGCCGGCGGCGTCGAGCACGTCGAGGATCTGCTTGGTCGAGCGCGGCCCGGCCCGCAGCCAGGTTCGTAGATCGACGCCGCGCACGAACTCCATGACCACGCACAGCCCGAGGGGGTCGGCCACGATGTCGAACACTGGCACCACGTGGGGATCACAAACCCGCGCGAGTGCCTTCGCCTCAGCGGCGAGACGACGACGCGCGGGCTCGATTGCGCCCGAGGTCAGCACGAATTTCACGGCGACCTCGCGCTGCAACACCCGGTCGATCGCGCGGCAAACCTCGCCCATTCCGCCACGGCCGACGATCTCGACGATCGCATAGCGGCCGCCGACCAGCGGCTGTACAGCCGATCCGGTAAGCCTGGTCTCCAGCGCGGCCATCGCGAGACGTTCACGCAGACTGGGCGGTTGGCCCGAATCGATGGACTCCGGATCGCTGGGCAGTGGATCGTTCGACGCCGCGTCGTTGGACACCACCGGGCGTCGATCAGTGGCGTCGTGGCTCGGCAAGGGCAAGTGCTCGAACTTCAAAGGTAGCGCGTGGCGAGGCGCCACACCGTGCGCGCCGTCTCACCACCCGCGCAAGCGGGACCAGCAGCCTGCTAGACCTCGGGCAGCGTCGCGACGGTCGAGGCTTCGAGCCCTGGTGGGAGCCCGAGCGCGCGGATCTCGTCGATGAGTTGGGCGCGGGCACGGAACAGTCGGCTCTTTACGGTACCGGCAGAGACGCCCAGCCGCGCCGCAATCTCCGCGACGTTGCGCTCCTCGCGATAGTACAACTCGACCACCTCGCGCAGCTTCGCGGACAGCTGCCCGAGCGCGCGCTCGAGGACGTGGACCTCGTCGGCATTGCGCAGCACGCCACTTGGCGAGGTCCGCGGATCGGGCAGCTCCACCTGCGACGCGGGAATGTCCGCTCGCCGTGGCAGCGCGCTGCGCAGATGCATGGCGAGCTGGTTGCGGGCGATTCCGAACAGGTACGGACGAACGCCAGCCTCGTCGCGGATACGATCGCGATTGTCGATGCAGGCCTCGAAGGTCCGCTGGGTCAGGTCCTCGGCCTCGGACTCGCCGACAGTGGCGGCGAAGTAGCGGAAAACCGCGGTGAAGTGACGGCGGATCAGCAGCCCGGCCGCCGCGGTGTCACCCTCGCGCCACTGCTGCAGGAGCTCGGTGTCGGGGGGCTGGTCGGGCACGGTCATTCGGTGGGCGAGTGTAGCAGCGCCGCATCGGCGACTGCAGCCCGCTCCCCGAAGACCGTGTCCCCGAGCACCGACCTCGACTCAGCAAGGCAACGCGTTGCAGGTGCACGGCAGCTCACCGGCACAGCTCACGTCGCAGACCAGCGACGCGGCATCGCAAGCGACGGTGCAACCGCCCGTGCCACCGCACTCGATGTTGCACGTTGCCCCGTCGCGGCACTCGATGTTGCAGCCCCCACCCGCACACGAGAGGCTGCACGTCGACCCGCTGTCGCACACCTGATCGCAGCCGCCGCCGGCGCACGTGAAGTCGCACGAACCGTCGACCTCACAAACCTGGTTGCAGCCGCCCAGTTCGCAGTCTGGGTCGGTCGTTCCCGTATCGCCAGTGACGTCGACCGAGTCGCTCCCGCTATCGGCCGTCTCGCCGGGACCCGTGCTCGAGTCCGCTGCCGTGTCGGTGGCCGACGCGGTCGCGCTTGCGGTCTCGGAGGCCGACGCCGAGGCCGAGACAGAATCGCTATTCGATACACTCGCGCTGTTCGAGGCGCTCGCGCTCGCCGAGTCGGTGCCCCCGTCGGTGTCACCGCTGCTGTCGGTGGCCGAGTTTGAATTCGAGGCCGAATCACTGATCGAGTCCGAGACAGTGGCGGAAGCCGCGTCGTCGCCGCTGTCGCCGTCGGTGAGCACGCAGCCCGGCAGCAAGGTGAACAGGAGCAACCCGGGGGTCTTGATGATGAAGTTCATGGATCTGACGCTTCCTGACCGAGGCGAGCAAGGAGGCTCGCCCTCACCAGGCACGTTGGGATCCGGCGGCGCTCGGTTCCCTGCGACGTTCGCCCCGAAGTGATCCGCACCACATCAGGCCGCAGCAGCCTGGCGCTTGCCACCCGACGCCCGAGCCCCGAAGATGGGCCATGGCTTCGCACCTGGTCCTGTTGGGCGTTCTGATCGCGCTGGTGCTGGTGCTCGAGGTCCTCAATGCGTACTTCGAGCTACTATTCAACACCCAGAAGGTCGCGCTCGATGAGGACATCGAGAGCGGTCGGAAGGCCGACGGCGCCGTCAACAAGGTCTGGTTGGGGCTGCGGCTCAGCGCGGCCAAGCTCATCGGCGCCATGGCGTTCGTGAGCCTGTACTTTCACGAGCTGATGCATGCGTTGGTTCAGCTCGCCAGCGGTGCTCGACCGCGCATCGTCATCTGTAAAAACGGCGGCTACGCCGAGGCCCGTCCGTGGGGCGACTCGGGTGTGTACAACCTGGTCGTGATCCTGGGCACGGGACTGCTGCGCGGCGTGTCCGGCATGGCGCCGCTGCTCGGCGGCGCCGCGGCGATCTTTTTGTGCGTGCGTTTCTTGGCCCCGCTCGAGCCCGCCATGCTCGGCACGTTGGCCGACAATGTCAGCACGGCGGGATCGCCGGTGGCAATGCTGTCGACACTCGCTCACTCCCTGTGGCTGCTGGTGGTTGCGATCGGATCCGCCAAGCTGTGGGCCATCGCGGTGATCGGGTTCGTCGCGCTGCTGCTGGGCTGGGGCCTGACGCCCTCGTCGGCCGACTTCTACAACTCGGCGCCACACCTGCTGGCCTACGTGCTGGCCTATTTGACTGCGGCCATGCTGCTGCCCAAAGCGTGGACGCTGGTCGCCATCGGAGCCGCCGGCGTGCCGATCTATCTGTGGACGCTGATCAAGTTCAACCGCGGTGGTGTGCCGTGGGTGATCGGTGGCTACTCGATGAGTTGCTTGTTCCTGGGCCTGCTGGCCGCGTTCGGCGGGCTCGGTGGCACGCCTGCAGTCGGGCTGGCGAGCAAGCTCGCGGCGCTGGTGGTGGTGTTGCTGCTGGCCGCGGGGATGTACGTGGTGTTTCTCGCGGGGTTGTACGCGCTCGCCATGATCAACTCGCCGTCGCACGCCTTCGTCCAGCGCACCATCGGCGACACCGGTCCCGGCGTCTTTGCTTCGCTGGTCACATCGTTCGACACCTGCACCGCGTGCAAGCTGCACTTTCGCGGCAGGTGCGACGGGTGCGGCCGGACCATCGAGGAGATCCGCGCCGCTGTGCCGACGGGTTGATCGCTCGACCTGTGGCGGACGCTCGCCGGGTGGAGGCGAAACCACGCAAGTCGCATTGCGGCTCGGAACGCCGTTCGCATCCGAAGCGAGCCGGCACCCGTGGTCGTGCGCTCGCTGATCTACAATGAGCGCGTCCGAGCGACATGCGCGAGTCCAAGACCCCCAGACTCTCCGAGGTCCTCGACGGGCCTGCGCTCATTGATCGGCTCGGCGAGAGCCTCCCCGGGCTGGTGTACGTCTTCGACGTGATCGAAACGCAGACCACCTACGCGAACCGCAACCTCGTGGAGTGGCTCGGCCACGGCGAGATCGCAGCGACGGCGACGCCCGGATTGATCCCGTACCTCCATCCCGATGACATCGCGCTCGTGGTCGCCCACCGTGCGCGGGTCCTCGAGCTCCCTGATGTCGTGACGATGGAGATCGAGTATCGGGTCCGCGACGCGGACGAGTGCTGGCACTTGCTGCGCGCTTGGGAATCCGTGCTGACGCGCGACCTGCAGGGGCGCCCGCGGCAGCTGTTGGGGTTCGCGCAGAAGATCGCGCCGCGTATCGAAAGCGGATTGCAGCACAGCAAGTCCTCCCACTCCGAGCAAAGCTGGCGCTCCATCGCGGAGAACCCGTTCGACTTCGTGGTCGTGATCGACCGAAGCCACCGTTACACGTTCGTCAACTTCACGGCGCCAGGGATCGAGGTCGACGAGTTGCTCGGCATCAAGACGCCCTTCGATTTCATCTCCCCTGCTGATCATGCTCATGTGCGAGCGGCGTTCGACGTGGTCTTTGAGGAGGGTCGCGCGAGCGCCTACGAGGTTTACGTTCCCGAGCTCGACAAGTGGTTTTCGTCCGTGGTCGGCCCCATTCGTACGGGCGACGTCGTCACTCACGCCTCCATCTTGACGCGGGAGATCAGCGAGGAGCGCCGTATGCAGCGTCAGGCGCGCGAGGCCCAAGAGCAAATGAGTGTGATGGAGGCCAAGTTCGCGCGTTCCGCCAAGCTCGAGGCCGTCGGGCAGCTCGCCGGAGGCATCGCCCACGACTTCAACAATCTCCTCACCGGGATCATCGGCGTGACCGAGGCACTCGCGCTGCGGTTCGCCCCGGCCGACTCCGCCCATCAGGATATCCACGACCTCCGCGAGGCAGTCGCTCGCGGTGCAAGGGTTGACTCGACAGCTCCTGACGTTCAGCCGCCAGCAACAGGTCGTCCCGAGGGTGGTCGATGCGAACGCTCTGCTCAACGCCACCGCACGCCTGCTGCGACGGTTGATCACGGGGAACATCGAACTCGACCTCGTGACCTCCCGTGAGCCCCTGTACGTGTGCTGTGATCCCACGCAGCTCGAGCAAGTTTTGATGAATCTGGCCGTCAACGCGCGTGACGCGATGCCCCACGGCGGGCGACTCTCGTTCGCACTGTCGAGCGTCCTCGTCGACGAGCAAGCGCACCACGAAGCTCCGGAGGTTCGGCCAGGCAGGTTTGTGCAGCTGATCGCGAGCGACAATGGCTGCGGAATGGACGCCACGCTGGTGGATCGGATCTTCGAGCCGTTCTTCACCACCAAACCGCTCGGCCGCGGCACCGGACTCGGCCTCTCGGTCGTCTACGGGATCGTGCGCCACAGCGGCGGCTTCATCGAGGTCCGCTCGAAGCCGGGGCACGGCACCACGTTTGTGATTCACCTGCCCAGGGTCGAAGGCGAGCCGCCGCTCGCCCCGCGAATCAGCCCAGAACGTGTGGGTGGGACCGAGGCGATCTTGCTGGTGGAAGACGAACCCATGGTGCTCCGCGTCACGCAGCGCTTGCTCGAACGACTCGGCTATCGGGTGTACGTTGCGATGCGTGGCGACGACGCGCTCGCCATGATGGAAGCCGGGCTCGAGTTCGACCTGCTGCTGACGGACGCGCTGCTGCCGGGCCTCGATGGGCACCAACTCTACCGGCGGGCCAGAACCCTGCGGCCACGTCTACCCGTGGTGTTCATGTCAGGCCACCCGGGCAGCGAGATCGACGAATACGTGGTCCGAGAGGGCGTCGGGTACCTCCAGAAGCCATTCACCCACGACGACCTCGCAGCCAAGATCCGCGCCTCGCTCGACGCCCGCGGCAGGCTCAACGCCGGCGCATAGGCGCGTGCGCCCGGGTGTCAATGCCGGCCCGTCGCTTCGGGTCGTCGGGTCAATCGCCGAGGTCGCCGCCGGTTTCCCCGCCGGCCTCCGCGACGATCGGCCCGCGCTTGTACGGCTCGAAGCTGGATAGCTCGACCAGGTACTTCGCCACCGCACCTCGCTCTTCATCGAGGAATCGCGTCACCGCCTCGGACAAGCCGGCGTGACGGATCCAGTGACTGCTGTACGTGGGTGACGGCGCAAACCCACGCAGCAGTTTGTGCTCGCCCTGGGCGCCCGCCTCGAACAAGCCGATGCCACGCTCGATGCAGCGCTCGATACCGCAGTAGTACGCAAGCTCGAAGTGAAGAAACTCGATGGTCTCGTCGCAACCCCAGTAGCGGCCGTACAGTGCGCCTTCGGTTTCGAGGTACAGCGCACCCGCGATCGTGCGCCCGCCTCGTCGCGCCCGCAGCCACTGCACGCGCTCGGGTGCCAGCGCGCACAGTCGCGCGAAGAACCCGGGGCGCAGGTAGTCCTGTCCGCCGTGGTTGTCGGTGGTGTTGCGGTAGAAACGATCGATCGCAGCGAGATCGTCGGCGTCGAGTTCGGCACCGCTCACAAACCCGATCTCATCGACGGCTGCCTTGGCTCGGGCCCGCTCCTTGCGAAGTTGCTTGCGCTTGCGCGAGGTCAACGACGCGAGAAAGTCGTCGAAGCTGGTGTAGCCGGCGTTGCGCCAGTGAAACTGAAAGCTGGCGCGCGGGGCAAACCCCAGCGGCTCGAGCCGAGCTTGCTCGGCGGCGGTGGTGAACAACCAGTGGATCGAAGAGCAGCGGGTGTCGTCGGCGAGCGCGCGAACACCCTCGACCAAGATCGCCACGATGTCTTCGATCGCCGGACCTTCGCTGCCGTCGCGGCGCACCAAGATCCGCGGGCCGGTCGCAGGCGTCACCGGAGCGGCGACCACCAGCTTCGGGTAGTAGGGCACGCCGCCCCGCGTGGCCGCACGGGCCCAGGGAAAGTCGAAGATGTACTCGCCATAGCTGTGGTGCTTGACGAAGCATGGGATCGCGCCGACCAAGGTCGGGGGCGCTGGGGCGGTACCCACCCATTCGGCCAGGATGTAGTGCGGGTCCCAGCCCGAGCCCGCGCCGATCGATCCACTTTGTTCGAGCGCGGTCAGAAAGCCGTGTTCGAGAAACGGGCTGCAACCGTGGTCTAGCGCGTCCCAGGCCGCGGGATCGACGCCCGAGAGCGTTCTGGACATTCGCCGGGTCAGACCCATCGCATCAACCGTGTACGCTAAAGATCGGGGCAACGACAACCCGTTTCGGTTTGCTAGACTTCCCGCCACGAGCCATGACCGAGCGACGCGACGAAGAAAAACAGAATGGCGTGGCCCTGCGCGAGCGCGAGGAGAAAAAAGCCAAGCGCCCGCGCATGTACCAAGTGCTTCTGCACAACGACGACTACACGCCGATGGACTTCGTCGTGCGCTTGCTCGAGACGGTTTTCCATCGCACCGAGGCCGAGGCCACGACGGTGATGCTGCACGTGCATCACCATGGCCAAGGCGTCGCTGGCGTGTACACCCACGAGATTGCCGAAACCAAGGTCGCGCAGGTGCACCTGCTCGCGCGCAAGAACGACCATCCGCTCATGGCCTCGATGGAGCCCCAGGACGACGACGATGCTGAGTGACGAACTCAAGGAGACGATCAACCACGCGATCGAGGACACTCAGCGTCGCCGCCACGAGTACCTCACGCTCGAGCACCTGCTGCTCGCGCTGGTCGATGACCCGAGCGCGCAGAAGGTGATCACGGGGTGCGGTGGCAATGCCGACGCGATCCGGGGTGATATCGAGACCTTCCTCGAGGACAACATGGAGGCGATCCCCGAGGGGGCGTCGTTCACCTGTCACCAGACCATCGGGGTCGGGCGGGTGCTGCAGCGCGCCGTCTACCACGTGCAGGGCGCGGGCAAGCGCGAGGTGACCGGCGCCAATCTCCTGGTCGCACTGTTCGCCGAGCCCGAGTCGCACGCGGTGTACATCCTGGGCAGCCACGGGATCACGCGCCGCGATGTGACGTTGTACATCTCGCACGGCATCGCCAAGGGCGCGGCAGGGACCTCGGTCGCGCGCCGCGGTGCGGGGCCCAGCGCCGGCCCCAGTGGCGCCGACGAGGCCGACGGAGGCGACGTGTCCGACGATCCGTTGGCCGCCTACGCGGTCGATCTCAAGGCCAAGGCCGAGGCCGGCAAGATCGAGCCGCTGATCGGCCGCCACGCCGAGGTCTTGCGGGTGATCCAGGTGCTGTGTCGTCGGCGCAAGAACAACCCGGTATTGGTTGGCGAACCCGGGGTCGGCAAGACCGCCGTGGTCGAGGGCCTCGCGCTGCGCGTGCACGAGGGCAAGGTCCCGGCAGCGATCAAGGATGCGCATATTTTCTCCCTCGACTTGGGCGCGGT
The DNA here is from genome assembly GCA_947492135.1 of Deltaproteobacteria bacterium. GTDB lineage: Bacteria > Myxococcota_A > Polyangia > Nannocystales > Nannocystaceae > Xiheibacterium. The sequence continues at coordinate 1,760 of CANLQR010000207.1, read as the reverse complement.
GCTGGCCGGAACCAAGTTTCGCGGCCAGTTCGAAGAGCGCCTCAAGGCGGTGATCTCGGCCATCGAGTCCGATCCCGACGCGATCTTGTTCATCGACGAGATCCACACCGTGGTCGGTGCCGGAGCGACGTCGGGCGGCTCGATGGACGCGAGCAATCTGCTCAAGCCGTCGTTGTCCTCCGGGGCCCTGCGTTGCATCGGTTCGACGACGTTCAAGGACTTCAAGGCCTCGTTCGAGCGCGACGCGGCCTTGGCCCGTCGCTTCCAGAAGATCGAGATCCTCGAGCCCAGCAAAGAGGAGACCGTGCTCATCCTCCAGGGCTTGCGCGAGGTCTACGAGCGCCACCACAATGTTCGCTACACCCCCGAGGCCCTGCAGGCGGCGGTGGACCTCGCACACAAGGACCTCCGCGATCGGCACCTGCCGGACTCGGCGATCGATGTGATGGACGAGACCGGTGCGGCCGCGCGGCTCGGTGCGGCGGCGCCCGAGGTGTCGCTCAACGATGCGCTTCAGACGCCTGCCGCGGGTGCCGCGGGCGAGTTTGCCGACGACACCCCGACGGCGGCCGATACCCCCAAGCCCACCGTCGTCGGTGTGGCCGAGATCGAGGTCGTGATCGCGCGGATGGCTCGGATCCCGCCCAAGTCGGTCTCGACCGACGATCGCAAGGTGTTGTCGCGGCTCGAAGAGGGCCTGCGCGACGTCATCTACGGCCAAGAAGAGGCGGTCAAGACCGTCACGCACGCGATCAAGCGCGCGCGCGCGGGCCTGTCGCGAGCCGACAAGCCCATCGGCTCGTTCTTGTTCGCCGGTCCGACGGGGGTCGGCAAGACCGAGCTGGCCAAGCAGCTCGCACGTCTGCTCGCGCTGCCGTTCTTGCGCTTCGACATGAGCGAGTACATGGAGAAGCACAGCGTCAGTCGGCTCATCGGCGCGCCGCCGGGCTACGTCGGCTTCGATCAGGGCGGGATGCTCACCGATGCGGTGTCGAAGCAGCCGCACGCGGTGCTGGTGCTCGACGAGATCGAAAAGGCGCACCCCGATATCTTCGCGGTGCTGCTTCAGGTGATGGACAGCGCGACGCTGACCGACACCACCGGCCGCAAGACCGACTTTCGCAACATCATTCTCATCATGACCAGCAACGCGGGCGCGCAAGACATCGTTGCGCGCAAGGTCGGCTTTGCCGACGACGGGCCGCAGGCGTCGGACTCCAACAAGGCCGTGGAGCGCACGTTCAGCCCCGAGTTTCGCAACCGCTTGGACAAGATCGTCACGTTCCGTGGCCTCGACGAGGTCGTCATCCAGCGCGTGGCCGACAAGATGCTCGGCGAGCTCGAACTCCAGCTCGCGGATCGCAACGTGCGGATCACGTTCAGCCAGCCGGCCCGCGAATGGATCGCCAAGCGCGGCTTCGACAAGCTGTTTGGGGCGCGGCCGATGACGCGAATGATCGACGAGCACATCAACGGCAAGCTCGTCGACGAGTTGCTGTTCGGCAAGCTCGAACACGGCGGCACGGTGCACGTGGACGTCAAGGACGACGAGCTGACGTTCGCCTTCACTGCGCAGGAAACCGGCGACGGTTCGCCCGACGACGGCAAGCAGTACCCCAGCGTTGCATGCCGGAATGGGCTTGCGTGATGGATCAGGCGGCGAGTAGCTGCTCGAGGGAGCGCGAGATTTCGTGCTGAGCGCGGCCATCGGCGGCGATGGTGATGGTCAGGCGGTTGCCCGGCCGCGTGATGCGGGCGGC
>CANLQR010000206.1 GCA_947492135.1 Deltaproteobacteria bacterium | reverse complement strand
GAAGGCGGTCGCGATCGCCCAAGCGGTGGCCGTCGACTTCGAGCCGTTTGGCGTGGCGGTCGTCTACGAGACGCGGCCCGAGACGGTCTTGCCGTACACGATGGAGATGATGGGCGGCGATTGGCAGGACACCAATATCGATTCGCCCGCCGGCGGCGTGGCGCCGGGTGCCGACTGCGGTGCGCTGGGCCAGCGTCACGTGGTGTATGCGTTCTCGAGCGCCTCCACCGTGCAGATGGCGAACACCGCCAGCCAAGAGGCAGGCCACGCCTACGGTCTCGATCACGTCTTGGACTGCAACTCGGTCATGTCCTACTGCGGCGGCGGCGACGGTAGCTTTCGCGAGTCCTGTTCGGGGCTGTGCGAGTCGCAGTGCCAGGGCCCCAACTCGGCGGGCTGTCAGCTCACCCACGAGATGTTCTGCGGCGAAGGCTCGTTGCAACAGGACGACGCCCAAGAGATGGGGTGGCTCTTCGGCACCAACGAGCCCGACATGGAGGCGCCCACCGTCGAGATCCTCTCGCCCGAGGACGGCGCGGTCTTCGAAGATGGCGCCGACGTGAACTTCCGTGCCGCGGTCGCGGACAACTACGGAGGGTTCGGCTGGAAGTACATCTTCACCCAGGACGGCGAGGTCATCTACGACCAGCCCGACTACGACCGCGAGGTCGATGCCGACTACAACGCGGCGGTGAATCTCGGCGGCCTCACGGCCGGCGTCTACGAGCTGAACGTCGAGGTCCACGATCACTTTGGTCACGTGGCGGTGGACTCCGTCACGATCACGGTGGGGACGCCCGGGCCGAGCCTCGACACCTCGGGCGGTACGACCGATCCCGGCGGCACCGACGACGCCAGCGACAGCGATCCCGACGAAGGTTCGAGCGGGAGCGCCACCGGGGACTCGTCCGCGGGGGCTTCTGGGGGCGAGGGCACCGACCCCAAAGGTTGCGGCTGTGGCACCCAGGGCCCCGCTGCGCCTCTGGGATGGGCTGGGGCCGTGCTGCTGGGCTTGGTGGTCCGCCCGCGGCGACGCCAGCCTGCCGCTTAGCCCCGTTACCCGCAGATCGCGCCAGACCCATGCGTTTTGAGTGGTGGCCCGCGCTTGACCGCCGGCCGCGGATCAATAATCTTCGCACTCCCTGACGGGGTCGGACCCACGGTTCGCCCCACGGCACTTTTTCTCGAGGACACCATGTCGAGCTTCGATCAAGCCATCGTCCGCACCGGCGGCAAGCAATACCGCATCGAGACCGGAGTCGTCCTCCGCGTCGAGAAGCTCGAAGGCGAGGTCGGTAGCAAGATCGAACTCGACGATGTGCTGCTGGTCGGCCGTGGCGCCGACGCCATGATCGGCACGCCGATCGTCGCGGGCGCCAAGGTCACCGGCACGATCACGGCCCAGGGCAAGCATCCCAAGGTCATCGTGTACAAGTTTCGCCGCCGCAAGAACTACCGGCGCAAGCGCGGTCACCGGCAGCTTTTCACCGAAATCAAGATCGAGAACATCCAGGCCTAGGCCTTTCACGCTTCACCGGCGTGCGCGCGACGATCGCAGCGCCGCTTCCGAAGCAGGAGACACGAGAAAATGGCACACAAAAAAGGTCAAGGCTCGATCAAGAACGGCCGCGACAGCAAGGCGCAGTTCCGCGGCGTGAAGAAATTCGGCGGACAAGTCGTGCAGGCCGGCAACATTCTGATCCGCCAGGTTGGCAGCACCGTCCACGCAGGTCCGGGTGTCGGGCTCGGCAAGGACTACACGTTGTTCGCGCTGATCCCTGGGACGGTTCGCTTCTACAAGCGTGGGCGCGAGCGCAAGGCGTTCATCGCGGTCGACGCGGCGCCGGCGCAAGAGCAACCGATTGCCGCTGAGTGACGAGTGAAATGATCGGATCCTCGCACGTGCCCCGCAGGCCGCTTTGGGGCCTGCGAGGGCTCGCGAGCTGGAGTTCACCGTGAAGTTCGTCGATCTCGTTCGTGTGCACATCCGTGCGGGGCGTGGTGGCGATGGTGCGGTCGCGTGGCGACGCGAAAAATTCGTCCCTACTGGCGGCCCCGCCGGCGGCGACGGTGGCAACGGTGGTGACGTCGTGTTGGTCGCGAGCCCGCACCTGACGACGCTGCTCGATTTTCGCTACCGGCGAAAGATCGCGGCTCCCAGCGGCAACGCTGGCGGGACGCGCGACAAGAACGGACGTGGCGGGGACGACCTCATCCTCGAGGTCCCGCTGGGCACGATGGTCTATCTCGAAGCCGAGGGCGACCCCGAGGCGGTCCGCGATGGGCCGAGCGAGCCCACCGAACCCGTCGAGACGGATGCGATCTACTTCGATCCAGAATTCGATCCAGAATTCGATCCCGAAGATGACAGCGGCGAGGCGCCGTCCGGTCAGCCGGCGGCGGCGGTGCTGCTCGCCGACCTCTCGACGCCAGGTCAGCGCTTCATCGTCGCTCACGGTGGCCACGGCGGTCGCGGCAACATCCACTTTCGCTCGTCCACCAACCAGGCGCCCGAGCATGCCGAGCCCGGCATCGCGGGCGAGGCACGGTCGATTCGTCTCGAGCTCAAGCTGCTTGCCGACGTTGGCATCGTCGGGTTCCCGAATGTCGGGAAGTCGACCTTCATCGCGCGGGTCTCTCGCGCACGTCCCAAGATCGCGGACTATCCGTTCACGACCCTGGTCCCGCAGCTCGGTGTGGTCGGGCTCGGCGATGGTCGCAGCATGGTGATCGCCGATGTGCCCGGCCTCATCCGCGGCGCGAGCACCGGCAAGGGCCTGGGCTTGCAGTTCCTGCGTCATCTCGAGCGCACGCAGGTGTTGCTGCACTTGCTCGCGCCCGACCTCGACCCCGAGCGCGATCCGCTGGAGGATCTCGATGCGCTCGAGGAGGAGCTCGCGGAGTACGGCCCGGTTTTCGAGGGCAAGCCGCGGGTAGTGGCGCTGAACAAGCTCGACATCTTGCAGGACGAAGACGGCGTCGATCGGGTGGCCGACCTCCGGGCAGCCCTGCGCGAGCGCGGGATTCCGTTGTTTGCGATCTCGGCCCACACCGGCGAGGGCCTCGCCCCGGTGCTCGAGGCTCTGTGGCGGCGCCTGCTCCGGGTTCGGGCCCAGGGTGGCGGAGTCTAGCCAGCCGTAGCAGCGCCTTTTTGCCGCACCTCTGGTCGGGCAGTCGTTGCGCTGACGTGGATCGACGGACTCGTGGCATGGTTTGGGTCGCGTGGTTCAGGCCGTCAACGATCTCAATCAGCTCGTGCGCAGCTCTCTTGCGTTGGTTCTCGCGGGTGGGCGAGGCACGCGGCTCGGGGCTCTGACCGACAACCAAGCCAAACCCTCGGTGCCCTTCGGGGGGAAATTTCGCGTTGTCGATTTCCCGATGTCGAACTGCATCAACTCCGGGGTGCGACGCATCGGCGTGGTCACCCAGTACCGCGCGCACACCTTGATTCGCCACATTCAGCGGGCGTGGAATTTCTTGCGTGGCGAGCTCGGCGAGTTCATCGAACTGTGGCCCGCGCAGCAGCAGACCGAGAGCGCGACCTGGTATCTGGGCACCGCGGACGCCGTCTACCAAAACCTCGACATCATCCGTGAGCACGGCCCGCGCTACGTGATCATCCTCGCCGGCGATCACGTCTATCGTCAGGATTACTCGCAGTTGCTCGCGAGCCACGTCGACGCGGGATTGGGTATCACCGTCTCCTGTGTAGAGGTGCCGCGCGCCGTTGGCCACGAGTTCGGCATCGTCGAGGCCGACGGGGACGGACGGATTCTGAACTTTCGCGAGAAGCCCGACGATCCCCCAGAGGTCCCCGGTCGTCCTGGTTGGTGCTACGCGAGCATGGGCATCTACGTGTTCGATGCCGATCTATTGTTCGCCGAGCTGGTTCGCGACGCGCAGGACCCCCAGTCGACGCACGATTTTGGCAAGGACATCCTGCCGCGCCTGGTCGCCGAGCGGCCGGTGTTCGCTCACCCATTCCAGAACAGCTGCGTGATGTCCGAGGGCGCCACCGAGCCCTACTGGCGCGATGTCGGCACACTCGATGCCTACTGGGAGGCCAACATGGACCTGCTGCGGGTCACGCCCGCGCTGGATCTCTATGACGCCCGGTGGCCGATCTGGACCTACCAGCAGCAACGCCCGGCCGCGAAGTTCATCTTCGACGACCTCGACCGGCGCGGGTACGCCGTCGACTCGCTGGTCTCGGCTGGCTGCATCGTCTCGGGCGGCGCGGTGCGTCGCTCCCTGCTGTTCACAGATGTGCGAATCAACTCGTACAGCGACATCTCCGACTCGATCGTGCTCACCGGCGCGCATATCGGTCGCTACGTGCGGCTCGAGAAGGTCATCGTGGGTCCAGGCTGCGTGCTGCCCGAGGGCATGCAGATCGGGGTCGATCACGAGTTGGACGCGCAACGCCGATTCGAGCGAACCCCCGCCGGGGTCACACTGGTCACCGCCCCGATGCTCGAACGTCTGTGAGTCGGCGCAGCCACCACTCTGCACCCCAGCGATAGTCGACGCGGGCCCACCGGCGTGAGAGCCACAAGCACAGACCGGTGAAGCCGGCCACGACCGCGAGTGTGGTGATGGGGTCGAGCGCGCTCCAGATTCCCACCGGTCGCGATAGCTCGCGGAACAGCGGCGCGTGGATGATGAACACCGACAACGACATGCGACCGATGGTCACCAGCATGTTGTCGTTCGCCAGCGGGCGTCGCTGCTCGCGGCGTACCGCTGCGGCGAGGACCCACAGCACGGGTCCGAGCAACAGCATGACGATCGAGATGGGCGCCGGGAACCAGCCCACTTTGATGTTGAACGCGCGCCACAGCACCTGGGGATCGGCAGCTGCAGTGAGCACCACCGCAAGGTGCCCCAGAGCGCCGACGGCCACGAGCGCCATGCCGGCGACGACCAGCGGGCGTAGGCGCCCAGCGTCGATCATCCTGCCGGCCCACATCCCCGCCAGGAAGGTCGCTGCCCACGGCAGCATCGAGTACTGGCTCGCCGCCAGCGCCAGCCGCAGCACGCCCCCGGGTTGATCGACGTCGCGCATCTCGGAGTTGGTGAGTTCGGCCGGGAGCTCGAGCCACGCTTGCACGAACGGGGTCGCGAACAGGATCGCCGCGACCAGCAGCAGCAGTCCGCGATCGGAGAGGCGGCGCCACAACGGGGCGAGCGCGATGGACAGCCCCATCAGATGCAAGGCAAAGAACGAACCCCACGAGAACCAACTCGGGGTCACGAGGTTCACCAGCAAACCAAAGCCGAGCAGCACCATGCCACGGCGCAGAAGCTGGGAGTCCAAGCCCGGGCGGTTCGCGTCGCGAGCGAGCATTGCCGTGCCCACGCCCGAGAGCGCAAAGAACAACGGCGCGCCGATCACGACCGCGACGTTGAGGGCCACGAGGCCGGGGTAGTCGAAGTTCGTCAGCCCGGGGTCGGGCCCGCGCCACAGCCAGATGCTGACGTGCTGGTGAATCATCGCCAGCACCGACAGCCCCCGGAGGGCATCGAGTGTTGCAAGGCGCGAGCGAGGTCGATCCATGGCCACCTTGGTGCTCCCTAGCAGGCGCAGCCGGCGGGCTTGTGGCAGGTCTTTTCGGCGGCGATGCAGCCGTTGCCGCAGGCCTTTCCGGTCTTGCACACCCGACAGCAGCCACCCGGAGGGCCGGCGGGCTCGGGCGTTGGTTCGGCCGGCGTCGCGGTCGGACGATCGGGCACCTCGTTCGCACGGCATCGAGTCATCGCCGCGTCGATCGCCGCGCGCTCGCTAGCGCTCTCGGTCAGCCCCCAGCGCTGCTTGGTTCGATGCCATGCACTGATGTACTCGCAGCGAAATCCCGGCTCCTCGGGCAGCCAGGTCTCGATGGTGCGTGCGCCCTTCGAGCGGTTGGCCCGTGCGAGCACCGCCACCAGGTGATCGGGATCCTCGAGATCGTTGGCGTATGCCTGCCGTCGCGCGCGGTCCCACGCCGCGGCGCCGGCTTTGTGCGCGTGCGCGAGCGGAACCAAGTGATCGACGTCGAGCAGCCGCGGATCGGTGACGGTTCGATCTGTGTACGGGCAGCGCCAGCGTCCGGTGGCGACCTTGCATGATCTCGCGTCAGTGAAGCTGACCGTGATCTCCGACTCGGCGACGAGGACCTCGGTACGGGTATCTTGGCAGTCACCGTCGGCATCGACCCAGTGCGGCCACGTGTCGCGATCGTAGGCCTCGGCGCTGGGCTCTGGACTCGCGGGCGCAGGCTCGGCGATCGCCGGCGGGTCGAACCGCGGTCGCGGTGGCGTAGGGCTGATGCCCGGCGGCTCGGGGTCGGCAGGCGGCGTCGACTCGGCCACCTCGGGTGACCCAACGGCCCCAGCGGCGACGCCTGAGGCTACGGCGGACTCGGTCGGCGCTCGAGTCGAGCCGACTGGCGCTCGACAGGACGCGAGGAGCAACAGGCCGACGACCGCTCGAACCACGCCCGCGAGGTTACCCGCAATCCCTCGCACCTCGCGGGTTTCGACGTGACGAGACGCCACCCGCGGTGGTGGGCTACGCTCGGCCCGCGAAATGAGGTCCCTGTGAAGACAAGAGCCGCCGTGGCCTGGGAGGCCGGAAAACCCCTGACGATCGAAACCGTCGACCTCGAGGCGCCCAGGCGCGGTGAGGTCATGGTCGAGCTCAAGGCCACCGGGGTCTGTCACACCGACGAATTCACGCGGTCAGGGGCGGACCCCGAAGGCCTGTTTCCGGCGATCTTCGGCCACGAAGGTGCGGGCGTCGTCGTCGAGGTTGGCGAAGGGGTCAACTCGGTGGTGCCCGGCGACCACGTGATCCTGCTGTACACACCCGAGTGCCGTGGCTGCAAGTCGTGTCTGAGCCGCAAGACCAACCTGTGCACGGCGATCCGCGCAACCCAGGGCAAGGGTCTGATGCCAGACGGCACCTCGAGGTTCTCGATCGGCGGCAAGCCGATCCATCACTACATGGGCACCTCGACCTTCTCGCATCACACCGTGCTCCCCGAGATCGCGGTCGCCAAGGTGCGCGCCGACGCGCCGTTCGACAAGATCTGCTACATCGGCTGCGGCGTCACCACGGGCATCGGCGCGGTCATCTACACCGCGAAGGTCGAGCCCGGTGCCAACGTGGTCGTCTTCGGGCTCGGGGGCATTGGTCTCAACGTCGTGCAGGGCGCACGGCTGGCCGGTGCCGATATGATCGTCGGGATCGACCTCAATCCCCAGCGGGAGGCGCTCGGGCGACGTCTAGGGATGACCCACTTCGTGAATCCCACCGAGGTCGAGGGCGATCTGGTCGCTCATCTCGTGAATTTGACGGGCGGTGGTGCCGACTACAGCTTCGAGTGCGTCGGCAACGTCACGCTGATGCGGCAAGCACTCGAGTGTTGCCACCGGGGCTGGGGCACCAGCGTGATCATCGGGGTGGCCGGCTCGGGTCAAGAGATCGCGACACGTCCGTTCCAGCTGGTCACGGGGCGGACGTGGAAGGGCAGTGCGTTCGGTGGGGCTCGTGGTCGAACCGATGTGCCCAAGCTCGTCGATTGGTACATGGACGGAAAGATCGAGATCGATCCACTCGTCACCCACAAGCTCCCGCTCGAGCGGATCAACGAAGCGTTCGATCTCATGCATTCGGGCGCATCGATCCGTACCGTGGTCGAGTTCACATGATCCGGGCAGCGCTGCTCGGACTCGCGGTGCTGGGCGTTGCCTGCCGGCCCGAGGTTTCGATTGCGCCCGCACCCGCCCCGCCGGCTGAGATCGCCGCCAACCTCGCATTCGTCGGGGTCGATGTGTTCGACGGCATGGAATGGATCGACGATGCGACCGTGCTGGTTTCGGGCGAGACGATCGTCGCGGTCGGTCGTGGGCTGCGGGTCCCTGCCGGCGCCGATCGAGTGGACGGGGCTGGCCACGCGCTGCTCCCCGGGCTGATCGATGCCCACGTCCACGTCAACACGGCCGGCGACCCCAAGCAGGCGCTCGCGTTCGGCGTGACCACGGAGATCGACATGTTCACGCTGCCGCAGCTCGCCGCGGCACTGCGTGACTCGAGCGCGACGCGGGCGGACGTGGTCTCCGCGGGCATTCTCGCGACCACACCCGGTGGCCATGGCACCGAGTACGGCCTGGCGATTCCGACGCTGTCGCGGCCTGCCGAGGCCGACGCGTTCGTCGCAGCCCGTGTCGCCGAAGGTTCGGCATTTCTCAAGATCGTGCATGACGACGGCGCTGAACTCGGGCTCGGGTTCACGACGCTGGATCCAGCGACCGTCACGGCCTTGGTCGACGCCGCGCACGCTCGCAAGCTGCGCGCCGTGGTGCACGTCGGCACGCTCGAAGATGCCGAGCATGCCCTGGCCGCCGGTGCCGATGGGCTGGCGCACATGTTTTCTGATCGCGAGCCACCGCCGGCGTTCATCGCCGCCGCCAAGGCCTCGGGCATGTTCGTGACCGACACCCTGGCAGTGATCACCTCGATGTGCGACGGCCGTCACGCGCTGGGACTGGTCGAGGACTCGCGCCTGGCACCGTGGCTGCGGCCCAAGGACGACGCCAACCTGCGCGCCACGCTGATTCCACCGGCGGGTCGGCCCAGCTGCAAGCCCGCGTTCGCCGGCGTGGCCGCGTTGCATCGGGCGGGCGTGCCGATTCTCGCCAGCACCGACGCGCCGAATCCCGGCACGGTTCACGGGGCCAGTCTGCTGGGGGAGCTGTCACTGCTGGTCGAGGCCGGACTTTCGCCCACCGACGCGCTTGCGGCTGCAACCTCGCGGCCCGCGGCGGCCTTCGGACTCGACGATCGAGGACGGATCGTGGTCGGACGCCGCGCCGATCTGTTGCTGGTCCGCGGCGATCCTCGGCGCGACATCACGGTCGTCCGTGACATCACCGCGATCTACAAGAATGGACGGGCCTTCGATCGCGAGCCGCTAGCCCGGATCGCCGCGCTCGAGCGCAGCCAGATCGCCAAGCTACGGGCCGCAGCACCCCCTGCGGGGCTGGCGGCGGAGCTCGTCTCGGGCTTCGACGATGGCACGCTCGCGGTCGGTTTTGGCGCGGGGTGGCAGCCCTCGACCGATCAGATCCGCGGGGGCAAGTCGACCGTCACGCTCACCGTCGTTCCCGAGGGCGAGCGCAAGCCCGGCAAGGTCCTGTCGATCACCGGGCAGATCGATCCGGCCAGTCTTCCCGGCGCGTGGGCGGGCGCGGCGCTGTTCCCGGGGGCGACGCCGATGGCCCCGGCAAACCTCGCGGGCGCCAAGACCCTCGAGTTCCGCGCGCGTGGCACCGGGGCGATCGTCGTGATGCTGTTCTCGGTTCAGGGCGGGAGCGTGCCGTCGGCGACGCGCATCGAGCTGACGCCGGAGTTTTCGACGCACCGGGTGATGCTGCGCGATCTGGTCGCCGATCCCTACGATGTGACGATGATCTTCATCGGTGGCGAGGCTCGGCCCGGGCCGTTCGGCTTCGCGATCGATGACGTGCGCCTCATCAAATGACTGCTCGCCGCGGCGGGCACCGAGATGTACTAAGGTCGTGCTCACGTGCCTGTCGAGTTGCTCCCCGTAGTGCTGCTGTGTGCCGCGATCGCGCTGGCGTGCTGGCTGCTGTCGGTGTTGACCCGCGAGTATTCGTGGGTCGATCGGGTGTGGTCGCTGACGCCGATCCTCTACGTCGGCTACTTCGCCGCCGCGGCGTCGGTGCTCGATCCACGGCTGCTGCTGATGACGGCGCTCGTCGCACTCTGGGGCGGCCGGCTGACCTTCAACTTTGCGCGCAAGGGTGGATACCGCAAAGGCGGCGAGGACTACCGGTGGGCGGTGGTGCGGCGACGGATGCCCACGCGAGCGTTCGCGGTCTTCAACGTGCTGTTCATCGCGGGCTACCAGAACTTGTTGTTGCTGCTGCTCTCGCTGCCCGCGTGGATCGTCTCGACGCAGGCGCCCTCGCCGCTGGGCGTGCTCGACCTCGTCGCGGCCACTGGCATGGTGGTCATGCTGGCGGGCGAAACCCTCGCGGACGAACAGCAGTGGGTGTTCCAAGTTCGCAAGCACGCTGCACTGAACAGCGGCGCCCCCATCGAGCAACGATTTCTCACCACGGGGCTGTTTCGTTTCTGCCGCCACCCCAACTTCTTCTGCGAGCAGGGGATCTGGTGGATGTTCTACGGGTTCGGCGTTGCCGCCGGCGCACCGTGGCTGAACGCAGCGCTGGTGGGCCCAGTGCTGTTGAGCCTGCTGTTCCTGGGCTCGACCGCGCTGACCGAGCAGATCACGTTGTCGAAGTATCCCGAGTACGCCGCCTACCAGCGCCGCGTGTCGCGCCTATTGCCGTGGTGGCCGCGCCGCGAGCGGCCCGACCAAGTGGGTATCTAGCCCCTACTTGCTGCGCACGACGCTGTAGCCCATCAGCACGATGAAGGCGGCTGCTGGGATCAGGTAGGGCACGACAACCAGCCCGCCGAGCTCGAACTTCTGCCACCCGAGCAGGAACTCGCCACTGGCGACGGCCCCCGCGACCAACAGGGCGCCCAGAGCTTCGGGCCAGTCGGTCTCGAGCTTGAGCCCGAGCAAGTAGATCAACAGGCCGAGGCCGCCGGCGACACAGGGGAAGCCCCACGGCGGCATGCCCAGGAACGCGTCCACGCCGTTTTTGGCGAGATCGGGATTGCTCATCGCGAAGTTCGCGACGAGTACGCCGCCGATCAAGACGATGGCGAAGATGAGGTAGGTCCAGACGCGGGCACGGCCCGAACCCATAAACTCGCGTTCAGCGGTCACGCCAGCGAGGGTAGCAACCTCGCGCCGTCGCTGGCCACTATAAGGAAGGCGGAGGCCGCCACGTCAATCGTCCCCCCGAAGTGTCCGAAACCGACGGCTCGCGGGAACCACCTGCGTGGAACCTCGGCGCGTCCTGGAGTTTCGCCCGCGATCAGCGCCAAATCCCCATGGGTCTGCCTGGATGTCCACGTCGGACCGCACGCGAGGACGGTAGGCCCACCATGAACGTGACAGCGATGTGGTGCAGACTTGGCGGGCTTGGTACCTTGATCATCGTGTCGATGTTCGGAGCGTCCCGCCGCGGACTGGGTGGTCGTTGGGCTTTTGCGTGGGTTGTGACCCTGCTGATGGCCTTGGTGGTCCCCGCGTGGTCGGGGAGTGCCGCTGCGGCTCCGCCACCGCCGCCGCCCACCAAGACAAAAGCTCCGACGGCGGCTGCACCCGTGACCCCGGCCAAGCCCGCCGCATCGCCGGCGCCCGTGGTGGCCAAGCCGGCCGTGGTGAAACCGGCGGCAAAACCTTCAACCACCGCACCGCCCAAAGCTCCCCCGGCGCCCAAGGCTGACCCCTTCGTCGATGCCTCGGTGCGCCAGAGCGAGGTCTATGGCGATCGTATCGAGGGCCTCTCGGCGGAGGTCGACGACCTCAAGGACAAGATCTTCCGCAGCAAGGCTCGGCTGGCACTGCTGCGCGAGACGGTGCTCAAAGGCGTGATGGCGGGCTCGCGTGTGGTGCTTGCCCATCGCAACCTCATGGGCTCGGGCTTTCGCTTGGTGAAGATGATCTACGTGATGGATGGCGCGCAGATCTACGCCCGCACCGATGAGTCCGGTGGCCTCGACTCCGAAGACGAGCTGGTCATCTACGACGGCAATCTGCCGCCTGGCCCGCACAACGTCACCATCGAACTGACGTACAAGGGCCACGGCTACGGCGTATTCGCCTATCTGTCGGGCTACACGTTCGACGCTCGGAGTTCCCACAGTTTCACCGCGCCCGAGAACGGCGCGGTCAAGCTCAGTTCGGTGGGCTTCGAGCGCGGCAACCTGACGACCGAGATGAAGGATCGCCCGTTCGTGAACTGGCAGGAGCTGCCGCTCGACTCGGCGGGACGTCCACTGGCCCAGCCCAAGTCGCGCCGAGCCAAGGACGGAGATTAGCCCGGGTGCGGCGCCTGGCCCCTGGCTTGTGGCGAGCGTTGGCGCTGGTCCCTGCGTCCTTTCTCGCCGCGCTCGTGGCTGCGCAGCCGGTCCATGCCCGTGATCGCGATCGCGAGGCCAAGCTTGGCGACCTCTCGACGCAGCTGCGCGAGGCCGAGCAAAACGTGGTGGCGGCCGAACGCGCGGCCGCCAAGGATCCGACCCCGTCCGAGACCCAGCTGGCCAAACGCCTCGTCGAGGCCCAGCTGTTGCTGGCCGAGGGCGATGCCGAAGGGGCGGCGA
>CANLQR010000205.1 GCA_947492135.1 Deltaproteobacteria bacterium | reverse complement strand
ATCGGCCAGCTCATGCTCCCGTAGCCGGCCCTCGGCGAGGTGCAGGTGGGCGACCCGCGCTGGATGGGCCGCGACCGCCGTGGCTGTGCGGTAGGCATCCGCGACGACCGCCCACTCCTCGGTGGCGGCCCCGAGGCGCATCAGCTCGTGCTCGAGCCCGGTATCGGTGGGGTCGAGTGTGAAGGCGTGGGCAATCGCCTCGAGCGCCGCGCTCGGCTCACCCGCCGAGAGTTCGTGCAGGCTGGCGGCTTCGCGCAGTACGGCGATGGCATCCCGCGGATCTGCGGTACGTCGGATCCGAGCGTCGACGAGCCCAAGCAGGCCCTGCCAATCGTTGGTGCGGCGCATCGCGGTGGCGAGCGCATCGCCTGCGAGGCGTGCGGCCGCAGGCTCGTCGAGCAGGGCGCGCAGACCAGCGAGCGCGCCGTTCGAGGCGGGATCGATGGCTAGGCCTTCGGTGTAGGCTGCGGCCGCCCCCTGTGGATCGCCCAGCGCGGTGCGACGGATGTCGCCCAGACGCACGGCGAGTAGACACGCACGGTCGCGGATCGATCCCGCGGCGGACTGGGCGAGCTCGCCGCGCTCGGTCGAACGATCGACCTGCGTGAGCAGAGCGTCGAGTGCATCGACGGTCTGGGCCTCGTCGCCGAACTCCAGGCGCACCGCATTCCACGTCGACAGCGCGCCGTCAGGGTCGCCGAGCTTGTCGGCGAGCAGTCCCGCGCGCCGAACCAGGTCGGCACGGCGCTGCTGCGGCAAGCTGGTGGCTGCGGCACGCCGTGCCAGGGCCGCGGCCAACGCGTCGTCGCGCCCGGCTTGCTCGAGCACGGCGATGGTCGCGTCGAGCGCATCGTGGTCACCGGGATCGTCGCCGATTCGGCGAGCGTAGGCCGCCAGCGCGCGATCCGGATCGCCCAGTGCATTGGCGAGTCGACCGGCTTCACCGAGCACCGAACGACGCAATGATGCGGAGTGCTCGAGATCCGCGAGCTGCTCGAGCACACCGAGGCGCTCGGCATCGCGTCCGGACCTCGCGAGCAGCTCTGCGAGCTGGTGGGCCGCCGAGAGCGCGAGTGCACGATCGGCGTCGCCATCGGCGACCACCGTGGCCAGCAGTTCGGCGGCTCGAGCGGGGTCGCCCTCGCGTTGGGCGTAGACCTGCGCGGCTTCGTAGCGCAGCGCCATACGCTGGGCACCGTCGGTGTTCTCGGCACCGGCCACGAGGGCGTCGGCGAACGTGCGATACAGTCCGGCGCGCTCGGCGAGTTGCCGCAGTTGTTTGCGCGCGTCGATGTCGCCGGGCTCGAGGCGGAGCAACGTCGCGTAGTGCTCGATCGCTTCCTCGCTTCGATCGGCGATGGCGAGGCGTGCACCGAGTTCGCGATGCAGCGTGATCTGCACGGCGACCTCGGAGAACGCCAGGCCATGCAACAGCGCGGCGACGACCGACTCCGGCCGGTCGAGCGCGTCGTAGCCGGTCCGAAGCAGCGCCATCGCGCCCAAGCGAACAGCGACCGGCGCGCTGTCCTGCGCGAGAATCCGCTCGAGCAGCCGACAACCATCGGCATTCCCGGGCGCCTCGTCCACGAGCGCGCGGAGCTCTTCGAGCGCCGGTCCAGGCGCGTCGAGGTGGTCGAGAAATGTGGTGACGATGCGAATGCGCGTCAGCCGAGCCTCAGCGGTCGGCATGTCGAGCACGCGGGCCTGCCACATCTCGATGAGGTCCTCCCACCGTCGCTGGCGCTCGAGAAGCCGCTCGATGCTCGCGACCAACCCCGCGTTGGCAGGGTCGAGCTCGAGCTGGAGCTGCATGTAGTCGACAGCGCGACCAGGGTCCCCCGCGAAATCCTTGGCGAGGTGCGCGGCCTCGTCGAGCAGCGCTCGGCGTCGCGCGAGGTCAGCGGTGTGCGACAGCGCGCGGTCGTAGACGTCGAGGAGCTCGTCCCAGCGCTCGGCCACCGTCAAGACGACGACATACCGCTCGAATGCCCAGTGGGCCTCGGGATCGAGCTCGATGATGCGGGCGAGCAGCGAGCCCATCGTGTCGGCATCGTCCCCGAACCACTCGTCGTGGAATCGGGCGGCCCGACGCGCGAGGTCCTGACGCACGGGGCGAGAGAGGTGACCCTCGAGCACCTCGCGATAGACCGCCGCGAGATCATCCGGGCGTTGGAGAGCGTCGGCCAACTCCTCGGCCCGGACCCACGCGTCTGCCTTCTCGGGCGCCGCGTGACAGGCCGCAAGCGCAGCTGCGAATGACTCTTCGCGACGTCCCTCATCCCCTGTGCGTCCCGAACCGCTCGCCATTTTTTGTCTCCCGAAGTCCCCCGGGTTTCCCGGGGGCGGGACTATACCAAGGCCGGCGCTCGGGCCGCCTGTGGCCGCGCCAACCCGTCGCTCGTGGGCGTTTGTGCCGGGGCCCTATGGGGCGCCGGCAAGCAGTGCCGCGGCGTGCGCGAGCATCTCGGGGGTATCCACGTCCTGCCAAAAACCGTCCCCGATATCCAGGACAGCCATCTTTTCCCGCTGTGCAAGGCGGGCGACCCCCTGCGATAGCGACGCATCTCCGCGCGCGGCGAACTCCTCGTCGAGCGCGTCGAGCAGGCCGTGGGTGCAGACGAAAACCCCGACGTCGATGCAGTTGTACTCGCGGATCTGCTTGCCGATGTTGCGCAGGCGCGTTCCCTCGCTTTGCACCTTGGTCGCGTCATCGAGGTCGAACACCTCGGTGATGCGCAGGTCCACCAGCAGCGTGGCGCCGTTGGGCTCGGGCGTGTGCGCGCGAGCGAGGGCCATGACCTCGTCGCCGATCACGTGATCGGCCATCGCAACCACGAATTCACGGCGTAGCCGAGGCCGGGCGGAGAGCAGCGAGACCCCGTTGGAAAGCTCGAAGCGGGGATTGTCGACGAACACGATCGGTGCGCCGACATCAGCCCCAGCCTCGATCGCGGCGCGGAGCTCCGGGCCGCGATAGCCCGTCACCACCACGAGCTCTCCACAGCCCGCGCGGACCAGGCCGCGCAATGCCCTGAAGATCATCGCTTCCCCGGCAACCTCGACCAGCGGCTTGATCGGGTCGTCGTCATTTCCACGCAGTCTCGAGCCGAAGCCGGCGGCGAGCACCACGCCACTGCGGTCGCCTTGACCGCCGCTGGGGAGGATCGGGTCGGCCACTAGAACTCCGCGAAGTTCTCGGACAAGTGGGTGATCGGCTCTTCGCCCGCGAGCACCCGCAGGGTGTTCTTCAGCCGGATGTGCTGGATGAACAGGTCGTGCTCGGCCACATGGCCAGGCCGGACGTGCGGGCTCTTGAAGAAGAACGACAGCCACTCCTGCACGCCCGAGCGGCCGGCCCGCTTCGAAAGGTCGAGGAAGAGCGCGAGGTCGAGCACCAGTGGTGCGGCCAGCACCGAGTCACGGCACAGGAAATCGACCTTGATCTGCATCGGGTAACCCAGCCATCCGAAGATGTCGATGTTGTCCCAACCCTCCTTCGCGTCGCCGCGTGGCGGGTAATAGTTGATGCGGATCTTGTGATACAGGTCCCGGTATAGATCGGGGTAGAGGTGGGGCTCGAGGATGCTGTCGAGCACGCCGGCCTTGGTGACCTCTTTGGCCTTGAAGCTGTCTGGATCGTCGAGGATCTCGCCATCGCGGTTGCCCAGGATGTTGGTGGAAAACCACCCGGCGATCCCGAGCATGCGGGCCTTGAAGCCCGGTGCCAGAATCGTCTTCATCAAGGTCTGGCCGGTCTTGAAGTCCTTGCCACACAACGGCACGCCGCACTCGAGCGCGAGCTGCTCGAGCGCGGGGAAGTCGGCCGAGAGGTTGGGCGCACCGTTGGCGTAGGGCACGCCCTCGCGGATCGCCGCATAGGCATAGAGCTGCGACGGCGAGATCGCGGGGTCGTTGGCCAACATGCCGGCCTCGAACGCCTCGATGCTCTGATGGCACGCAGCCGGCGTCAGATGGATCTCGGTCGAACCGCACCACACCATCACGGCCCGCGAGGCACCTTCGCGCACGATGGAGTCGCGGATGTCCTGACGGATGGCCTCAGCGAGCTCGGCCTTGTTCTTGGCTTGCTTGACGTTGGGGCCGTCGAGTCGGCGGACGTACTCGCGGTCGAACGCTGCCGGCATCGGCTTGATGGTGTGCAGGAAGTCGGCGAGCGGATCGAGGTGGGCGGCGCTCAAGACGTCGGCACGCTTGGCCGCGTCGAACACGTCGTCGGCGATGACGTCCCAGCCCGCAAACTTCAGATCGGACAGCGGCGCGAGGTCGAGCAGGTCGCGGATCAGCGGCTGACGGTTGTCAGACCGGCGACCGAGGCGAATCGTCTGCAACTGGGTGATCGAGCCGAACGGCTTCGCGAGGCCGCGTCGCACGGACTCGACCCCGGCGATGAAGGTGGTCGCGACGGCACCCATACCGGGCGTGAGCACCAGTAACTTGCCTTCGTGGGGAGTCGGCTTGCGAACGTCGGTCATGTGCGCCTCGGTTGGATCTGCGCGGCGCCAGCCCGATCCGGGTCAGCCGCCACGTCACGTTGTCCGGTAGTCGCGGGAGACTGGCTTTGGTCGCAACGAGTGTCAACCGCGGCGCCACGGCAAGGACGGGGTTTGGACCGAGGCCTGCCGTCAAAAGGCCGAACCGCTCGACCGGTCAGGCTGGCCTCACGCGATCGGTGTGCCAAACAGCACATCGTCGGCGAAGGCCGCCACCGCCGCGACCAACTCGTCGAGCACGGCGGCCGGGTCACGACCCGACCGGCGTAGGACCGCGAAGCCATGGTCTGCGTGGTCGATGACGTGAATGCGGCCGCCGGGCGGCAGGCAAGTGCGCAGCAGCTCGACGCTGCCCATCGCGTCGCGGGTCCCTTGGACGAACAGCGCGGGCAGGGCGACGCGGGGCATGTGCGCGGCGCGCTCGATCGAGATCGCGCCTGGTGGATGCAGCGGGAAGCCCAGCAAGATCAGGCCGCGCGCGGCCGCCAGAGGGGCTTGCGCAGCCGCCAGCGTCGCCATGCGCCCGCCCATCGACTTGCCGCCGACGAACTGCGGCAACGCCGGCCAGCGGGTTCGCGCGAACTCGGCGACGGCGCGAATCGTCGCGAGCAGCACCGGCTTGGAATCGATGCGCCGACGACCGCCGTGGGTGTACGGAAACTGGTGCCGCAGGCACGTGATGCCGCTGGTCGCCAGCCGGGTCGCGACCGACTCGAGGAAATGATGGTGCATGTCCGCGCCGGCACCGTGGGCGAGCGTGACGATCGCACGCGGATCGCTGGCCTCGTCGATCAGCGCCGCGATCGGGGCGTTGTCGACATCGATCGAGAGCGCGGTCACGAGGCCTCCAGCTTGGCGAGCAGCAAGCCCAACACGGCCTGTAGATCGGGGCGTAGCACCAGGACCTCGGTCATCGGATCGCCGAACTTCGCGAGTCGCTCGGGGACCGTCGCCATGTTGAAGTCGTGCTGGTCGAGCCGGTCGTGGAGCTCGTCCCAGCGTAGCGGTGTCGACACCGGCGCGCGCGGCAGCGGTCGTACCGACAGTGGCGCGACCAGCAGCCGCCCGTGTCCGTTCTGTCCGAAGTCGACGTATACCCGGCCACGGCGCGAGGGGATGTGGCGTTCGACGGTCGCGATGTCCGACAGCTCCTGGCTGACCAGCTGCGCGAGGACCTCCGCGATCTGCCGGCACTGGTCGAACGTGGTCTGGCCACCCAACGGCATCAGCACATGCAGGCCGGTCGATCCACTGGTCTTGAGAAACGAGGGCAAGCCGATCTCTTCGCACAGCTCGCGGATGTAGAACGCGATGCGCACGACGTCGGCGAACGGAGCACCCTTGGGATCGAGGTCGAGGATGCACCAGTCGGGATGCTGCAGGTCGGCGAGTCGACTCCCCCACACGTGCAACGGGATGGTCGCGAGGTTGGCCACGTAGGCGATCGAGTCGGCGTCGTCGCACACGAAGTACTCGATCTCGCGCTCGGCGTGCTCGCTCCACATGGTCTTGGTGCGCAGCCACGGTGGGATGTACGGCGGCGCATTCTTCTGAAAGAACGACTTGCCGGCGATGCCGTCGGGATATCGGGTGAGCACCAAGGGGCGGTCGCGCAGGTAGTAACCCAACCACGGCGCGACCTCGCGATAGAACTCGACCAGATCACGCTTGCGGTAGCCGTCGTCCGGCCAGAACAGTTTGTCGGGGTTGGAGACGACGACGTTGCGAAGCGTCGGATCGACGGTGGGTTGGGGCTCGGGGTCATCCGGCAGCGTCGAGTGGGCGTGGACCTCGGCGCCCAGCGTACATTGCTCGACGGGCTTGTCGTCGCGCAGGCGTACGAACACCGGATGGCGGAGCATGCCGTCGTCGGTGACGTGCTTGAAGCGAACCTCGACCACGAGCCGGGGCTCGACCCACACATGGCCGTCGCCGTGGCCGTGGTCGGGACCGCCGACGAAAGCCGGGGAGGCCACGCGCGATCGGTCGAGCAGCGCATGCAGGCGCCCGAGAGTCGCGTCGTCGAAACCCGTGCCGACCCGACCGACATGGACCAGACCCGCGGCGGTCCACGCCGCGAGATGCAGCGCCCCCAAGTGCGCGCGCGTGCCCTCTGGAAGGGTGAAGCCGACCACCACCAGGTCGGCCGTGTGTTCGATCCGCACCTTGAGCCACGACGGCGATCGGCCCGCGACGTAGGGGCTGTCACAACGCTTGGCGACGAACCCCTCGAGCCCGAGCGCCTCGATGTGTCGCCACAGACCGAGCCCGTCGGCCTCGATGTGCTCGGCAAAGCGCACCGCGCCGGCGGTGGGCAGCAAGGCCCGCAGCATCCGCTTGCGCTCGGCGAGCGGCAGGCGACGCAGATCGTAGTCCTCGAAACCGAGCAGATCAAACGCGTACAGCACCACCGGGTGCTCGCGCATGGCGGACTGAACGTCGCGGCCGCGGGTCAGCAGCGCACGTTTTTGCAAGCGCGAGAAGTTGGGGCGCGCGTCGTCGTCGAGCACCACGATCTCGCCGTCGATCACGATGTTGCGATAGGGAAGTGCCGCGAGCGTCCGCGAGATCTCGGGGAACGCAGCGGTCGCGTCGAGTCCGCTGCGATAGCGCAGCGAGCCGCGGTGATCGGTGGCGCTGGCGATCGCGCGATATCCGTCGTACTTGAGCTCGAAGAGCCAGCCGTCGCGCGAGAAGGGCGTCGATTCCGGTTGCGCCAGCATCGGTTGAACCTCGGCGGGGTCCACCGCGGACGGCGACATGCCCGAGGTCGAAAGCTCGCGGCGAAGCTCGGCGGCGCGGTCGATGCCTTGCGAGACCTGCTCGATCGTCAGCCCCGAGAGCACCGAGGTCTCATCGGGCACGGGCATGCCGGCGCGAATCGAGCCGCCATCGGGCTTCTTGATCAGCAGCCACTGTTTGCCGTCGCCACCGGCCGTGCGCACCAGCGTCCACAGTCCACGCAGCTTGTGACCGCGCAGCTCGAACAACAGCTTGCCGTCGCGGTAGCCCTCGTCCATCGGGATGTGGGCGACGTACACGCCTCGATCCCACACGATCATCGGACCGGCGCCGTAGTTGCCGTCCGGGATGATTCCTTCAAAGTCGACGTACTCGATCGGGTGGTCCTCGGTCTCGACTGCCATGCGTCGATCGTCCGGGTCGAGCGATACGCCACGCGGGACCGCCCACGAGCGCAGCACGCCACCGATCTCCAGTCGGAGGTCCCAGTGCAGCCGCCGGGCGCCGTGCTTTTGGATCACGAACAACCGACCGCTGCCGGCCACCCCGGGCGCCCGGGCGCTCGGCCCGGCGCCAAACGGCTCGCCAAACGGCTCGCCAAACGGCTCGCCAAACGGCTCGCCAGTGCGGTCGGCCGAGCGTTTGGCCCGGTAGGTCTCGAGTTCGGGCTGGCCCTGTCCCGGCGCGGGCTTGGCCCGAGCGCCGCGGCTGCGGGTGTTGCGTGGTGGTGGCAAGCCTCGAGGTCCCCAACGACCTCATCAAGGTATCATCGTCGACCATGGCGGCGCGTGCGATCTCGTCGGGAACCATCGCGTTCGGATTGGTGTCGATCCCGGTCAAGTTGTTTCCGTCGGTATCGCCCTCGGACGCGATTCACTTCAACAACCTGCACAAGGACTGCGGCACTCGGCTCAAGTACCAGTTCCACTGCCCCAAGCACGAGGTGATGGTCGGTCGCGACGACATGATCAAAGGCTACGAGTTCGCCAAGGGGCAGTTCGTGACGTTCAGCGAGGCAGAACTCGACACGGTGTGGGAGCAGGCCACTGGCGCGATCGACATCGTCGAGTTCGTCCCGGTTGGCGAGGTCGACCCGATCTATTACGACAAGGCCTACTATATGGCCCCCGAAGCCGGCGCGGCGCGGGCATATCAACTCCTCGCGGCGGCGCTACGCGCCACTGGGCTGTGCGCGCTGGCCAAGTACGCTGCGCGAGGCAAACAGTATCTGGTGATGATCCGGCCGGTGAAGCTGGGGCTGATCATGCAACAGCTGCACTACCCCGCCGAGGTCCGGCCGATGGATGAGGTCGGCGTCGATGTCGCTGACGTTCGCGATGGTGAGCTCGATCTGGCGATCGCGCTGATTGAACAGAGTCGGACGCGGACGTTTCGACCAGAGCAGTATTCGGACGAGGTCCGGGCGAGAATCGAGGCGCTGATCCAGCGCAAGGTCGATGGCGAGGACATCACCCGCACGCCGATGGCCAGCCCAAGGGCTCAGGTCATCGACCTCATGACCGCGCTCAAGCAGAGCCTGGGTGGTGGCGCCTCGTCGAACACGGTTCCCGCGAGCGCGGTTCCCGCGAGCGCGGCGCCGTCCACCACGCCCGACCCCGTGCCTTCGGACGCGGCGGCCGAGGGCTAACTAGATCCGCGCTGACTTTCGCAGTACGCTGGTTCGGAGTTCTCGGGCGATGCGCATCCTTGTGGTCGAGGACGACCCGCTCCAGCGCGAGGTCATGAGGCGTGAGCTCGCCGCCCAGGGACACGACACGCTCGCGGTCGGCGACGCTGAGGTCGCGGTCGTTGCCCACGCCCAGACCCCGTTTGATCTTGTGGTCGTGGACTGGCTGTTGCCGGGGATGGACGGCCTTCGGCTGGTCCAACGGATCCGCACGCTGCCCCTGGGCCAGTCGGTGTTCACGATCGTGGTCACCGCACGCAGCCGGCCCGAGGACCTCCAGCGCGTGCTCGATTCTGGTGCCGACGACTACCTGCCCAAGCCGTTCGACGCTGCGGGCCTGGCGACCCGAGTCCGGATTGCCGAACGCCGCCTCGCGCGGCAACGCTTGCACGACGTCGACCGCGAACTTCTGGTTCGCACCCAGGCTGAGTTTCGCCGGGTGATCGATCGGTCCCCGCTGGGTGTGGTGGCGCGGTGTGACCGACAGATCGTGTATTGCAACGGTGCCACCGCGCGGATCCTCGATACGCCGCGCGGCGATCTGATCGGCGCCGACTTCTTCGAGTTGGTGGCGCCCGAGTTCCGCGAGGTGATGGAGCGTCGCGCGCAGCGATTCGATCGATCGGGTGCCGCGCCGCCGGCGATCGAGACCATCTTGGTGCGGCGTGACGGTCGACGCATCGTCGCACGCGTGATTCCGGTGACGCGGGCGACCTACGACAGCGTCGAGGTCAGCTATGTGATGATCGAGGACATCACCGCGCGCACCAGCGCAGAGCGCAGGCTGCGAATGACCCAGTTCGCAGTGGACCGTGCGGGCGAGTCGATCGCGTGGGTCGACGCCAGCGGCGTGTTGACCTACGCGAACGCGGCCGCGGGTGACCTGCTGGGGTATTCCCCGACCGCCCTGGTCGGTCGGCGCTGGCATGAACTCGATGTCGACGCCGACGCGGCCGCGTGGCCGGCATGGGTGGCCCGGCTCGTCGCGGTGGGGACCCTGCGCTACGACACCCGCATGCGGGACCGCAATGCGCGACTGGTCCAGGTCGAGGTCTCGGCGAGCGCGATGCACTTCGATGGTGAGACGTTCGTGGTGATGGCCGCCCGCGACCTCCGCGAGCGCGATCTGCTGCGCGAGAATCTCCAGCGGGCCGAACGATTGGCCTCTGTGGGCAGCCTTGCGGCCGGCGTGGCCCACGAGATCAACAATCCGCTCGCCTACGTGATGGCGAACCTCGAGTTGCTCTCCGAGGCGCTGCAGCGACGCGGGGACGAGCCGGGCGCGCACGCCCGACTCGTCGAGTTGGTGGATGGATGCACCGACGGTGCGGGGCGCGTGCGGCGAATCGTCGGCGACCTGCGCAGCTTCGCCCGGCAGCGCGATGAAGTGGCTGGTTTGTGCGACATCCATCGGGTGCTCGATACGGCGATCGGCATCGCCGACAATCAAATCCGTCACCGCGCGCGATTGGTGCGCGCCTACGGGCCGCCTGTGGTCGCGAGTGCGGATGAGGGCCGCCTGACGCAGGTGTTCGTGAACCTCCTGGTCAACGCCGCGCAGGCGATCCCAGAGGATCGCAGCGACGAACACAGGATCACGGTGATGACGTCGACGCATCAGCCCGGATGGGTGCGGATCGCCATCAGCGACAGCGGTGCTGGTATCGATCCCGAGATCATCCCGCGGATCTTCGAGCCATTTTTCACCACCAAGATCCAAGGCGAGGGCTCTGGACTGGGGTTGTCGGTGTGTCACGGCATCGTCGCTCAACTCGGAGGCCGCATCGAGGTCAGCAGCAAGCTTGGAGCCGGCACTACGTTCGCGGTGGTGCTGCCGTGTGTCGAGGCCGAGGCGGTGGCGAAGCCGCCCCAGGCGCTAGTTGCCCAGCCGTTGCCGCTGGCGGTCGGACTGCGTGTGTTGGTGGTCGACGACGAGCCGCTGATCGGCGAGAGCGTGCGCCGGGCGCTGGCCAACCACGACGTCGTGGTCGCGCACACCGGTGCCGACGCCATCTTGATGTGCGAGGACGGCAACTTTGATCTCGTGCTGTGCGACCTGATGATGCCTGGGCTCTCCGGGATCGACGTGTTCGACACCGTCCGCGCGCGCAGGCCCGAGCTCGCGCGCCGGTTCGTGTTCATGACGGGAGGGGCGTTCACGCCCAAGGCCCGCGGATTTCTCGAACAGCACGAGGGCGAGTCGCTGACCAAGCCCTTTGCGCTGGCGGTGTTGCGCGAATTGGTGGCGCGGTGGGCCGCGGCCGGCCGCGACTAGCACGGCTCTGGCCGGGTTCAAAGCTCTACGCCGGTCACCGTCGCGAAACCCCCGCTACGGATCCACTCGTCGAGGTGCTTGGCCCGCATGATCGGAAACGGGTGGGTCCGAAACGCGGTGATCAACACCTTGTACATCTTGTTCAGCGTCGAATCGTCGGCCTCCTCGTAGGCCCGCACCTGCCGCATGAACTCGGCTTCATCCATCTGCGAGAACATGGTCGAACTGCCCCCGGCGAGCTTCATCAGCGTACGGATCGGCACGTCCTTGTCTTGCACGCACAGCAGTCCCGCGCGGTCCGCCGACAGCTCGGCCTTGCGGTACCAGTCGAACAGCGGCAGCGCGAGGCCGTAGCCCAGCAACTGCCCCAGGCCCAAGGTGGCCTTGCCGACGAGTTCGAGGATGATCGTCAGGTTGCGCGCCAGCACCGTGTACAGCACGTGGCCGTACTTGATGTGCCCAAGCTCGTGCCCGACGACGAAGAGCAGCTCCTGATCATCGAGCATGTCCATGAGCCCCGAGCTCAGCACCATGAACGGCCGAGTATGACCGTAGGTATAGGCGTTGGGGATCGGATCGGTGGTCACGTACAACTCAGGCTCGGCCACGCCGAGGATCTTGCAGCCCCACTGCAGCAGGCGGTACAGCCGGGGGAACATCTTGTCTCCCACGCGGACGTTGTCGGCGATGTTCTCGAGGTAGAAGACGCGCTCGAAACCGTACTCCATCACCTTCTTGGTGAGCATCTCGAGCCCGGGGACCTTCGCCAGCGTGCGGGTCGCCTGCACATCCCAGGGGTGCATCACTGCCTGTGGATCGAGATCGGGGAAGGTGCGGAGCTTGCGTTTGGCGGGTTGCGGATCGGTGGGGTCGTGGTCGGTCATGCCTGCGGCTCCTAGGGCTTGGTCTTCGCGGCCTCGCGCACGCCGTCGACGATGCGATCGAACAGATCGCGCTGTAGCTCGGGTGTGATCACGTGGCCAACACCCGCGTAGGTGACCAGCTCCACGTTCCAACCCAAGGCCTTCAAGGCCGCGACGGCCTCGCGCGTGGGTTCGTACTTCACGGCAGCGTCGTCGGTGCCGTGAAAGGCGATGATCGCAGGGCTGCGTTTGGGCGCGCGGGTGCCCGGCACCAGCGGCGGTGGCAGCCAACCCCCGATCGGCAGGGCGGCGGCAATGCTGTCCGGAT
>CANLQR010000204.1 GCA_947492135.1 Deltaproteobacteria bacterium | reverse complement strand
CCAACGTCAGCCACTTGCTCGGCGTCGCGACCGCGACGGTCGTGACCCATACGCGCTCGAGATCGGGGAACTGGCCGAGCAGCACGACGGCACCCACGGTCTCCACGAGGTCGAACAACCCCGGCAGCAGCGCAAGCACGGGCCACATCGCGCGTGGGAGTCCCTCGCGCACGCGAAGAAATTTCGTCCACGTCAGCAGCAGTGACGAGTAGACCAGGATGAAGCCGAGGTCCGCGAACGCGAGCAACCTGTACTCGGCGCGTCCGGCCTCGCCGAGCGCATCGAGGATCCCAGCCACATCGTCGGGGTGGTACAGCAGCCGCATGTCGAGCGGCTGTAGGGTGCTGCCGACGGTCAGCAGCCCCAGCCCGTACAATGCAGTGACGAGCGCTCGCACCACGAGTTCGCGACGCCGCGGGCGCAGCCATGCCGACGGGACATGACCGAGCTGTGTGCGACGGGGGCGCCCAGGGTCCACGAAGGGCGGTATAGCCGAAGTCGAGCGGGGCCGCCCAGATCGTGCGCGGCTCCGCAAGGTCCGCATCGGGTTGCGGTGCGGACGGTAAGATGCGAGCCCCCGTCGGGCCGGGTTGCCTTTAGTCCAAGGGCTTGGTTGGCTCGTCGTCAGTGCGACAGAACTCCGGCGGTCGGCGGCGCAGGAGCTCGGCCTCATGGCACGCGCCCTCCCAGGTCGTGATGATCGTGCAGCGTGCGGGCCAGATCCCGACCTGGCTCACATAGCGGAGGTCGCACAGCTGCAGCGCCGCGAACGCACGGAGCCCGTCGAGGCCGTTCGCATGGGCATGCAGGACCTGATCGCGAAAGAAGTAGACCTCGGCGAGGAGCTCGCCGTCGTCGTGGCGCAGGCGCAGCGGCTCGCTCATCGAAACTGCGCGAGTGGCGGCCTGAACCAAGCTGATGCGCGGTGCGTGCGTGAGAACGTACGGAAGATTCGCGATGGACATTGTTTACCTCGGTCTGCTCGCATCCTGACCGCACGATGTCGCAGTGGTGTGGCGTTCCGGAAAGAACTCGGCGTCCGGGTGGGCGGCGTGGGCCGCGGGTCTGTGCGCGCCCGTGATCGAGATCGCTCGGCGGCGCGTGTTCGCGGTTCCGCTCGAAGTGCCTGACGAGCCCAGGGCCTACCCCTAGAGGCCGTACCCGCGTGAACTCCCTAGCGCCGAGCGGACCCGCTAGGCTGCCTCCCGAGGTCTCACGCATGCGGTTCGACAACGTCTCCATCATGAGTGTCGTCGCAGCCGATGCGACGCACCGATTGACCTCGACCGAGATCGAGCAGCGCCTCGCCCCCACCATGGACCGCCTCGGAATCCCCGCGGGCATGCTCGAAGGGCTCACCGGAATCACGGCCCGTCGGGTGTTCGATCCGGGGTTCATGCCCAGCGAGGCCGCGACCCTCGCCGCTCGCGAAGCCATCGCAGCGTCGGGCGTCGATCCCGGCAAGCTCGGCATCCTGATCAACACGTCGGTGTGCCGTGACTACGTCGAGCCCTCCACCGCGTGTCTGGTGCACGGCAATCTCGGCCTGCACAGCGGCTGCATGAACTTCGACCTGAGCAACGCATGCCTGGGCTTTCTCAGCGGCATGGAGGTCGTGTCGAACATGATCGAGCGCGGCCAGATCGACTACGGCATCGTCGTCGACGGTGAGAACAGCCGCTTCATCATCGACACCACGATCGAGCGGCTCAACCGCATGGACACCACCGAGCAGGACTATCGCGATGCGTTTGCCACCTTCACGCTGGGCTCGGGTGGCGTGGCGATGGTCCTTGCGCGACGCGACCTGGCTCCGGACGCCGCGCAGTTCAAGGGTGGGGTCGGTGTGGCCGCGACCGAACACAGCCGGCTTTGCCATGGCCAGGTCGACCGCATGTACACCGAGACCAAGGCGCTGCTCGTCGCCGGGATCGCGCTCGCCAAGCAGACCCTCGCCGAAGCCAAGCAGGTTCTGGGTTGGGACCTGGGCACGTTCGATGAACTCATCCTCCACCAGGTGAGCAAGGTCCACACCGACAAGCTCGCGCAAGCGCTCGAGCTCGACCCCGACAAGATCCACGCGATCTTTCCCGAGTACGGCAACGTGGGCCCCGCTGCGGTGCCGATGGTGCTCGCGCACGTCACCAAGAGCGGACGCGTGACCAAGGGCGACCGCGTCGCGCTGATGGGGATCGGCAGCGGTCTGAACTGTGCGATGCACGAACTGGTGTGGTGAGACGAGCGTGCGAGCGATCCCCCATCATCTTTACCCGTTCGAGCATCATCACCTGATGCTCGATGGGCTGCGCTACCACTACCTCGATGAGGGCGAGGGCGAGCCGGTGGTGATGCTCCACGGCAACCCCACGTGGTCGATCTACTACCGCAACCTCGTGGCGAGCCTGCGCGGCACCCATCGCTGTGTCGTCCCCGATCACATCGGCTGCGGCTACTCGGACAAACCCGGCGACGATGCGTATCCCTACACGCTTGCCCGCCGCGTCGACGACTGCGGCCGTCTGATCGATTCGCTGGGGCTCGACCAGGTCAACCTCGTCGTGCACGACTGGGGCGGGATGATCGGGATGGCCTGGGCCGTGCGCAACGTGGCGCGGGTCAAGCGGATCGTGCTGCTGAACACCTCGGCATTTCATCTGCCCAAGACCAAGCCGTTGCCCTGGCAGCTGTGGCTGACGCGGACCTTCATGGGCACGCTGATGGTTCGCGGTGGCAATGCCTTCAGCACCGCGGCCAGCTATGCCGCGTGTACCCGCAAGCCGATGTCCCGCGAGCTCCGCTTGGCCTACACAGCGCCCTATGATTCCTGGCACAACCGAATCGCGACCCTGCGTTTCGTTCAAGACATCCCGCTCGCCCCTCGCGACCCCGGGTATGATCTGGTCACCGAAGTCGCCGAGAGCCTGCACCTGCTGCGCGACAAACCCACACTGATCGGCTGGGGCGATCGCGATTTCGTCTTCGACCATCACTTCCTCGAGCAGTGGAAGCACTACCTCCCGGGCGCCGAGATCCATCAATGGGCAGATTGCGGGCACTACGTGCTCGAGGACGCCTGGGACGAGCTCGAACCGCTCATCAAGCAGCACCTTGCCAAGCCGATCTGAAACCGTCGCGCCGATGGACGGCATCATCAACATCGCCGCCGTGCTGCCACGCATGGCCCAGCAGCAGCCCGATGTGGCGGCGATCCACTATCCCACCGGTCGCGGTGTCGATGGCCGCCGCGTCTATCACAGCTGGAGCTACCGGCAGCTCGACGAGGCCAGCAGCCGGATCGCTCGCGGTCTCGAGAAGGTCGGGATCGGTCGCGGCGTTCGGACCGTGCTGATGGTGCCCCCGAGTCTGGAGTTCTTCGCGCTGACGTTTGGCATGTTCAAAGCGGGCGTGGTGCCGGTGGTGGTCGATCCGGGCATCGGGATCAAGAACCTCGGGGTCTGCCTGGCCGAGGCCCAGCCGCAGGCGTTCGTGGGCATCACCAAGGCGCACGTCGCCCGCATCCTGTTCGGTTGGGGTAAGGCGACGCTCGAGAAGTTCGTGACGGTCGGTCGCCGGTTGCTTTGGCGGGGCCACACGCTCGAGGAGGTCAAGCGGCTTGCGGGTGACGATCCCCAGTGGTCGATGGCGTCGACCTCGGCGGAGGATGTCGCGGCGATCCTGTTCACCTCGGGCAGCACCGGCGTGCCCAAGGGCGTGGTGTACACCCACGGCAACTTCGTGACGCAGGTCGATGCGATCAAGGAGATGTACGATATCCGGCCCGGCGAGGTCGACCTGCCGACGTTTCCGATGTTCGGGCTATTCGACCCTGCGATGGGCATGACGACGGTCATCCCCGATATGGATTTCACCCGCCCGGCCGCTGTCGATCCCGCGATGATCGAAGAGGCCGTGCGCCGCTTCGGGGTCACCACCATGTTCGGCTCGC
Organism: Deltaproteobacteria bacterium; assembly: GCA_947492135.1. Taxonomy (GTDB): domain Bacteria; phylum Myxococcota_A; class Polyangia; order Nannocystales; family Nannocystaceae; genus Xiheibacterium. Next base: position 8,469 of record CANLQR010000204.1, on the reverse strand, counting down.
CTGCCCTGCTCGACACCGTCGGGCGCTACGGTGAGGCCCACGGCAGCAGGCTCCCGGGACTCAAGCGGGTGATCTCGGCGGGTGCGCCGGTGCCCGCGAGCGTGATGCGCAAGATGGTGGCGATGCTCGACGATGACGCCCAGGTGGTCACGCCTTACGGGGCCACCGAGTCGCTGCCCGTCGCGACGATCTCCAGCCGCGTGGTGCTGGTCGAGACCGGGGCCAAGACCGATGCCGGCGCCGGTACCTGTGTCGGGCACCCGGTTCGTCAGACCGAGGTCTGCATCATCCGGATCGACGACGCACCGCTTGCGACGTTCTCACCCGACCTCACCCTGCCCTGTGGCGAGATCGGCGAGATCTGCGTCAAGGGCCCGGTCGTGACGCGCTCGTATTTCAATCGTGATCAGAGCACCGCGCTGGCCAAGCTGCAGGACCCCGCAGGGGGGTTTTGGCACCGCATGGGCGATCTGGGCTATCTCGACGAGCAGGGTCGGATCTGGTTCTGTGGCCGCAAATCCCATCGCGTGATCACGGCGAATGGAACGCTGTACACCGAGCCGGTCGAGGGCGTGTTCAACGTGCATCCCCAGGTCAAGCGCACCGCGCTCGCGGGGGTGCCGGCTGGTCCGGCCCAGCAGCGCCCGGTGCTGTGTGTCGAGCTCGAGCCCGACTGTCCGAGCACGAGCCACCAAGCGGTACTCGCTGCGCTACGTGAGATTGCCGGAAAGCATGCGCACACTCGAGCCATCGACAGTTTTCTGATCCATCCCGGCTTTCCGGTCGACATCCGCCACAACGCGAAGATCGATCGCACCGCGCTGGGCCACTGGGCGCAGGGGAAGCTCTAGCCAGTGGCGATCACGGGACCGGCCCTGGTCACGGGCGGCGGCGGTTTTCTGGGCCGCGCGCTGGTGCGCCGGCTGCTCGATCGCGGCATCGAGGTCCGGTCGCTCGCGCGCGGCGACTATCCCGAGCTGCGCGCCTGGGGAGCGAAGACGTTGTGCGGATCGATCGACGATGCCGCGGTCGTGGGCGCGGCGGTGCAGGGCTGCGAGGTGGTGTTTCACGTCGCCGCGAAGGTCGGGACCAGCATGAAGCGCCAGGACTTCGTGCGCACCAACATCGATGGCACGCAGACGATCCTCGACGCCTGCCGTGCGCATGCGGTGTCGAAGTTGGTGTACACCAGCACGCCCTCGGTGGTGCATACTGGCGGCGATCTGGAGGGCGTGGACGAGAGCCTGCCGTATCCAACGCACTTTGGCGGTCACTACCCCGCGACCAAGGCCGAGGCCGAGCGCCGGGTGCTCGCGGCCAGCGACGCGACGCTGAGTACCGTAGCGTTGCGGCCGCATCTGGTGTGGGGCCCTGGGGACACCAACCTGCTTCCGCGTCTGGTGGCGAGGGCGAGGGCCGGCCGCTTGCGCCTGGTGGGTCAAACGCCGAGAAAAATCGACACCACGTACATCGACAATGCCGTCGATGCCCACCTGCTCGCGGCCGAACGGCTGCATCCCGGGGCGGCGTGCGCAGGCCGGGCCTACTTCATCGCCAACGACGAGCCGATCTTTCAAGATGAGATGATCAACCGGCTGCTCGAAGCCGCTGGGCTCCCGCCGGTCTCTCGCCGGATCTCGACCCGCGTGGCGCGGACCGTGGGCGCGGTGCTCGAGTTTGCGTATCGCGTGGCCGGGGCCGAGGGCGAACCGATCATGACCCGGTGGCTCGCAGATCAGCTCTCCTCGGCGCACTGGTTTGATCTGACGGCCGCGCGTCGCGACCTCGGATATATACCGGGCGTCTCGGTGGACGAGGGCCTGCGACGCCTCGCGCAGTCCCTCGCCTAGGGGGCGATGACCTCGAGGCTTGGGGCTCAGCCAGGAATGGCCGCGGCAGGGCCGTCACTGAGCGCCGCCGGGGTTGTCAGCGCCCCGAAGCGAGCGAATGGCTCCGCGAAGTGGGCCCGCACGACCTTCACCATCTTGGCCGCGTGGGCCCCGTCCACAATCCGATGATCGAACGTCGCGAACAGGCGCATCACCTTGCGAACCACGACCACGCCGTCTTCGACGCACGCGGCGTCCTCGACCGCGCCGGTGGCGACCAGGATCGGCACTCGCGAAAACGGCACCAGCGGCACGAACGCGCCCTCGAGCCCGAGTGAGCCGATGCTCGTGACCATCGCGCCGCCAAAAGGATCGCGCGGGATGCCGGCCCAGCGCAGATCGAGGTTGAGTCCGTAGTTGAGAAACGACAGCGCACGCATCGTCGGGCCGATCAAAAAGCCGGGGATCCGCAGCAAGCCGGCACGGCTGGCTTCGAGCCCCTTGGGGTCCTTGCGCGCCCGCACCCGAGCAGTGCTGGCCTCGAACTCGCGAACGATCTCGGCCAGTGGCTTGGCGTGGGGCGCGTCGATCTTGACGCCTGACAGATCGATGGTGCCGGTCTTGGGATCTTCCATGGCAACCTGGAAGAACACCGCGATGTCGCGGCGCAGATAGACGCGGTGGAGGCGAAGCACCGCGTTGACCTCGGGAACGCTCTCGAGCACCGCGCCCATGACCTTGGCCATCAGGTGGGTCACCGTCAGATGCAGGCCGGTCGCCGCACGAAACTCCTCGATGTAGCGCAGGGTCTCGTCCATCGGCACGGTCAGACTGCCGTAGATGGAGGGGTCATACGCCGTGCGCCACGTGCCCAGGGCGATGTGGCGGAACGGCGAGAGGCGAGCGCGGCCGGCGAGCTGGATGTTGGCCAAGGTGTGACTCCTACGTCGGGCTCGCCACCTTGCGTAGACGCGCGGCGACGGCGAGCGCCAACGGGGCACCGTGCAGGTACAACCCTGCGAGCCACATCGGTGTGCCCCACAGATCGGGGTGTCGATAGTGGAACGCACCGGTCGACGACAACAGGGCCTCGAACCCGACTCCACCCGCAGCGAGCAGACCCGCGAAGATCAGGGTCGGGCGATGGGTGGTGCGCAACGCGAAAAACCCCGCGTATCCAAGGGCCAGCCCGATGGGGTGACCATGCCACTGGCCACTGGCCCAGTACGCGGCCACGAACCACGCCGCCGATCCTCCGACCTGATGTTCGCGTGTGCCCGGGGCGCCGTCGGTGAACAAGCTCGCGCCTGAGAGGATCGCAATCGTCGCGGCGGCGAACAGCGGTGCGACCCACCAGGCCTGACCCCACAGCCAAGGATTCGGGTAGAACAGCACGCCGAAGTGGACGTGGATGTGGTCGAGGAGCAGGCCACAAACGCCGCCGAGAACCAGCGCAGAGACGAATCGGGTCGGGGTCCACATGGCTCGTGCAAGCCTCGCACGGCTGGGCCCCTCGGTGGTACAACATGGCGCGTCACCGGGGCTTGGTCGAGCGGTGCCAGGCGGGCTCGTGTAGTCTCGCCCGAAGCCATGCGTCGCCTCGTGCTCGTTGCCATCTTCGCCGTGGGCGCCTGCCGGATGCAAGTGCCGGCGCGGGCCGCCGATCCCACTGCGGCTTCCACCACGGGCTCCCCACCCCCGACGGAGGCGAAAGACCCGATGCCCGAGCGCCTGAGCGCGCTCGATGACGTGATCGAGCGCGAGCGAATCCGCCTCGGTGTGCCCGGCGCCGCGCTGGTGATCGTCAAAGACGGCAAGGTGATTCACGCCCGCGGCTATGGCTCGAAGACGGCGATCGGCGACGCACCCGTCGACGCGGATACGCTGTTCGCGATCGGCTCGACCACCAAGGCGTTCACCGCGATGCTGGTGATGATGGCGGTCGAAGCCGGGAAGCTGTCGCTGGACGACCACCCCAGCAAGTGCCTCCCGGGCTTTCGGATCCGCGGCGATGGCAATGCGAAGGTCACCGTTCGCGACCTGCTGACCCACTCGACCGGGTTGCCCACCGCAGACCTCGCGTGGGCGACGGGCCAGCTGACCGCCGAGGAACTCGTGGCGCTGCTCGGCGAGATCGAGCCGGTGGCGGGGGTTCGCAAGGCCTTCCACTATCAGAACCTCGGCTACCTCGCGGGGGGTCTATGCGCGGCACGGGCCCTGGGAGGCGACTACGAAGCGCTGCTGCGCGCGCGGATCCTCGATCACGTCGGCATGAAAGCCGCGACGCTGCGCGTGGCGCAGATGCAGGCGAGTGCCCAGGCTGCGCATGGCCATCACCGCGGACAGGACGAGCGCACGCGCGAGGTGCCGATGCGGGTGCTCGACGCGATCGCCCCGGCGGGCGCGATCAATGCCTCGGCAAACATGCTCGGCGGGTGGTTGCAGGCCTTGCTCGCGCACGGCGAGGTCGACGGCAAGCCGCTGCTCGCTCGCAAGTACTTCGATCCGCTACTCGCCCCGCAGTTTTCGGCCGGACCCGGAGTCGACTACACCCTGGGTTGGCTGCGTACCCAAGCCGGGAAGGACGTGTATCTCACGCACACCGGTGGCATCGACGGCTTCACAGCAGTGCTTGGCTTCGTCCCCGAGCGCGGGCTCGGCTTCGCATTCCTCAACAACGTCGACCACTCGGAGTTGCACGGCGTGGTCGCGCACGAGGTCTTGGCATTGCTCGAGGCCGCGCCGGCCAAACCCGGCAAGCCCGAGGTCGCGGCCATCGACGAGGCCGGCACCTACGGGTTGTTGGGCGGCTTCAAGATCGAAGTCGTTCGCGATGGCGACCGCATCGCCTTGGTCGTGTCGGGCCAGCCGAAGTATCCCCTGGTGTTCGAAAAAGGCCGGCGCTATCGGCTCGGCGGCGCCGCGCCGGCGGGATTTTTTGCGACCTTCCGTGCCCAGGCTGCGCACCCGGACAAGCCCGAGCTGTTGCTCACCCAACCGTTCGGCGATCTGGTGCTGCCCTTGGTCACGCCTGCCGAGCTTGCCGCCGCTGCAACAGCGACGCCACCGGAGGCGATGCGCGCGTTGCTCGGGAGCTACCGCGCCGCTGGGATCGATACGACGTTCGAGCTGTCGGCCAGCGAAGGTCAGGTCGCTCTGGTCGTTCCCGGCCAGCCACCCGCACCATTGTCGCGGCTTGCCGACGATCACTTCGCCCTGGCTGGCATGCCCGAAGCGTTCTGGATCGAGCCCAAACGTGACGGCAAGACCCTCCGGGGCCTGGTCTTGCACAAGCCCGATGGTGATCTCGCACTGTCGTTGGTGGCCTCGGCGGCGCCGCCGACGATCGCGTTGACGCGTGTGCTCGCCAAGCGAGCCGTTGCCCACGGCAGTGCCGCGCTGGCGAAGCACCGGAGCATGCGGATCGAAAGCGATCTCGAGTTCGTTCACCAGGGCTTGCGAGGTCGCTCTGTGACCTTGCGGGCGCCCGGCGATCGCTGGGTCGATGACGTGCGGCTGCTGGGTGCCGGCCGGGAGATCGGCCGGATTCGGCTGGGCTTCGATGGCGAGGCGTGGCAGCGCATCTCGTTCGCGGCCAGCAGCGAACTCGAGCCCCTGCAGGCCCGCGCGATCGCCCTCGATGCCGCGTACGACGGGTTTGGGCCCGAGGCCAGCGGGTTCGCCACCGCCGCGGTATGGCGCAGCGCGATGGTCGGCACCGATCCGGTCATCGTGGTGCGCTTCACCACCGACTGGGGCGCGGTCATCCTCGACAGCTACGACGCAAAGAGCTTCTTGCTGCGCCGACGCGAGCTCGATCTGCCCGAAGACGCCCACGGCGCTCGGTTGCAAGAGACCCGCACCCTGAGCGACTACCGCAGGATCGGCGGCGTGATGGTGCCGCACCGGATCGAAGTCGAGTCGGTCCAGGGCAAGGTGATCGCGGTGGTCAAGTCGGTGCGGTGGGATGTCGAGCTCGGCGCGGATACGTTCCGGGTCCCGTTGTGAGCCCCGAGACGCTGGGCGGCGTCGTAGCCGGCATCGGCTGCCGGTGCGGCCTTGGTCGCCGGGTCTCGACGTCCGAGCTGTGGCGATCAACGAGGTCAAGCCCCCGAATTTTGCGGATCGTGCCCACTCGACCGATCCGCCGGAGCGCCGGACCCGTATACTGAGCCGTCGGGGTGCGCGGCTTCCAACGCCGACTCGACCAAGGGGTTTCCAATGACCAAGACCAATCTCCTGATTTTCTGCGCCTTTCTCGTGCCCGCCTGCGCGGGTGGCGACTCCGACGGGGACGATACGAGTGCGGGTTCCATCGCGGAGACGAGCACGAGCTCCGACGCGATGACCACCACGATGACGACCGACGTGACGACGACGATGACGACGACGACGGCAACGACCGCGTCGACGTTGACGACGGACAGCCCCGAGAGCAGCGGCTCGGAGGACACCTCGTCGACCGGCGAGCCTGCCGAACTGTCGTGCGAGAGCTACTGCGGCATCTACCTCACCGAATGCGTGGACTTCTCCGAGTACTCGAACGAGGCCGACTGCCTGTCGAACTGCGCCGCGTGGCCGGTTGGCGAGCAAAGCGATACGGCCGTCGATTCGCTCGGCTGTCGCATCTATCACGCGACCGTCGCCGGGAGCACCGATCCCGACGTCCACTGCCCGCACGCTGGCCCGAGCGGCGCCGCGACGTGCGTCCAGGCCGCGGCGCCCGACTGCGACTCGTACTGCACGCTGTTCGCCGAGAATTGCGTCGACGGTCTCTATACCTACGACGACAACGATGACTGCCTGACGCAGTGCGCGGAGTGGTACCCCGGCACCGCGAAGGACACCGCTGGCCACACCATCGGATGCCACGCGTATCACGCCGGTGCAGCCGCGGCGGATCCCGACCTGCACTGTCCGCACTCGGGTGCCGGCGGTGGTGGTATCTGCGTGCTGTGAGCCGACTCCAAAGACGTTGCTGACCCGCGCGACCCGCCCCTTCCTCGCGATCCGCGATCCGCGATCCAAGTTGATCGATCCCGCGGTGAGGGCGGGTTGCTCGTACGCCCACGAAACTCTGGTTCCGGCCGCCTCCGACATGCGCACCTCTCCCGAAGGTCCGACGGCTCGACGATGGTTCGCTCGTGGTCTGGGCGGGCTGCTGGGGCTCGTGTGTGCGCTTTGGGCAACCTCAGCGGCTGCCCACGCGCGCGGCACCACGCAGATCGAGGCGCAGCCGCACGAGCGCGGGGTCGCCCTGCGAGTGGCGGTCGAGGCCAAGCAAGCCGCGCTGGTGCCGGGCTTGGGCGACTCGATCGATGCGGACGAGCTGCGTCCCCATTCCGCGCTGGTCCAGCAGTGGCTCACCGATGGCCTCCGCGTCGAGGGCGAGGCCGGGCCGTGCATCGCGACCCCGTCCAACCCCACGCTCACGGACGACGGCGCACGCCTCGAGGTCGAGCTCGACTACCTGTGTCCGCTGCCGCTGGGCGTGATCCGCCTGCACGATGACACCGCTGTCAACGGCGACGCGGCCCACGAGACGTTCGTGTCCGTGAAGGGCCCTGGCGGCGACGCCCATGCCCACGTCATGCGTGGCGACGTCCGCAGCGTCGAGCTCGGGCGCAAGCCTGCCGCCAGCGAGACCGCGGCCACCTTCGTAGTCCAGGGAGGCCTGCACCTCATCACCGGCTACGATCACATGCTGTTCTTGCTGTCGCTGATCCTCGGCGCGGGTCTCGTGGTCCGCCGCCGTGGCCTGCGGGCCGCGCTGCGGGACGTCGCGTGGGTGGTCACCGCGTTCACGGTGGGCCACAGCCTGAGCCTGTGTGCCGCCGCGCTCGGTTGGCTGAGCCTACCTGCCGTCGCGGTGGAGATCGCGATCGCGGCATCGATCGTGTTCGTCGCGCTCTCCAATGTCGCTCGCCCCGAGGCCAGCATTGCCGGGCCGTGGCTTGCCGGTGCGTTCGGCTTGGTCCACGGTTTCGGGTTTTCCTCGGTGCTCGCCGAGCTCGGCCTCCCCCCCGCCCAACGCGTGCTCGCGCTTTTCTCGTTCAACGTCGGTATCGAGCTCGCACAACTGGTGTTCGTGAGCGTTGTGCTCGTGCTGCTTGCTCGTCTCGCGCACCACGATGGCTACCGCCGCTTCGTGTTGCAAGGCGGCTCGCTGGTCATCGCGATCTGCGGCGCCGTATGGCTGATCGAGCGCGCGGCACCAAGCCTTGCGATGCTCGGATCTCCGTAGCAGCTACAGCGCGGCGGTCTTGGGCAGCTCGGCGTCCCACGCCAACTTGTTGCCGCAGCGCAGCATGGACGCGCCGAAGTACGGGTTGGCCACTTTGCCCTCGGCTTGGATCCACAGCGCGCCCTGGTCGTTGAACGCCATTGGGCAAAAGACGATGACGTTCCCGGTCTGGGTCGCGGTCTCGGCTCGCATGTACTCGATCATGCCGTCGGACAGCGGCTTGAACGCCGTGCGCACGCTCGCGAGATCGTTGCGTGCGAGGCCGGGGAGGTTCGCGACGACCTTCGCGATCCCCGGCTTGCCCTCGAGTGCGACCGCGTGCCGCTCGAGCTCGCCGGACAGCGCCGCGACCGAATCGAGCTTGTCCTCGGCGAGGGCAGCCGAGATCGCGACGTA
>CANLQR010000203.1 GCA_947492135.1 Deltaproteobacteria bacterium | reverse complement strand
TACGAGGTGGTCGCGGTCCATGATCGTGCCGATGGCGAGTCACCCAAGCTCGGCTATCTGCGGCTGGGAACGCGAATGATGGTGGGCGAGAAGGTCAGCGGACCGGGCTGTCCCAAGGGCTGGCACGCGCTTGCGTTGGGCGGGTTCGCGTGCGCGAGCAAGGGATTGGTCGTCGATGCTGACCGCGAACCGCCGCTGCCCAATCCGCCCCCCGCGGTGCGGGCAGATCAGCCGTTGCCGTACGACTACGCGTACGTCAAGCGGTGGAACAGCCCGATGTGGTGGCGCGTGCCGACCGCCGAAGAGGTCGCCGCAGCCGAGGTCATCCGAACCGGCCGCGAGCAAGAGCGACTCGCGTCGGAGGCCGCCGCGAAGGGGTTGCCGGCACCCGCCGCACCCGCGAAACCCAAGACCACGACGCCGGTGACTCCGGCGACGGTGGCAACGCCAGACCCGAAGGACGACGATCCAATCAAGTCGCTGCCATCGGTGCACGACGAGACGGCCGATGCGGATCCCAAAGCTGCAGCACCCAAAGCTGTGGTGAAGCCAGACGCGAAGCCAGACACGAAGCCAGACGCGAAGCCAGACGCGAAGCCAGACGCGAAGCCAGACGCGAAGCCAGACACGAAGCCAGACGCGAAGCCAGACGCCCCCGCCGCCGAACCGATCGCCGCAGTGCGGCTGCCGCTCAAGCCCGAGAAGTCGTGGCTCGAGCGCGGGTTCTATGTCTCGGTTGGAAACAAGATCACCGAGGAGGGGCGCACCTGGTGGCAGACCGCACGGGGCGGCTACGTCGATGTCACGCACGCCTACAAGTACGACGCGAAGGACTTCGAGGGCATGCCGCTGGCCGAGGAGGCGACGTTCCCGTTCGGCTTCGTGATGGCCGAGACGACCAAGCTGCTGGAGTTGCAGCCCGACGGGAAGATCACCGCCGTGGGGACCTTGGACAGGCGTGCGTTCGTCGACCTCGACGAGGAGATCGAGATCGCCGGCAAGACCTACATGACCACGGCCCAGGGTCAGATGATTCGCAAGGCCGACCTGCGCATGGCTGATCCGCAGCCGCTTCCCAAGGGACTGCAACCCTGGGAGCGGTGGGTCGACGTCAGCCTCGAAAAGCAGATCTTGGTGGCCTACCAAGGCGATCGGCCGGTGTTCGTGTCCCTGGTGTCGACCGGAAAAAAGGGCAGCAAGGACGAGCCGTTCGTGACCCCGACCGGGCGCTGGCGGATCCGCAGCAAGCACATCTCGACGACCATGGATGGCAACACCGCGTCGGACGGCAACTACTCGATCCAGGACGTGCCGTGGACCATGTTCTTCGAGGGCAGCTTTGCGCTGCACGGTGCTTTCTGGCACCAGGGCTTCGGTCGGCCGCGCAGCCATGGCTGCGTCAACCTGGGGCCCAGCGCCGCGCGGTGGCTGTTTTATTGGACGACGCCGTTTTTGCCCGAGGGCTGGCACGGCGTCCACGCCCACGCCGGAAGTCCGGGTACGACCGTGATCGTCCGCGAATAGCTCCAAAGGGATCCCCGCAGGCGCCAGATCGTGCGATCTTGAGGGCCGTGCGCCTGGCGCCCTCCCCGATCATCAACGCCGCAGTCTCGGCCGTAGAGTTGCGGTCGCCGGTGGCCGAAGACACCGCGGCGATGCTCGAGTTTCTCCGGCAGCTGCTGCACGAGTCGGCCGAGTATCTCAACTCGCCGACCGATCGCTACGACACCATGTCCGAGGAGGTCCTCGCCCAGCGGCTGGTTCGCCTCGCCGACAGCGAGCGCGAGTTCTACATGACCGCCTTCGAGGGCCCGCGTGTGGTCGGCAATCTGCTGTTTTCCGCCTACGACGTGCCGGTGTCGCTGCACTGCGGCCAGCTCGCGATGGGCGTGTTGCAGAGCCATCAGGGCATTGGCATCGCGTCGGGCATGCTCTCGCGCTGCATCGAGGAGGCCCGCGCCCTGTCGGTGTGGAACCTGCGTTTCACCGTTCGCACCTACAACCACCGTGCGATCTCCTTGTACGAACGCCACGGGTTCCGCCGCGTCGGTCGACTCGAACGCGTTGCCCAGATCGGTGGCGCGTTCGTCGACGAGTTTCTTTATCAGGGCGTGTTTGGCGGACCGTCCGAGAGCGACTGACGCTGACGCCTCCAGTACGGCCGGGCCGGATGTGGCAGGCTCGGGTGATGGACCGTGCTGCTCGAACGCAATGGCTCGTGGCGTTGGGACTCTCGATCGCGTGCGGTGAGGGCACGCCGGCCGCCCCGGCGACGGACGAGTCGACGGGATCCGGGGAAACGAGCGCGTCGGGCCCAGACACGAGTGCGAGCAGCACACCCGCCACCAGCACCACGGGGCCGACGACGGCCTCGAACTCCACCGAGCCTGCGGACTCCTCCGGCGTGTCGGCGGGATCGAGCAGCGGCGAGAGCGGCGGGGCGTTCTCGCTCGACGTTCACACCGAGCTGGTCGACGGCGCGCTCGCGCTGCGCTGCAATCTCCCGCGAGCACTCGACGCCTGTCTCGAGCTCGAGGGCGCACCGTGCGACGACGACGACGGCGACGGACTGACCGACGCGTGGGAGGACCTCGCGCTCGATCGATTGCGTCCGCTGCGACGCCTCGACGAGGGCGAGTCTCTCGTCGACGACGGCAGCGTCATTCTGGGTGATGTCGGCCGGGTGTTCGCGGTCGGCGATCACATCCGCGTCTTCGTCATGCTCGGCTACAGCTCGGATTACGGCAGCTGTGGCGGTTTCACCGGCCACAACGGCGACAGTGAGCGCGTCGCGTTGGACCTCGTGGACTGGCCTGACGGTGGTCCTGGCGGAGTGGTGGTCGCCAACGCGTACACCGCCGCGCACGAGGGCACCGCCAACGACCACTCGCGCCGATTTGCCGCGGACGAGCTCGACCTGCTGGTGTTCGACCTCGATCCGAGAGTCGGCGAGCCTCGCTGGGTGGTGTTCCCCTCGCGGAACAAGCATGGCAGCTACGCCAGCGTGGAGATCTGCGAGAGCATCTCCGTGATCCCGTGTGTCGACGAGGACTGCGCCCCCGATGGCGTGGACGACCTCGCGGCGTTCGATCGGCTGCCCGACGCGGTGAATGCTGGCGAGCCCGATGCTCCCCGCGTGACGGCGCTGGATGAGCTTGGCTTCGTGGGTGACGACGCGTGGGCCGAGCAGGACTTCTGTGGCGGCCTGGGCGGCTCCTCGTGCTCGGCACCGGTCCGCGACAAGCTGACCGTCGATCCGTTCTAGCTGCTCGTTCAGCGCTGCCTGACCTCGCGGCCGCCTCGTGCAGTCCCGGCGCCGATGCGAAATGCGAGGTAGACCCACGCCTCGTAGCGCACGCTGTCGAAGCTCTGCGCTGCGAGGTGTGGTGCGCGAATGCCCAAGATACCGCCGAACTCGATGGTCTTGAAGTCGTCGATCAGGTAGCGGATCGGAGTCTGGATCGTCGCCAGCGTCTCGGGCACCGGTTGACCGCCGATGACTCGGAGCGGCTCGCGTGTGGGTGCCGTCGTGAACCCGGCATCGAAGCCCGCCGACCAGCGCGGCGGAAAGCTCGCGAGCATCCGCGCGTTGGCGCGCACTCGATAGAGCAGGCGGCCGGAGAGCGCGTCGAACAGACCGGAGAAACCCACCGAACTGCTACCCTCGACGGAGTAGTTGGCCCGCGCGCGAAGCCGGCCGCTGATGCCGATGCCGCCGACCGGGACCGTTGCACCGTTGCTGGTGCCGGGATCGTCTTGCCGCGCCGCGACACGGGTGACGAACGCACCGCCGTCGAGCGCGATGTTGAGGTTGCGCCGCAGCGCGTGGATCCACGCCACGCGGCCATCGACGCTCACGAAGATGGCGCCCGGGTCGAAGTCGTTGAGCGAGCCGATGGCCGTCATCGAGACGGTGTCGCGTGCCGTGACCTCGAAGCGGGGGCCGACGCTGACGTTCGCGTAGACACGGTCGGGAAGGGAACGAACACCCACGACGTTGCCGGCATCCAGCGGCCGTCGGGTGCCGGCCGACACACCGATGCCCAGCGAAGTCCGCGGCGCCACGAGCCCCGTGAAGCCGAATCCGGCATCGACGATCGCGAACGATAGGACGCTTGCTTCGGGCAACGAAGTCTGCCCGGGATCGAACGCCACCGATGCGCTCGTGTAGTCGAGTTCGCCAAAGCGGCCCGCCGCTTGCGTGCGAAACCGCCACTGACGACTCATCGGACGGTCGTAGGAGAACTCGACGGTGTGGAAGAGCAGCGGACGCCGCAGCGACAGGCGGTTGGGTTGCCGGAAGAATAACCGCGGTGCATACCCAAGTGACACCGCACCTTGGCGGCGATTCGCATGCACCAAATCCACGTTGGGCGTGATCACCACGACGGCTGCGGGCGTCGACGGAAGGTTCAGCTGCGTCGGTGCCCAGCCTCCGCGTACCTCGCCCGAGACGCCACCGGACACATCGGTCTGCGCTGCGGTCGGATCGATCAGCAGCACCGCGAACGTGAGCCAAGACAACATGTTGTAGATGCCTACTCGATGACGACGACGTCACCATCCCGCAACTCGAATCCCGCGCTCCGCTCGACGCCACCGGTCAGGTCGGAATAGTTGAAGCGGATCCGCTCGCGCTTGGGATACTCGCGAACGACGTAGATGGCCCGCGGGTCGGCGAACTCGGTGAGACCGCCGGCGAGTGCGAGTACGGCCAGAACGCCCTCGCCGTGCTTGACCTCGAACCGTCCCGGCTGCGAGACCTCGCCAACGACGATCACCACCGGCAAGCGCGGGTTGACCACCGAGACACGCGCGTCGGGGTTGAGCACGATACCGTTGAGCCGCGCATTGAGCTTGCGCGACGCCGCCTCGGGCGTGAGCCCTTCGACCTCGAATGGGCCAACGAGCGGCAAGATGATCGCGCCGTCGGCTCCGACCTCGAACGGCTGCGCAGCGCGGAGTTCCTCCATGCGTGGCACCGTCACCGAGATGGTGTCGCCCGGGCGCAACGGCAAGGTCCCCACCGGAACCTCGGTGTGCGGCACATCGTTGGCCAACACGTAAGGGTAGCGATCCTTGCAGGCAGGTGCGGCGGCGAGCAGCACCATGGCGATCAAGAACGTCGAGCGTATGGACACGGCGCGCGGATGATATCTCAGGACTCGCCACCTTGCGCGCAACCGCGCCCGCTGAACACACGACCGAGATCGTCGTGAGAACGCGCATCCGGCGCGAAGACCCGAGCGCGGGTGCTTGCTCGCCTCAGGGGTCAGTAGCCAGAGCCCGGTGACGCTCGACTGCGCGGCGGGCTGGCATAGCCGGGTGCCGCGGCCAGGCCGGGGTCGTACACGACCTCCACTGGCCTCATCGCTTGGTGGTCGCCCGGTAGTGCCGCTTCTTCCTGGGCGAGTCCCTCATTGAGGCCCGACAGCACCCCAGCGTAGATGTACGGCAGCACCGTGAAGAAGCCATTGGGCAGCATGTCGACAGCGCTGATCGCCACGAGCAGCGAGACCGTGTCGAGCATCGCTACGCGATCGGGATCACGGATCTTCCGGCGCCTCCGATAGGCGACGAGCACTGGCCACACCAGCAGACCAAAGCTCCCGGCGAAACCAACGGCACCGCGCATGCCATACCGGATGATCCACTCACCGTCGGTGACGGAGATGTCCTTGCCGCGCGGGTCGTAGATCCGGTTGCGCCCAAAGCCACCCCAGCCGAACCATTGTCGCAAACTGGCTCGCTCGAGCAGGAAGTCTTCGTTGACGAACCGAAACTCGAGCGACGAGGCGCGCTTCTCACTCCACTTCATCGCAAGCTCGACGAGTTCGGCCGCCGGGAAGACCTGCGTGGCGCGCGAGGCCGGGAAGGTGATGACCAACAACGCCAGGAGCACCGCCAGCCGCGCGGCCGAGGCCGTCCGGCGAAGCATGATCACGGGGAGGACAGCGACGGCATACAGGTTCGCCGCAGCGTTGTGCGAGATGAGCAACGCAAACCAAAAGACCCCGAGCACTGGCCCGGGCGGCACGCCGGCGAGCGTCTTCTTCTGGCGCTTGAGGAGCACACACGCGAACATCGCGGCGAGCAGGAACATCGCCAGCGCGAGGCCGGACTGGAAGAAGATCAAGGACTTGAAGCCGCCGTCGCGCATGTTGTGGGCAAAACTGCCCGCGGCGAACCCGTACACCCACTTGTGGAGCTGGGGAGAGATCCGCAACTCGAGCATCATCGGACCCAGAAGCGCCACCATGGTGCCCGCGATCACGGATGACAGCATGATCGCCTCGTCTCGAGTGCGAACCAGCGCGCGACCGAGATGAAACGGCAGTAGGATACCGACACAGTCGCGGACGGTGAGCGACGGGATGTCGTAGTACGTCAGGCCCTGCAAGGTGATCTCTTCGCTGCGGGTCAACCCGCCCCAGTTCATTCCGCCGCCGATGATCACTGGATCGGCGTTCGTGAGCGCCGTTCCGACGTTGCCGATCACGACGATCAAGAAGAATGCCTCCGCGCCGCGGAGGTACTTCGCGCGGTTGAGCTTGTCGCGCGCGAACATCAACGCGCCGAGATAACAGCCGAAGCATGCGAACGCTTGCTTGTCGAACGGCGGCAGCGCGGGCAAGTCGAAGTTCACCCGCTCGGGGAGTAGAACGATGCCGAGGATCAACGAAAGCTGCGCGGCCTTGAGTGGCTTCATGGTCCCGAAAAACACGAAGCACACCGGGACCCACAGCAGCAGCGCGAGGAAGGCCTGCAACGGCAACGAACCCACGGCGCTATCTCCCCTCGGACCGCGGTTGCGTGATCTCAGGCACATCGGCCGCGGGCATCACGGACGTGGCCTCGCCACGCGGACGCTTCGCCACGGACGGTCCGCCTCCGTGGACCTGCTCGAGAACACGAGTCACGACCGCATGGTACCCGTTGTCGCCCGGTCTCGTGGCGAGAACCGAGCGCCTTGGATGCCGGGCCCGCTCGAAGACTTGTATGGGCTTCGGTGCGGGCAAGCCGCCCGCGTCCCGCTACACCCGTCGGCACGAGATTTGTCCCCGGCCGCCTGGGTGCCTGGGTAAGCTCGGGAACCCTCGATGTCGCGGCAATCCTTTTGCGACCTCACGCTGGCCGAGTTGAAGCAGTGCAGCCCGCCGGGCTCCGCAGAACACCTGTTGGGCGCGCTGCATCGCGTGCCGCGCTGGCCCACGGACGGCGAGGGTCAGCGGACCGCGCCCCTGGGCCGCCGCGTGCGGGGGTTCGTCGAGCAGCACTTCGACCTGCGCCTTCCCCAACTGATCGTCGCCGAGCGCTCCGGGGACGATGCCACCAAGCTGTTGTTCGCGCTCGCCGATGGCGCTCGCGTCGAAGCGGTGCACATGCCGCGGGCCGTGCGAAACCCCCGCGTGACGTTGTGCATCTCGAGCCAGGTTGGCTGCGCGATGGGCTGCACGTTTTGCCGCACCGCCAAGATGGGATTGGTGCGCAACCTGGGTGCGGGCGAGATCGTCGGCCAGGTGTTCGCGGCCCTGCTGGCCTTGGGCCCCACCGATCCGCAGCGGCTGTCGGTCGTCTTCATGGGCATGGGCGAGCCCATGCACAACCTCGAGGCCGTGCTTCGTGCCGTCGCGATCTTGTGCGAGCCCGCCGGACTCGGCCTCGCGCCCCAACGGATCACGGTCTCGACCGCGGGCCTGGTCGCAGGCATCGAAGCCATGTCGCGCGCGGCGGTTCGACCGGCTTTGGCGTTGTCGGTCAACGCGACCACCGACCACAGCCGCACCGCGCTCATGCCCATCACTCGACGCAACTCGCTCGCGGCGCTGCGCCAGGCGCTGCAAGTGTTCCCGCTGCGCTCACACGAGAAGATCACGCTGGAGTACGTGGTGCTGGCCGGCGAAAACGACACCGAGCAAGACGCCGACCGCCTGGCCGACTTCGCCAGCGGCTTGCGCCACAACATCAACGTGATCCCGTGGAACGCCTTTGCCGCGGGCGGATTCACGCGGCCTTCCGACGATCGCGTCCGCGCGTTCGTTGCCAGACTTCGCGGGCATGGCTGTCTCGTCACCGTGCGAAAGTCGCGGGGCACCGACGTGGCTGGAGCCTGCGGACAACTCGCGACCGATACCGTCCGCGCCGCACGAGTCGCGCTTGGCCGGACGGCGCCGGCCCAGCCGTAGTTCTGCGCCGACGGGCTCACCCACGACCGGCGGCGAGTGCTTCGAGCGCGATGCATGCCGCGACCGGGCCGCGGTCCTCGGCCACGCGCTCGGCAACTTCGCGCGCCCGAGCGCCCAGTGCGGCATCGTCGAGCAGCGAGCCCAGCGTGTCGGCGACGCGGGTCGCCGTGTAGTGGGCGGGGAACAACACCCGGGCAATGCCCATCCGCTCGGCCCGCAACGCGTGGTCGGCTTGATCGAACGCGAACGGCACGATCAGCGCCGGCCGCCCTGCCTGCAATCCGTGGTGCAGTGTGCCCGCGCCGCCGTGGTGGACCACGGCCAATGCGTGGGGGAACAAGGCCGCCAGCGAGACGAAGCGTTCGACGTGACATGCGGCGACGTCACCCGGAGCGCCGGAAGGTTCGAATCCCGAGGGGCCGACCAACATGACCGCACGCTTGCCCAGGCGCCGCGCTGCATCGACGCTGGCCCCGTAGAACCGGAGTGCCTGCGAAGCGAGCGTGGCGGAGCTCCCCAGCGTGAAGACGATCGGGGGCTCGCCTTGGTCGAGAAATCGCCGCAGCCCCGCGGGCAGACGACCGCCCTCGCTGTCGTAGCCGACAGCGCCGGTGACGAGCGTATTGGCGGGCCAGTCGGCTTGCGGGACTGCGAGCACCGGCGAGAACATCGCGAGCACGAGGTTCGGCGAAAATTGCCCGACCTGCAGCGGATTCGCACCGGGCGGCAGCGCAAACGAGGCCCGCAGCGCCGTGATCGGTCGCGCCCAACGCCGGGTTCGCATCCCCATCGCGAAATCGATCGCCCGGTGTGCGCGAGGCGTGTGGCGGAGCAGGGTCACCGCCAACGGCACGGCCGCCACCGGCGACGGATCGAGCTGCGACAACAGGCCCGAGGGTGACAACACCGTCGATGCCCAGGAAATCCGCCGCTGCGCCGCGACGATCGGCGCGGCGAACGACAGCGGATGCGAGACCAACAAGTCGGCATCGCGCACCACCTCGTCGAGATCCGCGACCGTCTCACGAAGGTGGGGAAGAATGCAGCGACGCACCAGAAACGACTGGCCACGCAGCGGATGCATCACCTTGGCCACCGTGGCCGCGTTGTCGAGCTCGATGTCGGGTCGTACCGGGTGCGATTCGAGGCCTGCCTCGGCGACCAAGCGCGCGTGCTGGCCCGGGGGCATGCCCCGGTGCTCGCGGTCGCGCCGAGCTAGCAGGTCTCCATGACCAGCGCAGGGCCGCTGCCATCGTCGGCGCAGAACCAGACGTCCGCGCCATCGCAACAGCCGACTCCGGTGAGTCCCATGTCGCCACCACAATCGCCGCCCTCGACCAACTCGATGCCTTTGGGGCAGTCGATCGACATCAGGCCGGAGGGGTCTTCACCGTCGCCGCCGCAGATGTAGCCGTACTCCACTTCCTTCTGGCCGGTGAGTCCCCAGCCGCACGCTCCGCCGCCGGTCCCGGTGTCTGCCGGCGCGGTGGTGCCGGTGTCCGCGGGCTCGGTGGTGCCGGTGTCGGCAGGCTCGGTGGTCGCCGCTCCTGAGCTCTCGCCGGTTCCGGCGGTCGTCGTGGTGGCCGTGGTCGACTGGGTGGTCGACGGCGTCGTCGACTGGCCGCTCTCACCGGCGGTGTCATCGTCGTTGTCGGTGATCACGCAGGCGCCAAGCAGTAGGGCAGCGATCGTCGCGAAGGACAGGGAGTTCGACATCTTGCAGGTTCTCCGCTAAGGGGCGCCAGATCACCGACGACGAGCGCGGCTTTGTGGACGCAGAAAGGTTCAAGGCGATTCGAAGGGAAGCGGCGGTATGAGAAACCAACGCTACCGGGCTTACGTTAGCATGCCGCCAAGGGCGGTCAATCCCGGGTTCGGGTCTGACATCGGTGTCAGACCTCGGGGGGCCTGATATACCCGGCCGATGCGGCGGGATCGAGTTGAAATCGAGCAGCTGGAAGTGGAGTGCATCATCGGTATCCGGCCCGAGGAGCGCGAGCAACCCCAGCCGCTACTCGTCGATCTCGGCCTGGAGTACGCCTTGCACGAAGCCGGTCGCTCGGGGCGCATCTCGGATACCTGCGACTACTCGCGACTGGCAGACGAGATCACGGCGCTGCTGCGGTTTCGCCGCTACAAGCTGCTCGAGAACGCTGCCGAGGAAATCAGCGCGATGGTGCTGGGGCTCCACCACGGTACCCGGCTCGAGCTGCGGCTGGGCAAGCCCAAGGCACTCGCCAATGCCAGCCGCGCGGGTGTGTCCGTGAATCGGACGCCGACCGACTATCCTCGGCGCCGCGAACCGTCGCGTTTTGGCGAGGTCGAGGTATTGCTCGAGACCCGCGAAGCTGGACTGTACCTGCTGCATGTCGAGGCCCAGCATCAGATCCCGCGGCATCACCACGACGTGATGCGCGAGCTCGAGTGGCTCGTCGACGGCGAGCTCATTCAGGATGGCCAACCGGTCGAACCGGTGACGCCTCGAGCGTGGCCTCTGGGCTTCATCCACGGCTACGCCAACGCGTCCGACCGCCGCGCGACCCTGTTCTGCTGTGACACCCCACCGTTCGTGCCGCACGACGAGATCGATGAGGCTGCGCAGTGAACCGCACCGTGCTGGTCACGGGCGCATCGCGGGGCATCGGCCGCGAGGTGGCACGTTTGCTGGTTCAACACGGTCACCAGGTCGTGGGTGGCTATCGCTCGGACGGCGCGGCTGCGGCTGCGGTGGTGGCGGAGCTCGGCGCCAGCGTGCGCATGATCCGAGCGGATCTCGGCGACGACGCCCAGGCCGCCGATTTGGTTGCGGAGGTCACTGCACAGCCGGCGCAGCTGTGCGGTGTCGTTTGCTGCGCAGGCACGACCGCGCACGCGCGACTCGACGCCGAGGGTGACGCGCTGGATCAGCAGCTGCGCGACAATCTGCGCGCGCCGTTGGCTCTGCTGCGATCGTTGTTGCGCGCCAACGCCCTCGCCGAGCCGAGCTCGGTGGTGTTCGTCGGCTCCAATCTCTCGCGCCACGGCCTTGCTGGCAGAGTGGCGTACGCGGCCGCCAAAGCCGGCATCGAGGGCGCCACGCGTTCGCTGGCGCGCGAGCTCGGACCCCGCGGAATCAGGGTCAACACGATTGCGCCGGGCTTGTTGCAGACCGACATGACCGCCGCACTGAGTGCGGACGACCTCGCGGACTACGCCAAGACGGTTCCGCTGGGCCGGGTCGGCGTCGCGACCGATGTCGCGCCGCTCGTTGCGTTCTTGCTCGGGCCGGGGGCCAGCTATCTGACCGGGCAGATCATCGACGTCGACGGCGGTTGGGGCTGCTAGCGCCGCTGTCGCGGTCGGGGTGGCGACGGTGTCGCGTGCAAGGGATCCTCGGGCCAATCGTGTCGCGGATAGCGGCGCATCAGTGCGCGGCGGATCTCCGGGTAGTGCTTGATCCAGAACCCCGCGAGGTCGGTGGTGATCTGCTCGGCGCGACCGTTGGGTGCCAGCAGATGGATCGCCACCGGGACCTTCCCGTCGAGCAACGCGGGTCCGGTTGCGCTGCCGAAAAAGTCCTGGAGGCGCGACTCGATCCACGGCGATCGATCCACCTGATAGTGCACCTTCACGCGCCGCGCACCCGCACCCGCACCCGCCAGAGAAATCTGTGTCGGAGCCCGGCGCTCGAAGCGGTCGCGCTGGTCCTCGAGCCGCGCAAGCACGAGTTCGACGATGCTGGCACTGCGCAGCTGGGCGAAGCTCGTCCGCCCGTGGCAAGCCTCGCCGAGCACGGCGTCGACCATCGCCAAGGTCGGCACCTGCGCGGCCGGATCGTGACGCAGGATGAACTCGCCACGGGCCACGAGCTGAAGGATCGACTCGGGCTCGTCGCAGTACGCAGCCGGCCCGCGCGCGCGCGCGGCCTCGAACAACGCGACGGCGGCCTGCGTGTTAGGCCGCGGATCACGACGGGATTCGATCAGGAGACCGTCCCATCGGGTCTCGATCGTCGACTCGACCCGCTCCCGATCGGAATCGAACGCAGCGATGTGGCGCTCCTCGAGCCGGTCCGCATCGAGTTCCAGCAACCACTCGGGCTCCACCATCGCGGCCGCCCGAACCATCGGTACTGTGCCCCAGCCCCCATCTCTACGGCTCTCGGCCTGCAAGGCCACGACGAAGGCGGCGCCGTGCACGGCGGATTCGTCGGCCAGCTCGGCTTGACCACCGCTGGCGAACGCAAGCTTGCGGCGCGCGCCGTTGGGGCCCGGACGCACGGCCGCAACACGATCCGGAAACGCCGCGAGCAACGCCCGCCCCAGCGCATCATCGTCGGGCG
>CANLQR010000202.1 GCA_947492135.1 Deltaproteobacteria bacterium | reverse complement strand
CATATTCGACCGCCGACCAGCTGTTGGCGTCGAGGACCTGCGCGGGGGTCTCGAGTTGCTCGAGCGTGTGGTGAAAGTAGCCGTCGGGCTCGGTGTCGTCGGGGGTGAGCAACTCGACCTTGAGCAGCGTCCCGGTCTCCGCCTCGGACTTGTAGAAGAACCGCGCGAGCTCGATGGTCGCGGTCTCGTTGCCCGACAGGTCGAACGCGGGCGACGTCATGATCGTGCTGCCGCCACTGACATCGGCAATCGCGACGATGCCGTCGGGATTCTGACCGGTGAAATAGCAACTCGTACCGCCCGAACACAGACCGGGCTGCGCGACCTCATCGAAGTGCATCGTCGGATCAGGCTCGCCGCGGGTCCACGCGCCACTGGTCGCGTCCCCCTCGA
This sequence comes from Deltaproteobacteria bacterium, assembly GCA_947492135.1. Taxonomy (GTDB): domain Bacteria; phylum Myxococcota_A; class Polyangia; order Nannocystales; family Nannocystaceae; genus Xiheibacterium. The sequence continues at coordinate 12,129 of CANLQR010000202.1, read as the reverse complement.
TCTCCCAGCCCAGATCATCGTCGAACGGATCCGCGAACACCGTGTGCGTGAAGCCATCGGTCCGCGTGGTGAACTGCCAAGCGTCGCTGAGGCCGGACTCGCTCTCGGGGAAGTCGGGATTGAACGCGAGGACCTGCCACTCATAGGTCTGCTCGAAGTTGAACAGCCGCGGCAGGCACGGGCCCTCATAGCCCTCGACTTCGGAGAGCCGACCGGCCTTCAACTCGATGCCATCGACGTACACGCGGTAGCGCACTGGATCGCCGTCCGGGTCGTCGACGAGGTTCCAGCACAGCTCCGACTCGATCGCGATGTCCTGGGCTTCATTGGCTGGCGCCATCAGCGTCGGCGTTGGCGGCGGTTGCCCAGGACTGCCGCCCGTGGTCGTCTCGGGATCGAGCGTGGTCGATCCGACGCTCGCGGTCGTGCTCGTCCCCTCGGTATCGGTGGTCGTGCTGCCGTCACCGGAGCCGGAGCCAGAGGACTGGCACGACGCGGTTGCAAGCACAGCCAGAACGAACGACGAGGAGGGCAGAGTTCGGATGCGCATCGGATCCCCCAGGCCAGGGAGAGATGGCCCAGATGTTCATGGTATCACCATGCCACGCCGATGACCGATCCGCCCCGCCGCGACCCCGTGAACGCCGTCCGCATCGGCACCGGCCGGCGCGCGCTTTCCGATCTGTACTACGATCTGATGCGACGCCGGTGGCGATGGCTGATGGGCGTGCTCACCGCCGCCTACCTGCTCATCAACCTCGTCTTTGCCGCCCTGTACATCCTCGACCCCACTGGGTTCTCCGGCAGCGAACGGATCGGATTCAACGAGGCCTTCAACTTCAGCGTGCAGACCTTCGCGACGATCGGCTACGGCGGACTCGCGCCCAAGAGCGCGTTTGCGAACCTGCTGGTCACGATCGAAGCCCTGACCGGCATCATGTACACCGCGCTGGCGACGGGCCTGGTGTTCGCCAAGTTCTCACGCCCGACCGCGCGCGTGACGTTCAGCAAACACATGACCGTGAACCTGCGCAACGGCAAGCCGGTGCTGCAGTTTCGGCTCGCCAATGCCCGCGGCAACGAGCTGCTCGAGGCGTCGATCCACGTCACCGTGCTCAAGACCGAGGTCTCGACCGAGGGCCACCAGATGCGCCGCCTGCATGACGTGAAACTCGACCGCAACTCGTCACCGCTGTTCACGCTGAGCTGGCTGGTCATGCACGAGATCGACGAGCAGAGCCCGTTGTTTGGCGAGGACGAGGCGTCGCTCGCCGCCGACGAGGTGTTGTTCATCGTGACCCTGACCGGGATCGACGGCACCTTCGCCCAGAGCGTCCACGCCCGCCACATGTATGAGTTCCACGACATTCGCTGGGGCCATCGTTTCGTCGACATCATCTCCCCGCACTCGCCGGGGCGGCTGCAGATGGACGTGGGCAAGATCCACGACGTCGTGCCGATCGAGTGAGGCCCCGGGGCCGCTTCACGGACTTGGGCTTGGACGATTGCTCGCCGTCGACGAACCGGCCAAGCTAGGCCGGCGGTGACGCTCAGCCCTCGCGATCTCGACGCGGCCCCCCGGCCTCAGACACCTGCGGCGCGGGATCTCGAGTTCATGCAGCACGCGCTGGATATCGCGCACCAGGCCGCACTTGCCGGAGACGTTCCGGTCGGTGCGATCGTCGTGCAAGACGGGCGCATCATCGGCGTGGGTCGCAATCGCCGCGAGATCGACGACGACCCGGTCGCCCACGCCGAGATCGTGGCGTTGCGCGACGCCTGCCGCGCGGGGGCCAGGTGGCGGGTCGATGGCGCGACCCTGTACGTGACGCTCGAGCCCTGCCCCATGTGTGCCGGCGCGATCGTCAACGCCCGGGTCGGGCGACTGGTGTATGGCGCTGCAGACCCCAAGGCCGGCGCGGTGCGATCGCTGTTTCGCATCTGTGACGATGTGCGTCTCAATCATCGACTCACAGTGGTGCCCGGCGTGCTTGCCGAGCCCTGCGCAGCGGTCCTCCAGGAGTTCTTTCGCGAGGCTCGACAACGCCGACGCCGGCCGCCGGATCGAGCACCGTCAGGGACCGCACCATGACCGACAAACGCAAGTCGCCCACGAGTCTCGCCGACGAGTTCGCGGCGGTGCAGCGCATGCTCGCTCGCGAGCGGCTCAGCATCGATGACTCGCAGCCCGGCCGCACGTGTTTTTTGTCGCACATCGGCGCGCAACCGCGGTTGTTGCCCGGCCCGTGGGTCGGACATCGCGATCTCATCTATGCGCTGGCCTTGGCGAACATCTCCCCGCAGCAACGCACCTCGTTGGCGCGCGCGGTGCTGATCGAGTACGAACGTGAGTTCGGGATCGGACGGCTGCTCCTCGACGCCTTCCCCTCGGGTCTGCCCATGGGCGGCTCGTCACTGCGGCTGCGCCATCGCACCGGCGGCCCGTCGTGCCTCTACACCTGGGCGCTCGGGCCCGGGGCGCGTGCGGTCAAATGCGACTGGTTGCTGTTGCGTGCCCAACCCGAGTGGGCGGTGCCCGAAGGGCCAGCAACGCTGCGCGCCGACAGCCTCGAGGTGCTCGCGGCCCTCGGTGGCGAGGTCGTCGTGCTCGTCGCCACGGCGACCGGAGCGATTCAGATCGCGCGCGCGTGCGCATCGCGGGTTCGCGTCGCCGCGCATCCCAGGTTCGCTCCGCACATCGAGGGCCACGATCCCGACTCCCCGATCTTGCTGTGGCCGCACGACGCGCTCGACGGTGCCGGTCTTCGTCGCCGCGAGATCACGGCGGTGGTGCTGGTCGACACCCCGGAGGCTGTCAGTCGCGAGGCCGAGGCGTGGCGTGTCCGTCAAGGCGCTGCCGGCGAGCGCATCGACATGGTCGAGGCCACGTGCCCGGGACGGCTCCGCACCGACGAGATGGCTGGGTTCTGGCGGGCGTGCGGCGAACCCAGCGTCTTGCTGCGTGGCGATGCGGCGTGGGTCACCAGCGGCGCACGGCTGCTGACAGACCTCGGCGCCGTGGTCGAGATCCAACCCGAGGCGACACAGCTCGAGCTGTTGTAGCGGGGTCAACGCGGCCCGTATATGCTCGCGTCCACGTGTCCGACTCGAGCGAGAACCTGCGCATGCCCCCGTGGATCCCCGTCGCGCTCGGGGTCGGTGGCTTGGGTGCGGCTCTGGGTGGCGTGCAACCCACGGTGGTCGGCATGCTCGCGGCGGCCGCGGGCGTTGCTGGCTGGCTGCTGGGCACCGACGCCCTCGCCATGGTTCGCGGCCACGACCGCGTGCAAGAGCGACTGCGTGCCGCTGAGGACGAGGTGCGCGCGGCTCGGGCCCAGCTGGCGATCGCTCCCGCAGGCGACGGAAACCACCGCGCCGAGCTCGAGAGCCTGCGCGAACGACTCGCCACCGCCAATCGAGAGCTCGAGGCGATCCGCAACGACGGCTTGAGCAGCGCGCGCGAGGCCCAGCTCGAGAGCCAGCTCGAAGGCGTGAACAAGCGCAACCGCGAGCTCGAGCGTGAGCTCGCCGCACGACCGCACTCCGCACTGGGCCCGGTGCTCGAGGAGTTCCAGCGCGACTTCGAAATCGACCTTCGCAAGATCGACGAGACCCGTCAGGCCCTGACGACCATGAGCGACAACCTCCAGGGCATCAGCGGTAGCGTCGATTCGCTGGCCTCGAACGCCGAGGAAAGCTCGAGCTCGATCCTGCAGATGGCCGCGGCGAACGACGAGGTCGCCGAGAGTATGCTCAACCTCGCGGCCTCGGTGCAAGAAACTTCGACCTCGATCGAAGAGATGACGTTCTCGGTCAAAGAGGTCGCCAAGAACATCGAGGCGCTGTCGTCGACCGCCGAGGAGACGTCGTCGGCGATGAACGAGATGGATATCTCCATCCAGCAGGTCGAGAACAACGCCAACGAGACCGCGCAGCTCTCCGAAGAGGTGGTGTGGGCCGCCGAGGGCGGCGTCGACGCCATCAGCCAGACCATCGAGGTCATCAACCTGATCAAGAAGTCGGCCGCCGACGCCGTCGCCGTGATCGGCCGACTCGGCGACCGCATCGACGAGATCGGGAAGATCCTCAGCGTGATCGACGACGTTTCCGAGCAAACCAATCTGCTCGCGCTCAACGCTGCGATCATCGCGGCCCAGGCCGGCGAGCATGGCAAGGGCTTTGCCGTGGTCGCCGATGAGATCAAGGACCTCGCCGAGCGTTCGGCGACCAGCACCAAGGAAATCGCGGAGATCATCAAGGCGGTCCAGCGCGAGAGCAAGAACGCGGTCGCGGCGGTGCAGCGCTCCAGCAAGAGCGTCGACGACGGCGTGCGGGTGAGCCACCAGGCCGAGGACGCGCTCAAGCGCATCTCCGACGCGGCGCGACGCTCCACCCAGATGGTCCGCGAGATCGCCCGGGCCACGGTCGAGCAGACCAAAGGCAGCAAGCAGGTCACCGACGCCATCAACGTGGTCGCGACGACGGTTCAGCAGGTCGCGACCGCGACCGCCGAGCAGGCCCGCGGCGGCGAGCAGATCATGCGCTCGGCCGAGAAGATGAAGGCCATCACGCGCCACGTCGAGCGGTCGACCCAGGAGCAGACCCGCGGCAGTCGGCAGATCACCCGCGCCGTGGAGACCATCAGCGAGATGGTCAACCAGCTTGGTGACGCCCACCGCACCCAGGTCGAGAACGTCATGCGGATCATCGCTCGGCTCGACGCCCTGGAGACCGCGGCGCGGCGGCAGATCGATCGGGTCGGCCGGATGCGAAACGAAGCCAATTGAACCGGTCGTTTTGCGCCGACCGGGCAGTTTTGCCGCTGCGGCAGCGGGCGCGAATCGGGTAGACTCGGCCTCGTGCTGGACTTGAAGGCGAAACTCGCCGCTGCAGGGCTCGTCAGCAAAGCGGACATTGCCAACGCCGAGGCGTCGCGCAATCGGCCCGGTGGTCGTGGGCCCGGTGATCGTGGGCCCGGTGGTCGTGGGCCCGGTTCGGCCTCGAGCAGTCGGTCGACTCCCGCGGCCCCGCGTCAATCCGGGCTACCGATCGCCGCACTGCGGGGCAAACCCAAGGGCGAGATCTACGACACCGTGCGTCGCTTTGTGGAGCGTGTGCGTCTCGACATCGTCGGCGTGCCACCCACCGAGGCAGCCGAGCCGTTTCACTTTCCGGCACCCACCGGCCGGGTTGGCCGGTTGATGCTCGAACCCGACGTCGCGGCGGGCGTACGCGACGGGACCGCGGCCTTGGTCTCGTACATGTCGAACCACGGCTTGGCACACGCGGTGGTCCCCGCCGACGCAGGTCGCGACATCGCCGAGGTGATGCCCCTGTGGCTGCGGATGCTGCTCGACGATCCGCGGGCGGGACAGATCGAAAAGCCCGTAGAGAAACCGCCGCGCTAACCGACCGAGGTGCGCTGGACCAAGATCAGCTGGTCCAGATCGCTTGGGTGCGCTGGTGAACTCGCTCGCGCAGCGCCTTGAAGCCGGGGCGGGTCCGCAACACCTGGAGCGGCGGACAGTGGTCGATCCAATCCAGATCGACCAGCCCGGCGTCCGTTGCCTCCGCGAGCAACTCCTCGGCCGCGGCGATCTCGTTCAGGCAAGCACAGGTCTCGATCGCGAGCTGAAGCGTCAACGTGGCGAACCGTGGTCCGATATTGGGATGCATGGACTCCCGCAACCGCGCGAGCCCCTCGGCTACTGGCGTCTCGCGCAGGTACAGCTGCACCAGCACATCAAAGATGCCGAGGCGCAGCTCGCTTCGCCTGGGGCTGTCGCGATACCCCGCGAACTCGAGCAGATCGCCACGCCACCCAGCGAGGCGCATCCGCGTGGCGACCACCGGGATCTGCGGCCCGCCACCCGCTGCGGCCTGGTCGAGCAGCTTCTGGGCACGTTCAGGTTCACCGTGCATCGCGTAGTACCGAGCCTCGGAGGTCCAGGCATTGACCAAGGTTGGATCGAGCGTGACCGCTAGCCGAAGATGACGCAGCCCTTCGGCGGCGCGACCACCTTCACACTGAAGTGACCCCTTCACAGCGTGCGCGTCGGCGAACGTCGGTGCGATCACCAGCGCCCGCGTGATCGACTGCGCCGCCGTCGAATAGTCGGCGTGCTGCATGGCTATCCGCGCCGCGGCGAGATGAGTCTCCGGAAAATCCGGCGCCTCGGCCAGCGCCCGCTCGACCGCGACGATTGCCCGTGCCCGCCAGCTTGCAGCGGATGGCGTGGAGGGCAAGAACCACATGCGCTCGGTGGCGATCGCGAGCGCGGCGATCGCTGAGCGAAACGTCGGAGCCAACGCCAAGGCCTGCTCCAGGAGAGCGACACTGCCCTCGCCCCCGACCCCACCCTGGTTGAACGAACGCATCACACTGCGCGCGCGCATGTACAACGCGACCGCCTCGGCAGGGACCTCGTTGCGCTGATCGGCGGTCTGAATCTCCACCCGGAGGGTATCGGCGATCTGCGACGCGATTCGATCCTGGAGGTCGAACACATCGACCAAGCGGCCGTCGAAACGCTCGCTCCACAGCTGGAACCCGGTGTCGACGGCCACGAGGCGCGCCTGGATCCGGATCGCATCCGCAGTGCGATGTACGGTGCCCTCGACCACGACTCCAACCCCCAGTTCGCTGCCCACTGCCCGCGGATCCGCGTCTGGGGCGAATTTCATGGTGGCGCCGCGGGCCGACACTCGCAGCCCCCGATTGCGGGACAGCAGGTCGATCAACTCGTCGGACAACGCTTCGGCCAGATACTCCTCGCCGGGCACCCCGCGATATCGAAACGGCAACACCGCGACGGTCTGACTCCCGCTGCGGGTCGCCGAGAGCATCGTGGGCGACGCGCCCGCTGCCATCGACGACCTCGGCGGCGGCACCGTCAAGGCAGCCTTGGTCGCATCGAGCGCAGCCGCACTGGGCGGTGCGGCGAGGTCCATCCCGGCCAGCCGCGTCTGCAGCTCGGCGGCGCTGGGGGGCCGCGCTGCGGGGTCGAGCGCGAGGCACTCGAGCACCAACGTCGCCAAGCCGTCGTCGACGTCTGCGAACTGCCGCGGATCATGCGGCGGATCGTGGAGCCGAGCCACGGCGAGGGAGATCGCGGTGGTGCCATCGAACGGCAGCCGCCCGACGAGCATCTCGAACAGAATCACCCCGAAGGCATAGATGTCACTGCGAGCATCCACCGCACTGCCGCGCACCTGCTCAGGCGACATGTACGCTGGCGTTCCCAAGAAGCCAGCCCCCTCCACCGTGAGCCGCACGTCTCCCGTGATCGCGCACGCAATCCCAAAGTCGGTGAGGACCGCGCGGCCTCCGGGATCCAGCAAGATGTTGCCCGGCTTGAGATCGCGATGGATGACCTCGACCGCGTGAGCGCTGGCGAGGCCCTGGGCGATCTGAAGGGCGATTGCACACGCCTGTCCGACCTCGAGGGGCCCGTTGCGCAAGCGATCGCCCAGCGAGCCGCCGTCGACGATTTCCATCGTCAAGTAGTGCACCCCCGACGACTCGCCGATGTCGAAGATCCTCGCGACGTTGCGGTGCGTGACCCGACGCGCCAACCGAACCTCGCGACGAAAGCGCTCGATCACCTCGGTCGTGTCGGTCGTGGCGTCGTTCTGATCGAGCGTCTTGAGCGCGACATGTTCGCCGAGGTCGACGTCGAGGACCGCCCACACCGAACCCATGCTGCCCCGTCCGAGCAGACGCTCGACGAGGTAGCGCCGCGCGAAGCGTACCCCTGGCCCAGGCTTGGTCCCTGCGCTTGCGGCCGCGGTAAGCGCGATGCCTTCGTCGGGTTCACTCACGACCAACCGATTACAACACGAACACCGCCAGCGCGCGCGGGCGCGACCGCGTTGGCCTCACATCAGGATGCCACGGGCATCTGCCTGTCGTGCCGCGGGCACCTCGGTCTCACCCAGTCGTTGGAGCAGGTTGATCTCGATCGTGGTCGACAATGCCGACAGCGGCAACGCCGGCCAGAACATCGTGAAGGGGTCCTCGAGCACCCGACCAACCTCATTGATCAGCAAGAAGCCCAGGCACACCAGCATCGTCAGCGGGATTGCCGACCAGCCGAGCTCGGCGACGGTCCCCATGGGCATCAGAACGCTGTACACGACGATCAGCCGGCTCGCGAGGAAGGCGTATCCCGGCGGAAACGGCGTGCGCTTGATCCGCTCGCAGCCACCCTGGGCATCGAGCACGCTGGCGATCGTGCGGTCGAGCGCCTGCAAACGAAATCCGTCGAGCTTGCCGGCCCGGTGGAGCCGCATGATTGCGGCGGTCTGCTCGTGCAACAGGGCGTGCGTTGGGCTGGCTTGGCCGCGTAGCTCGGCCCGGGCCGCTTCGTCGAGGTAGCGGACCACCTCGGGGTCACGCCACGGATCTTGATCGCGCAGCGCGCAGCGCAGCACGTGAATGTACGCGATGTGCCGCCGTACGATCTCCTGCACAGCCGCCGAGTCGGCCGCTGCGCCGTCGTGATCGACATAGTTGAGGACCTGGGTCGACAGATGTCGCGAGGCGTTGACGAGCTGGCCCCATAAGCGACGTCCTTCCCACCAACGGTCGTAGCAGGAGTTGGTGCGAAAGCTGACGAAGATGCCGATCGCACCGCCGAGTACCGCGAGCGGCAGCGTGCCGACCTCGAACCACCGCTGTCCTGCGAGTCGATCGAGCGCGGTCACGGTCGTCGCGAGCGCGCCGAACAGCGTCAGCCAGCGCCATTGCCAGGTAATCAGACCGAACACCGTGCCCTGGTAGTTGACGAACATGCCGAGGCAAGGTGCCCGGGTTGCGGCCCGCGGGCAACCCGGCCAGCCGGTCAGGTTCCGAGGACTGCGAGGGGGCTATCCGCTCACGCCGTTCGCGACCCACACCGTGTCGTCGTCGGCACCCACGAGATCATGCCGACCATCGCCATTGTGATCACCGACCACCAGGACCTGCGGGTCGAAACCCAGCGGGATGGTGGCGTAGCAGCCCAAGGCGTCGGGTTCGCGTCCGCCAGTGCCGAACCGCAACGTGGCATTGACCGACTCGCCGGCGAGCACGACGTCATCCGCACCATCCACGTCGAGATCGGCGACCGCCACGACATCGTGAGTTGCAGTCATCCAGGTTTGCGCTCGAGGGAATCCGGCGACCCCTGCCCACGAACTCAACACCCCGATTCTGGATCGGGAGAGCATCACCGCGTCGGGGAGGCCGTCGGCGTCGAAGTCTCCTGTCGCGAGCGGACAGGAGGAGCCGAGCCCACCCTCACCACCGAGACTGTTCTCCACGAAGAAGCCCTGGGGATTGGCGATCGCGTAATAGGCCTGCGCGGAGTTGCCGAACATCACGTCGTCGGCCCCCTCGAGCGAGGCGCTCGGCACCGCGATCAGTCCGCAGATCCCGGTCGCCACGCCAACCACGATCGGGTTGAATCCGCCGTCACCCAGCCCCTCGAACCACCCGGTGCCATCGGACGTGGTCACGAAGGCATCCTTCGTCGTGTTGCCATCGAAGTCCGCGAGCGTCACGACCCCGCTCTCCTTCCCGAACAACGGCGACTCCGGCCCGGGGACAAAGATCCCCTGGGCGGCGTCGTACAGGAACGAGTGGAGAAAGGACGTGCTCAGAACGACGAGATCTTGGTCGCCATCACCGTCGAGGTCGCCGACGTCGATGGACAACGACGGCAGCTCGGCGACCACGGTCGTGCCGGCATCGTTGTGCACCACCACCTGCGTGGAGTCGGCGATGACGAGCTCGCGCCACGGCCCGTTCGCGGTCTCGACGAAGGCAAGGCTGACGTTGCCTGAGTGGCTGGTGATCGGGACCGGGTCGGTGAACGCCACTGGGCTCTGGCATTCCGCCGGCCCGGGCTTGTCGACACACATATAGTCTTCGCAAAGCCCGTCGGGGCCGCACTCGTCGTCGCTGTAGCACTCGTAGTAGTAGCAGCCGCCGTAGCAGCACTTGTCGTAGCAGCAGTAGTCACCGCAGTAGTCGTCGTCGCTCGAGTACCCGAGACACTGGTTCTGGTAGCAGTAGTAGCCCGACGGACAATCCTCCGAGTTCTGGCACTCGCCGGGGACGGTCGGATCGTTGGTCGGGTCGCTCGGATCTTCGGTGGTGGTCGCATCGGTATCCGACCCCGCCGGCGGCAGCGGCAGCGTGCGACCGCACGCTGCGAGCAACACCAGCGGCACGCTGAGGTTCCATGGGCTGACGTCGAGCGCTGAGTTCTTCATGCGAGCTCTCGAGATCGTACACCGAAGTGCGTTCACGGGCTCTGCGTCGAGTACACCAGCACGTCCGAGCCATCGGCGCGCGCGAGGTCCACCACGCCATCGCCGGTGAAGTCACCCACCGCTTGAACCGGGTTTGCCTCACCGAACTGAACCGTGAGTACGCAGGCGTCCGACACCGGGCTCGGGCTGCGCAGCAGCGAAAATCCTGCCGTGACCCCGCCGAGGAACACATCGGCATACCCATCGCCGTCGATGTCGCCGGCGCTGATCTCGTCGTGTTCCGCGGCGACCCAGCGCTTTTCCGGGGACGAGAGCCCGCCACGACCGTTGCCGAAATAGTAGTTCACGCGGGTACCGCCGCCGTAGATCAGCGCCTGGACGATGTCGGGCACGCCATCGCCGTTGACGTCGGCGACCGCCACGCTGCCGTCGCCGATGCCTGCGTCCCAGAGATTCTGGTCGACCGTACCGTCGAGCGGCCCGCTTTCCCACAGCGAGATGAGGTACTGGTCGAACGCCAGGAGCACGTCGCCGAGTCCACCAAACAGCGGCGCGACCGCGAAGTCCTCGATCGCGCCGTCGGGCGAGTGCACGTATGGCGGCTCGAAGAGTCCACCGCCGAGCCCATGGAGGATCGCCAGCTCGTCCCACGGCGCGCCAAAATTGAACGTACCGACGACGTCGATCACACCGTCGCCGTCGAAGTCCCCGAGATCGACCTGGCTCGCCACGCCATTGGGCCCCACGCCCAGCGCGAACCCGCCCACGCCGTCGTTGTAGTAGATCGATAGGCCCGAAGTGGCGCCGCTGAGCGCCAGCACGAGATCGACGTCACCGTCGCCGTCGACATCTCCCGACGCAGCATCGACCGCGACGGTACCAGGCATGACGCCGAGCGCGACCGCCATACCGAGGTTGGCACCGGGTACGACGGACGCCCCATCCGCGAGCCCGACCGCGAGTTCTTGCGCTGCGTCGGCGTTGCCATCGACGAAGGCCAACGAACGCACTTCGCCGGCGAACGCCAGTGGAATCGCAGGCTGCAGCAGCGCGTCGGCGCACTCTGGCAACGCATCGACGGGTACGCAACCGCCGTAGTCGCCGCACACCTCACCGCCGTCACAGTCGGAGTCGTAGGCGCAGTAGTCGTAGTTGCAGCCCTCGCCGAAGCCGTCGTAGCAGCAACCGGACTCGCCGCAGCAGCCATCGTCGCAGTAGTAGTCGGGCTCGCAGACCCCATCGTTGCAGTCGTAGCCGTAGGGACAAGGCAGGTCAGGCCCGCACTGCGTTGGCGTCGTGGGGTCACTCGGATCGGATGGGCTCGATGGATCACTCGGGCTCGATGGATCGCTCGGGCTCGATGGATCGCTCGGGTTCGATGGATCGCTGAGCGTCGGATCGGACTCGGTGCCGGTGTCAGTGTCGCCCGCGATTCCCACCACGGGACCGCACGCCACCATCATCAGGCTCAGCGGGACGGCGCGAACGCTGACGCCGGCGAGATTCCACAACGATGGATCGAGGCGCTGCATGGTGGGCGGCGTTGCATGCAGCGCCCCTGCCACTATGCGACAGTTTGTCGCAGGGGCCACGAAGCCCAATGATCTCGTTGGGCGGGCGCGCCGGGCCCGCTGGTGGTCACCCGCGGGCTGCGGTCGGCGCACGACATCGCCGTCAGGTGCGCCGGGCCGACCAAGGCGTCCCGATCACGGAGCGCTCTCAGTCGGGCAACACGATCGCGGGCCGCTTCGGATCGAGTTTTTTGCGCGGACGGTACAGCACGATCACGCGACCGATCGTCTGGGTCACATCGGCACCGAGCTGGGCCGCGAGGGCTTGGGCAGCCTCGCGACGATCGCCCTCATAGGCCTG
>CANLQR010000201.1 GCA_947492135.1 Deltaproteobacteria bacterium | reverse complement strand
GTCGCGACATTCGAGCTCGGCGAGCGCCGCTTCGCGTTCGTGCTGTTCGAGGCGGTGGTGGCAGACGAGACGCTGGATCTCATCGCTTCGCGACCGGTGTTCGAGGGCGAACGCGCCGAGGTCGTCGCGCGCGCGGACCTCGGCGGTTTGGCATGGATATGGACGCTCGCCGACGTGATCGCGGCCTACCTGAAGGGCACCGCTGGGGGCGGTGCGGAGCCCGGGGATGGGATCGCGTGAACTCCAGCCCACGGCGGTGCAGTCGAGCGCGCGTCGCAGTCGGCCGGGTCGCGTTGCAACGCGACGCTGCTGCTACGGTGCGAGGTATGTGACCGCAAGGTCGAGCTCGCCGACAGCGGTCAAGAGCGTGACGGAGTCGTTGGCTCCGTCGTTGTCGCTGTCGAGCAGCCAGCGCATCCGCAGCTGGAGCAGGTCCTGATACGTCGCAGGATCTTCGAGCGCGGTCGTCAGCGCCGGTGCAGCATCGCGGACAACCTCGACGTCGCCCACCCCACCGAACAGCCCGCTGGCGTCGCCCGTCGCGGGGGCATCGAAGGCCTCGTCGAGGTTGGCGTAGGCGACGTGCTGGAACACCGTGCCGCCACCCAGCCCCGCCCACGGATTGCCGGCTTGTTGGTTCCATGCGACCCGGAGATCGGCCTGCTCGACCTCGACGACGTTGGTTGCGAGCGCGGTCAGATCGAAGCTCACTGCGAAGCGCACCGATTCATTGGTGCTGCGGTCGCCGAAAAAGGACGTCCCCAGCGGCCCGGCGTCACTCGCGATGTTGCCGCTGAGCTCGACCTCGCGTTCGAGCACCTGTTCGAGACGCCGCAGCGTCGAGAACTCCACGACGACATCCTCGGTGAGCGGCACACCGTCGAGCGATTGCGCCGCGGTGGTGATCGTGAACGCGTAGGTGTTGGCCTCGAGCGTCGTGGGATCGCCGCCCACCGCGTACATCAGCGCGGCGCCGGGCGTCACCGTGAGTTCGTCGCCGGCGTCGTTCCACGCGAAGGTGACAGCGTCTGCCGGGATGTCGACCGACGAATAGGCCAGCTGGGTCGCCTCCTTGTCCATCGCGACGTCGAACTGCACCACCAACGCGCTGTCGTCGAACACGCCGACCGCTCCGTCAGCAGGCACGGTCGCGACCACCGACGGGGCCGACGGCTCGGTCGATGAGCTATCGGCGGGCGCGCCGGTGGAGTCCTCGGAGGTGTCCACCGGATCGCCGCCGGTGGTGTCTGTGGTGGCGGGAGAGTCGTCCGCGGTGCTCGCGGTGTCAGCGGTGGTGGCGGCCCCGGTGGCCCCGGTGGCCCCGGTAGCTTGGTCCGTCGTCGCCGACGACTCGCCGCTCGAGGACTCGTCGCTCGCGGTTCCGCCATCGGCGGCGTCCGAGGCACAGCCTGCGAAAAGCGTGCATGGGGCTGCGCACAGCGCCAAGGACAGAAACGAACGCAGGGGAATGATGCAGTACATGGTCACTCTTGGGGGCCGAGGGGAAGCTCTCGACCTCTCAACGGGTCCGTGTCGCGACCCCCGGCGCGGGTTCAATGATTTCGTCGCGCGGGGTTCGCTGGCCGCCGCGTGCTACCCTGCGCCGCCAATGGTGGAGGACGCCGAGCTGTATCGCGCGTGGCGAGCCGGTGATCGCGCCGCCGGGCAAGCCCTGGTCGAGCGCCACTACGACAGCATCGTCCGCTTCTTTCGGACCAAGGCCGGACCTCAGGCCGATGACCTGGTCCAGCGCGTCTTCCTGGTCTGCGCCGATCCCCAAGCCGGTTTCCGCGGCGAGTCGTCGTTTCGCACCTATCTGTTCGGTGTCGCGCGCAACCTGTTGCTCGCGCACTATCGCGGCCGCGTTCGCGACGCTCGAGTCGATGCCGACTTCTCGGTGCAATCGGTGCACGACCTCGGGCGGGGCTTGTCGTCGGTGGCCGCCCACCGCGCCGACGAGCGCTTGCTGTACGACGCCTTGCAGCGGATTCCCCTCGACATCCAGATGACCCTCGAGCTGTTCTACTGGGAGGATCTGACGATCACCGAGTTGGCGGCGGTCCTCGAGATCCCCGAGGGCACGGTCAAGAGTCGGCTGCACCGCGGGCGCGTGCTGCTCGAACAGGCGATGCACACGATGCCCGCAGCGGACGACGCCAAGCTCAGCGTGCGGGTCAAGCTGGCCCAGTGGGCCGCGCACATGCAGGCCGCGGCTCACGGAGACGATCACGGCTGAGTCGAAGCCCGCAGTCGGGCCAGCCGCTCGAGGCTCGTCTCGACCTTGGGCAGCCCGCCGCTGCCGCTGGCCATCAGCAGCCGTCTGGCCGCTTCGAGTTCGACCTGGGCCTCGTCGAGGCGACCGAGGTCGAGCAACACATTGCCACGTGTGAGCTGGGTGGTGGCCGTCTGCAGGTGGCCGGCAGGCAGCACGTCGGCCTCGATCGCGACCACCCTCTCGAGCAACCCCAGCGCCTCGGCCGCGGCGCCCTGCATCCGCCGAGCCTCCGCGAGGTTGTGCAGCACCCGGGCCGTCGCCGCATCGCGACGCCCACCACACGCCTCGAGGGCAGCCTCGGCCGCCGCCTGCGCGCCGATCGAGTCGTCCTGCGTCTGTCGCATCGACCCGAGGTTCATCAGCGCGGACACCACCCATCGGTGGTTGTCGCCGTAGGCCACGCGAAAGATCTCGGCGGCGCGGAGGTAGCTCGCTTCGGCGAGCCCGAAGTCGCCGAGCGCCTGGGCAGCCTGGCCCACGTTGAGGTTCATGCCACCTGTGCGCGGATGGGCGGCACCGAACTCCAGCTCGGACTCGTCGAGCAGTGTCGTATTGAGCGCCAGCGCCACGTCGTAGTGTCCCAGCGCGTAGTGGAGGCTCGCGATCTCCACACGCAGGGCGTTGCGGCGGCTGGGGTCGGGCCGCGGCGCGGCTTCGAGCTTCGCGAGCGCGGCGGTACAGCCCTGCACCGCCGCGGCCAGCTCACCTTGGGCCTCGAGCACCAAACACCGCGCTCGCATCAAGCCGACCTCACGCCCGGCGTCATGCGGTAGGCGAGCGGCGGCCACCTCGGCGTGACGCAACCACCCGCGGGCTTGCTCGTGGTCACCTTGGTTTGCGCGCACCGTCGTGGCCAGCGCGGCGGCATCGAACGCCTGCGCGGGCGCATCCTCGGCGATGGCGAGCGCGTGGGCCTCGCTCAGCACGAGCTCGACATCGGCACTGGAGGCCTCCGACAGCGCGCGCGCAGCCGCGATGAGAGCCTCAGCGCGGATCCGGGGCCGATCGAGTGCCGCAGCCTCATCGGCGAGGTCCTGCGCGAGTCGACCAGATTCGACGTAGTCGCCCGAGAGGTAGGCGACCCGCGCATCGGCGAGCTCTCGCCGTAGCCGTGGATCTTCGGGTTTGACGCTGGTACCCGCGGGCTCGCATTCGTGGGGCATCGGCAACGATCGGGCCCCGGTGACCGCCCGCTCGGCTGCGCGCCGGTCGGCGCCCATCAGCCGGGTCAGCCACGCGTCTGTGAGATCGACAGCGCCGTTGCGGCACAGGGCAAATTGGTCCAACGCTGCTCCGTCGTCGCCGGCCGCCGCGGACGCCTCACACGCGGCCATGTCAGCATCGACCCAGGTGTTGGCCCGCTCGTCCAGCGCACCGCCGATCCCGGCGAGCGCAGCGTCGGCCCAGGGCACGCCGGTGGCCTGCAGCGCCGCTGCGAGCTCGCTGCGCCGTCCGTCATTCCAGATCCTCGCGAAGCCTTCGCGCGCGCCCTCGCCACTGCACTGGCGACCCCGCATCGCGCCCAGCACCAGCGCGCCGGCGAGCGCCGCGACAAACCACCCGCCGATGGCGCCCCGGGGCGCCAGCGCCCGGTCCCACGCCTCGAGCAGCTCGTTCATCGACGAAAATCTCTGCGCCGGATCCGCGGCGAGTGCCCGCTTCAATACCCTGCGCAACCTCGAGGGCAACCGCGCAGCGCTGCGCACCTCGAAAGTCCCACTCATGATCTGGTCGAGACGATCCGCCATCGTGCCGCCTGCAAACGGCACGTCGCCCGTGAGGACCTCCCACGCACTGATCGCGAAGGCGAACTGATCGCTGCGGGCGTCGACACTCCTGCGCATCACCTGCTCGGGCGCCATGTAGCGCGGGGTGCCGACCATCGCGGAGCCTCGCACACCTCGATCTCGAGTCGTTGCATCGAGCACGAGCCCCGCGATGTCCGCGATGCTGGTGGAATGCGCAGCGCCCAGCTGGGCCAAGCCGAAGTCAGCGACCTCGACGCGCCCGTCGTCCCCGACCAGGACATTGGCTGGCTTGAAATCGCGGTGAACGAGCCCCACTGCGTGCGCAGCTGCGAGCCCTGCCCCGGCCCCACGCAACAACGCCAGCGCGCGAACATGACCCGTCGTCTCGGCCGCGTGGATCTCGGCCCAGCGCGCCAGCGAGGTCCCTTGGACCAGTTCCATGGCGATCCAGGTGCGACCGCGATCGCGACCCAGACCGAGCACCCCGACGACATTGGGATGGGTGAGGCGGGCGAGCGCTCGGGCTTCGGCACGTAGGCCTGCGCCCGCCGCATGCCCTGCCGTCACCGTGTCAAACCCATCGCCTCCGTGATTTCGATTCGCGGCGTTGGGATGGTCCTCGTGCAGCAGCTTGATCGCCACATCGCGCTGCAACTGCGGATCACGGGCGCGGTAGACCTCGCCCATCGCACCTTCGCCGAGCTTCTCCAGCAGCGTGAACCGCCCGCATCGAACGGGCTCGGCCGGCAATCCGAGGACATCGAGCAGCGCCTGCAGTCCGACTCCCCGGGCAAACCCGGTGGGTGTCGCGAGCGCAGCGGCTCGGTCGAGCTCGTCGGGTGAGGGATCCATGTCGTTCGACGTTCGGTGGTGTCGGTCGCGGTCGCGAGGTTCAAAACAATCGTCGCGACCGGGTCACGGCACCGCCAGTGGTCGTGCATGCGAGCTTTGGGCCGTGCGAGTATAGGATGCGAACGTCCGCCGGACGTCGGAGTCGTTCACCCGAAGGGCGTGGTAGGATCATGGGCCCGTGCGCGTCGTGTCACTGCAAGGCCTGCTGCGGATGAAGCGGCTGGCTGGCCGCCCGCAGGACCTCGCCGACATCGAACGACTGGAGCGAGGCGACGATGGCTGACATGTCCGCGGCCGCCGTCGCAACGCGCCTCGAACAACTGCGCGCGCTCTGGGTTCCGATGGGGCTAGACGAGGCGCGTGCGATGATGGAGCCGCCGCGTGTCGTCGGGCGCGAACTCACCGCCGAGGTGGTGCAGCGTCGGCTCGACGAGCTGCGTGCGCTGTGCGAGCTGACGGCGTACCTCGGCGGGGCGGTCCTCCGGGGCAACATCCTCGCTTCCGAGCCGTGACGAGTCCGGATAGCGATCAGGGCTCGCGAATCGGGTTGTGCGCCCCAGCCGTGGGACCCGCTTCGCGCGAGCATGACACCGTACGCGCGCGGCAAGCCGGTGGAATGCCGCGGCGCTAGCGTTCGTTGCTAGGCTACGCCGATGCCGTTGACCTCGCGCCTCTATCTGCTCGCGAGCTTGTTCGCCGCCTGTACTCCTTCCCCCCAAGGTGACCCGGCGAAAGCGGTCGCGAACACGCAAGGCGAGTCCAAGGCCGCGGTCAGCAAGCCCAGCGATGCGACCCCGAGTCCCACGCCATCGGCTGACCCGACGACCCCTGTGCCCGCCGGCACCGTGGCGACGCCGACGATCACGCCGCCGGCAGACGCGTCAACCCCGACGTCGACGCCGACCGTGCCACCCGCCGTCGACGAGATCGCGATCAATCCGTGGAGCATCACGGGGCACACGCCGGTGTGGACCCCGCAGACCGCCCCGAGCAAGCCCATCACCTTCGAGCCGCAGCTCTACGCGGGCGTCCTCGGCAAGGCTGGCACCGCGTGGCATCAAGTCGGAGACACCGGCGAGTTGGTGCCGCTGACGATGGACACCGAGCCGCAGGCCGAGGTGCTGGGCGTGTGGCCGAGCGATGCGTGGTTCGTGCAGTCGCGCAGCCAGACCGACGCCGATTTCCAGTACCAAGAACTGCGCCTGATGAAGCTGCGCGGTGGCGACCGCTGGGTGCCGCAGACTTATGGCGGCCATGAGCAGTGGTTCCACCCCGGCACCGGCATGGACGAGTTCGGCGCCAGCGAATACGACGACGCGCACATGAGCCCGCGCAGCGGCATGCTCATGTATCCCGGAACCCTCGAGATCATCAGGCGCGTGGCCGGCAAGCACGACAACCCGGTGCTCGGCATGCACCGCGGCCGCGCGATCGATTTCTTCGAGACCGGGGCTGGCAAGATCTACATCATCAGCATCGACGGCGGCTCGACCTTCGCGCAAACCGAGTGCCAGGACGATGCCTGCGTCGCCGCCAAGGCCAAAGCGCTCCCGCTCGACAGCTGGCGCTTCGGGCGTCGGGTCGCGCGAGGCAAGCACAGCGTCAGCGTCGTCGCGACCAGCGAATCGCGAAAGTTCATCTTGCATCACCGCGGCAAGTCGGACGGCTGGCTCCTCGACGAGCTGCCCGCGGGCGAGACGCTGACCGGCATGTGGAACAGCGAAGAGGGCGGGCTGTGGACGACCCACGGCGAACACGTTCGCTGGCGCGACACCGAGAGTGTCTGGCGAGAAATCGCTCTGCCCGAGGGCCTGAGTGCGCCCAGCGTGGCGCTTTCTGCCGATCGCAAGACGGTGTGGGTCGCGGGATCCGCAGGCGGCGTCGGCAAGGTGTTCACCACGGCCGCGAACGCGACCGCACCATAGACCCAGCCGCGGGGTCGGAGCGCGGCGTCAGCCCAGCAGCCAGGCCCACAGTGGCACGCTCGCGAGCGAGATGATCGTGCCGTAGCCGACCAGCGCAGCGGCGAGGCGTGGGGCGAGCCGCGCCGAGATCGCCAGCGCACCCGCCGTGATCATCGGCGGCATCGCGGACTCGAGCACGACCGCGTCGGCCTGCACCGCGGGCAGCTGCAGCGCGATGACCAGGCCGAGCGCGAGCACCGGCAGCAGCAGGAGCTTGAGCAGCAGGCCCACCGCCAAGGCCGCGAACTCGTCTCTGGGCAGGCGTAGCTCGAGGGTGAGGCCGACCGCGAAGCCAGCCACCGGCAACAGTGCGTCGGAGACCCGCGCGAGCGCACCTGCGACCAGCGCAGGCGGCTCGGCCGGCATCACGGTGAGCGCGACGAGCAACGCGAGCAGCGGCGGGAATCGGACGAGCCTGCGCGCGATGCCACGGATCGTCGGCCGCTCCCCACCGCCGTATCGCGCGAGCACCCACAGGCCCCAGGTCGCCAGGACCAAGAAGGAGCCGAACTGATCGTAGATCACCGCCGAGGGCACCGCCGCGTCACCAAGCAGCGCCCGCGTCAGCGGATAACCGAGGAACGACGTGTTGCCCAGGGGCACGCACAGCAGCAGCACCGCACGACGGCCGTCGTCCATCGCGAACAGCCGTGCCGCCAACGACACCGCGGCGATGCTCGCCCCGAGGATCGCCCACGGCACCAGCGCGATCCCGACCACCTCGAAGCCGAGCTCGAGCTTCGAGGCGTAGCGCAACACCGACGCTGGCAAACACACGTAGAGGACGAACAGGTTGAGCGTCTCGGCGGCACCCGCGGGGAATCGCGCGAGGCGAGCCGCGAGCTTGCCGACCGCGAGCATCACCAGCACCAGCACGAATGCATCGACGGCCATGGTGGACTAGGGGGGCGGTGGCCTAGGCCGCGTCGTTGCGGAGCCGTACGCCCGACTCGATCATCGCGGTCCGACGGTAGCACGCGGTAGGCGCTCGCGGCGAACGAGCGGTTGCTTGCGCGACTGACCCCCTTGACGGCGGACGAGCCGTGCCCAACTTGGCGGACAACCAGCCACCACGCTTCGCCGCCCGCGCTGCACGCGGACGAGAAAGCATGGCTCGGCGGTCTCCATCAACCCTCGTCCGTGCACGCGTGTCGTCGATCGATTCGGCGGCGCTGCACCGCAAAAGGAACACCACCATGATCGCCCATCTTCTCCAGTACGACCCCTACCAAGAGTTCAACCAGCTCAGCCGCCGCTTCTTCGGCACCACCACCGCCGCGCGCCCCGAACCCGCGAAGATGCCGATCGACGTGCGCGAGCAAGACGATCACTTCTTGGTCGAGGCCGACGTCCCCGGGCTCGCGCCCGAGGATCTCGAGATCGTCGCGACGCCCGAGCGTCTCGTGCTCAAGGGCACGCGCAAGACCAGCAACGAAAACGGAACGCTCCGGCGCGAGCGCACGGAGTATTCGTTCGAGCGCGTACTCGCGCTGCCGCGAGGCATCGACACCAGCGCCATCGAAGCGACGCTCGACGCCGGCGTGCTGACCGTGCGTCTGCCCAAGCGTGCCGAGGATCGTCCGCGGAGCGTCGCGGTCAAGGCGACCACGCCAGCGAGCAAGCCGCACAGCGAGTGAGCCCGTGCCAGCGGCGGCTAGAAGGTACTCGCCGTGCTGCCGGTGCGAGTCGAGCGATGGAGGTCGCCCGCGGGCGACCTCCACGACCAGGCCTACAGACCGAGACCGAGACCGAGGTCGACGGCGAGTTGTGGATCGCGCGACCGCTCGGCGATGGCCGCCAGTGCCACGCGCACGTCGGGCTGGTCACGACTGCCGACCAGCGTCGACGCCATCGCGCGATCGAGGCGACCATTGTACTGCCCAAGCCTCGCGCGCTCGATCAGAGCGGGGTCGGCCTCGCCCTCGAAGTGCCGCTTGCGTAGCACCGTCAATGCGCGCGAAGCCACTGCCGGATCCTCGTCGGCGAGAGCACCGAGCAGGACGCTCGTCGCCTCGGGCGTGACCCGTGTGCGCAGGGCGGCGACCGCCTCCACGCGCACGCCGCTGTTCGCGTCGGCGACGGCGGCGAGCAACCGCGAGAGGTCGTCGCCGCGGTTCGCGTTGCCCAGCCCGCCGACCGCCGCGGCGCGCAGCAAGTGGTCCTCGTGCTGCGTGTGCGCGACCAGGACCGTGTGCAGGCGCTCGGCAAGCCATGGATCCGCGACACGCCCGGCCACGGTGCCCAGCGGAAACAACGTAGCCTGACGGAACTCGAGGTCTCCGGCGCTCTCGGCCTGGGCAAGTCGCTCGAGGAGAAACTCGCCGGTCGCAACCGTAGGCGCGGCGACGAACGCGAAGCGCTGCACGAGCAACACTCGCTCGGGCCACGCCGCCGCGACGGCCTCGGAGAGCAGCGAGCACATCACCGCCTGAGCCTCGGCCGTACCGGCGGTGGCCAACGCATCGAACGCGAGCTGCCGGCCGCCGTCGCTGGCGCTGCGAACCAAAGGCACCAGCTCGGCCGCGCGCTCGGGCCACGCTCGGAGCAACGCCGCCGCCCGAGAAATTTCACCGGTGCGCGGCAGCACGCCCCCGTCCATCGTGTTCATCGCGAGGCCGAGGTCCTGCACGCTGTAGCCGTCGGCGTACTGCCGATCGAGCTCGTGTGCCGCGGCCGCGAGATCCGGGCCCGCAGTGGGATCGAGCTCGCGTGGATCGACCAGCGCAACGATGGTTTCGGGCTCGACGTGCGTGCGCATCAGGGCGAAGCGCTCGTCCGCAACGAGTCCGAGTTCGTCGGTCAGCGTCGCACCATCGTGGAGCTCGATGCGAACCGGCACGCGGGCATCATCGAGCTCGATCAGCCCCGTGGACGACAGTGCCTTGGGGTCCACGTTCGCGCCAGGTGCCGTGTCGAAGCGCAGCACGCGGGCGAGTTCACGGGTCACCACGCCGTGGGCGTCGCGGTGATACGTCGCCTCGACCAGGCCGTGGCCGCCGCGGATCGTCCGCGGCCCGGTGTTGGTGCTCGCACCTCGCAGATCGAGCCGCGCGATGACTCCGGTCATCAGCTCGCGGAAGATCGGCGGACTGTCGGCGCCGAAGAAGGCACGGCGCACGTCACCGTCGGCGGCGACGAGAAACTCCGCCCGCGGGCCGACCAAGGCCGCCTCATCCAGCTCGACCGGCCGGCCCTGCACCCGCAGCTCGCGGGTCGACAACCGCGGAAACCACACCGACACCCGCGTGCCATCGGGGCCGTGGCTGATCGCGGCCACGGCGAGCTCGCCCTGCAGCGTCAGCCCGCCCGACACCCCCGCGCGATCCTGCGTTCGCGTCGCGTCAGCGTGCCAGTCGAGCGTGTAGTGGTGGACGTGACCGACCTCGAGCAGCGGGCCGGTGTCCACAGCGACGGCGGTCGCCGCTGCGACCTCGATCGGGGGCGTCGTTGTACACGCTGCGCCGAGCACGGCGATCAACACCAACGATCGCGTGACGTTCACTTCAACCCCACCAGCGAGACGTCAGCGGTGAGCTTGGGCATCAGCGACACCTCGGTGCGAAACCCCTTCCAGCGGAACAGCTCGAACTCTTCGTCGAACCCGAAAAACTCGACGTACAGCGACACGCGCCCAGCGAGCGTCGCCAACCACAGGTTCAGCTCCGACGTGAAGTTGAACGTCGGCTGGTTGTCTTTGAGCTTGGTCCGCATGCCAACGTCGACAGGCAAGCCGAGCATCACCAGGGTGAGCGAAGCCCGGACCCCTGCGCTCGCGATCCCGGCGATGCCAACCCCGACTTGCCCGAGGCCGTACGCTCCGAAGAACGGCATGTACTGGGCGCCGACGGCGAACGTTGGGCTCGTATTACACCCTTGCGCCCCGCCGCTGCCGGTCAGCCCGAGTGTCGAGCCGAACATCAACTCGCCCCACATCTGGCCGGAAACCGGCACGCCGACGTAGACGTCGAACCTCGGCTTGATACCACCGGGGACCTGCACGCTCCACCCCATGTCCTGATTCGGACCGAAGCTCTGTGCCGACTTCCAGCCGTCGGTGTTGAACAGGGACTGGTCCATCATCTCGAGGTGCGCGTTGAAGCGCGCCTCCCCAGCCTTCTCTGCCGTGCCGGGCAGTGCCTCGGCCCACACCGAGCCCGCCACGACCGGGATCTTGCCTCCGATGATCCAGGCGTCGAAGCCGACGTCGCCGTGGGCCGACCCCTCGACCTGGCAGACCAGACCATCGGCGTTCTTCGCTGCCGGCCCGACATCCCAGCCAACGTCGTATTCGTATCCAGCGGCGAACCAGTCCTTGTCGCCGAGGAAATCGCCGCCCTCCCAGCCCTTGCCCAGCGGTTGGCCTTTCGGCGTCCGCGGACGCCGGTACTCGCCGACGGCCTTGAGTTGCTCCTTGACGAGATCGCGGATCGGATCCAGACGTGCCTTGACGACGGTCACCGTCGCCGCACCGCCGGCAGGATCGACAAAGGTGCTGGGGTCGAGATACGCGGTGCAGTAGGCCTCGTCGGAGACCTGCACATCGAGCTTCTGCACCTGCGCGAGCACACCGGCCTCGAACATCTGCGGGGTCCAGTCGCACCCGGCGTTGGCGAGATCGAGGCAGCTTTTTTGCCCCGCAGCCTTGCGTTGCCACTCCCCGAGCAGGAATTCGCCGATGCGACAGCTCAGCGGCCCGTTGTGGTTTGCCTCAAAACCCCAGCCGCCGGCAGGGGGGAGCAAGCACTTGCTCGCGGCCCCCGGATCCCCATCCGACGTCGCGAGGCCCGCGTAGCCGGCCTTGGCCTTGGCTTGGGGCTTGGCCTTGGGCTTTGCCGCCGGTTTGGGTGTTGGCGTGGCCGGTGCCGGCGAGGCGAGCACACCCGATGCCATGCCGCCGCCACCACGCCACCGGGATCCCTGCACCTGCTGCTGTTGCTGCATCTGCTCCAGCGCCTGGGACAGCGGCTTGTCGAGGATCTCCGCGCCGAAGCGCTTCTTCAGCAGCGCCCGCGTGTCACGGCCACGCTCGATGTACTCGCGCTCGAACTCGAAGCGCTCGAACGGATCGTAGGCGCGCATGTCGAACGGCAGCACCAGGGGCTGCTGCGCCACGATGCCCTGACCCACCGACAGCTCTTTTTGCACCGCAACGCCCCACTGCTCGAGCAGCCCGCGGAACTCGGCCCTTCGACGTTCGTACTCCTCGGCCTCGGCCTGGCTGAGCACGGCGGTGACCTCGTGGAGCCGCTCGTGCCAATCCCACACGTCGGCGAATCGCTTGGTCGCGTTGCAAGCTCCGCCCTTGCACAGCCCGATCTCGTAGTATTTCTGGCCGGCGACTAGCGCGGACTTGAGCGCGGCAACCTCGACCGGCACGACGGTCATTCCGTTGGCCAACTCCAAGGTCTTGACCTCGATGAACTCGTCGATCCCCGGGACGAACATGTCGTTCTTGGGCTGCTTGCCTTTGGGCAGCGTCAACTGCCGGTCCATGCGGACACCGGCCTCGTCGTGCAGCTTGTGTCCGGCAATCGTTCGGTGTGACGTGTCACCGGTTATTTTTTTGCACGACTCGTAGTTGGTGCAAGCCGGTCACCCGCCCAGCCACAGCCGTGCCCACTGCTCCAGCACGATCAACGACCACAACCGCAGGCCGTGATCCCTCTCGCCCGCGCGGTGCTCGTGCACGA
>CANLQR010000200.1 GCA_947492135.1 Deltaproteobacteria bacterium | reverse complement strand
GTAGATCAGCACGGGGCGGGTCTCCTCGTTGATGCACTCTTCGTTGATCACGGCCTCGACCACGTTGTCGACGCTGGGGATGTCGTACATCACGTCGAGCATCGCGCGCTCCAGGATGGACCGCAGGCCACGGGCGCCCGACCGCATGGTCTTGGCTTTGCGCGCGACCGCTCGCAGCGAGTCCCCAGTGAAGCTCAGCTCGACGCCGTCCATCTCGAGCAGGCGCTTGTACTGCTTGACCAGCGCGTTCTTCGGCTCGGTCAAGATCTGCATGAGCGCCTCTTCGTCGAGCTCCTGCAGCGGTGCGATGACCGGAAGGCGTCCGATGAACTCGGGGATGAGCCCGAACTTCATCAGGTCCTCGTTCTGGATCTTCTGCAGCAGCTCCCACTGCCGCAGTTCCTTCTTCTTCTCGACCTTGGCCCCAAAGCCCATGCTCTTGGCGCTGGTGCGGTGCTCGATGATGTCTTCGATACCCGCGAACGCGCCGCCGCAGATGAACAGGATGTTGGTGGTGTCGACCTGCAAGAAGTCTTGCTGAGGGTGCTTGCGACCGCCCTTGGGGGGCACGCTCGCGACGGTGCCCTCGAGGATCTTCAGCAGTGCCTGCTGCACGCCCTCGCCCGACACATCACGCGTGATCGACGGGTTGTCGCCCTTGCGTGCGATCTTGTCGATCTCGTCGATGTAGATGATGCCGCGCTGGGCACGCTCGACGTCGTGGTCGGCGTTCTGCAGCAGGCTGACGATGATGTTCTCGACGTCCTCGCCCACGTAGCCGGCCTCGGTGAGGCTGGTGGCATCGGCGATCGCGAACGGCACATCGAGGATCCGCGCGAGCGTCTGCGCGAGCAGAGTCTTGCCCGAGCCAGTGGGCCCGATCAGCAAGATGTTGCTCTTCTGAAGCTCGGCCTCGTCGGGCTTTCGCTTCGAGTTGATGCGCTTGTAGTGGTTGTAGACCGCGACCGCGATGATCTTCTTGGCCATCTCCTGGCCGACCACATAGTCGTCGAGGATGCCGCGGATCTCCTTGGGCTTGGGTACCCGACCGTGGCCTTGCTGGCGCTCTTCCTTCTGGACTTCCTCGGCGAGGATGTCGTTGCACAACGAGATGCACTCGTCGCAGATGTAGACCGACGGCCCCGCGATGAGCTTTTTGACCTCCTTTTGGCTCTTGCCACAAAAGGAGCAGCTCAGATTTCCGTGCCCGGTGTCGCGCTTCGAGGAGCTCATCGTGTTCGCCCTTTCCGCTGAGGTCGGCCCCAGCTCACGCGCCTGCCGGTGGAGTCGGCCGTTGTAAGACTTCGTCGACGAGGCCATAGCGCTTGGCCGTGTCGGCATCCATGAACTTGTCGCGATCGGTATCGCGAAGGATCTCTTCGATGTCGCGTCCGCAGTGGAACGCGAGGATCTCGTTGAGGCGAGACTTGAGCCGCAAGACTTCGCGGGCCTGGATCTCGATGTCGGTCGCCTGGCCCTGAGCTCCACCCGACGGTTGGTGGATCATGATCCGGGCGTTCGGCAACGCGAAGCGCTTCCCGGACTGACCCGCTGCGAGCAGAACCGCGCCCATCGATGCGGCTTGGCCCAGGCAGTAGGTCGCCACCGGCGCCTTGACGTGCTGCATGGTGTCGTAGATCGCCAGACCCGCGGTCACAACGCCACCGGGGGAGTTGATGTACATGCGGATGTCCTTCTCGGGATCCTCCGACTCGAGGTACAGCAACTGGGCGATGATGCTGTTCGCGACCTGATCGTTGATCGGAGTCCCGAGGAACACGATCCGATCCTTGAGCAGCCGGCTGTAGATATCCCACGAGCGCTCACCCCGATGGGTCTGCTCGATGACGAACGGGATACTCGCGGAGGTGTCGCCCCAATAGAGATCGGGGAGTGTGGGGCCTCCCATACGGCCGTCGCGTTCAAACATGAAGTTCCTCAATCGGCTCCCACCCGTGTGACCGCGCCGCTTGCTCGGGTGAGGGGAGCACTGGTCAGTATGTTGTACGGCTGTGACCGTCGACGCAAGTACCCACATCGGCCGCAAGCACGTCCAATGCAGCACGGTTGCGGGCCGGTTGCCGCTCTTGGCGGTGCGCAGCGTCGCTCTGGAATCGCGCAGGACTCTCGGTGTTCGGTCGCTGGTCGGTCGGTGGTCCGCGTGGGTGGTCCGCATGTGGGCCACTTGCCGCGAATGACGCCCACGCCGGTGCAGGTCGTTCGGGTGGGTGCCCCGCCAATCGTACAGGCCAGTGCAGCGGCCCAAGAGTGGCTGTCTTGACCTCACCGAGCACCGGCTGGCCACGCCGCCCTAGGGACCTCACTCCGCGAACGCGTCGTCCGCACCGACGCCTAATGCCTCACCCTCGGTCTCACCCTCGGGATCATCGCCCTCGGTGACCTCGGATTTCGCCATCAGGAAGTCGAGGATCCTCTCCTCGCGCATCTGCGCGCGCACGAGCACGAGCTGGCCGCTCTTTTCCATCTGGGCACGCATGCGGGCCATGTTCTGGCCACCCTCTTCGGCCATCTTCGTCAGCTCGGCCTCGAAGTCCTCATCGGAGACGTCGATATTCTCGTGCTTGCCGATGGCGTCGAGCAACAGGTAGGCCTTCACATTGAACAACGCTTGCGGACGAATGCGCCGCGAGAGTTCGGACTCCGTGGTCCCGATGTTGGCCAGCCGCATGCCCTGCTGCGCGAGTTGGCGCTTGGTGGCGTCGACTTGGGCGCCGACTTCGCGCGCGATCATCGAAGGCGCGGCCTCGAAGGCGTTGCGCTCCAGCAAGGTCGCGACCAGGCGCCGCCGCGCGTCGCGCTCGGCCTCGTCGGAATCATCCTGACGGATCTTGTCGCTGATCTTCGTTTCGAGCTCGGCAAGAGACTCGGCGTCGCCAGTGTCGCGCGCGAAGTCGTCGTCGAGCGCCGGCACGTGTTTGACCCGGAGCTCGCGCAGCCCGACGCCGAGCACAGCCTCCTGGCCGCGAAGATCCTGACGCATCCGATCGTCAGGCGGCGTGAACCGCAAGGTGCGGAGCTTGCCCACGTCGGCGAGCTTGGAATCGGCCAATGCCGCCGCGAGGCCAGGTACGAACTCGTTCTTGTCCAAGCCGATGTCGACCCGGACGTCCTTGCGCGACACCCGGTTGGTGCCGATGGTGCCCTCGACGTCGACGGTCCAGACGTCTCCGGGTGCGGTCAGCTCGCGGGTCTCGCCCTCGGGCAACGGACGTAGCTCGGTGAGCTGCTCGCGACGCCGCTCCATCTCGGCGGTGACCTTGGCGGGGTCGACGACCGCGGGGCGACGGCGCACCTGGACGCCGACGTAGTCCTTGGGCTCGATCTGCGGCGGCACCTCGAAGCGCGCGGCGTACCGGAACGGCGAACCGGGCTCCAGCGTCGACGACTCGAGCACCGGCTGTGTGAGCGGAACGACACTGCTCTGAGCGACGGCGGTCTGGAAGGTTTCCTGGACGAGATCACGGGCGAGTTCTTGGCGAACCCCCTTGCCGAACATGCGCTCGAGTACGCCGGGCGGCACCTTGCCGGGACGAAACCCGGGGACACGGGCCTTGCGGCCGACATCGCGGAGTTTTTCCGTAAGACGACCAGAGATGTCGCTCCACGGGATCTCGACCTGGACGCGACACTCGACGGGGCTGATGCGCTCGATGGACGACTGCATGACTTCGGCGACCTGACGAAAGGGAGAGCGCTTGTTAGCAGGCTCGGGGGCCCCAAAACAAGCGGCGCGCGGGGTCCCGATCAGGCTCGCCCAACGGTGCGTGCCAGCGCCGTTCCGCCGGCGCGCCCTGCCGGGGGTCCGCGCCCTGCCGGGGGTCGCCACAGCGGGATTTCCCGGCGAAGCGGCGGTCGCGGCAACGCGGGGGGTCGCGGCAACGCGGAGGGTCACGCCAAAGTGGGCGGGCCGCGCCAAGACGGAGGGTCACGCCACCAGCGGTGCGTCGCGCCACAGCGGAGATTCACCCCCCACAACGCCGGTCGCTAGAGGCGGTCGAGCGCGGCGACGAGGTCCGCGCGCAGGTCTTCGGCGTCCTCGATCCCGACGCTGAGTCGGACCAGCCCCTCGCGGATGCCGATCGCGGCACGGTCTTCGGGCGACATTTCGTAGTAGCTCATCAGGGCTGGCTGCTCGATCAGCGTCTCGACTCCGCCGAGGCTGGCCGCGAGCTTGGGGATCCTGACCCCGTCCACCAAGCGCGTGCCAGCCGCCAACCCACCATGGAGCTCGAACGAGACCACCGCGCCACCGCCCGTCAGGTCTCGACGCGCGATCGCATGATCAGGATGGCTGGGGAGCATCGGGTACCACACCCGGGAGACCGCGCGGTGCTGCTCGAGCACCGCTGCAAGCATCGCCGCGCTCTCGTTCTGACGGGCGACGCGCAGCGCGAGAGTCTTGATCCCGCGCGCGAGTAGAAACGCGCCAAACGGATCAGCAACCCCGCCCAACGTCCCGAGCTGCTCTCGGATCGCGTCGATCAAGCTGCGCCGGCCCATCACTGCACCGCCGAGGATGTCGTTGTGCCCACCGAGATACTTCGTCGTCGAATGGATCACGAGGTCGACGCCGAGTCGCAGCGCCTGCATGTTGATCGGCGTGGCGAAGGTCGCATCGACGATCGTCTTGATGCGTCGCTGTCGCGCCAACGCCACCACGGCCGGCAGGTCGACGACCCGCAGGTAGGGATTGGTCGGCGTCTCGGTGAAGATCACCCGCGTGTTCGGTCGCACCGCGTTGGCGATCGACTCGCAGTTCGAGGCGACGATCTCGACCTCGACGCCAAACCGCGCCAGCGTGTCTTTCGCGAACACCCGCGTCTTGCGATAGACGTCCTCGGTCAGGATCGCGTGGGCCCCCTGCCGGAGCATGGCGAACAACGTGGTCGTGATGGCGGCCATACCCGAGGCCATCAGCAGCGCGGCCTCGGCCCCCTCGAGCGCGGCGAGCTTGGCTTCGACGGCAGCCACGGTGGGATTGCCGTAGCGGCCATACTCCGGCGGTCGCTCGTGGCGACCCTCCATGTATTCGACGAGTTCGGCGGTGTCCGCGAATGGATAGGTCGACGACAGCACGACCGGCTGCACCACTGCACGATCATCGCGAACCTTGGGCTCCCCGCCGTGGACCGAAGTCGTCGACGGGCCCCGTCGTTCGTCCTCGCCCATGTCAGCCTCCGAGTTCGACGATCTTCGCGTCGCGATCGCGGTATCCCGGCATGATGGCCTGCAGCTGCGCGAGCGCCTCGGGCACGTTGCCGAGGGTCTGATAGATCACCGCGATCTCGTACTTCGCCTCGAAGAGCTCGTCCTCGTTGGTCGCGGTATCGATCGCCCCGAGAAGATCCGCGAGCGCACGGTCGGTTTCGCCACGATGCACACGGAGCATGGCCGACATCACCAGGGCCCGGGCCTGCCACGAGGCGTCTTGAGCGGCGAGCTCGAACTGCGCGATGGCGTCATCCACCAGCCCCATGTCACGGTAGGCCATGCCCAGATCGTAGGCTGAGCCGGCGTCGGTCGGATCGACACCGGCGGCGGCGCGGATCTCCAAACCCTTGTCGACCTTCTTTGCCTTGGGCGGGCCGCCACCGAGCATGGCCGAGAGGTAGGCGCTCTCGTCCTCGTCCTCACTGGGCAGCATCACCAAGGGCTTGGCCCCGGAGTCCTGCTGCGGCGCTGCGGTGTCGCGGTCGAACTCGGCCTGCAGCTTCGCGACCTCGGGGTGTCCGGGATGCTTGCGCTCGAGATCGCTCAGACCCGCCCGCGCGTCCTCGTCGAGCCCCTGATCGAGGAAGAAGCGAATCTCGGCGAGCTCATCCTCCAAGTCGGCCCACAGCGGCTTGCTGACGGCGGCGACGGGACGTCGGGGGACGGGTGGTTTCGCTGGTGGAATCAGCACCTCGCGCTCCTCGGTGGCGGGTTCATCGGTGTCGTCGCTCGGCGGCGGCACGAATTCTCCAGTGACCGGCTCGTCGTACACCGCAGCTGCGGTGTCATCATCGAGCGGCTCACTCTCGTCGAGCGGCTCACTCTCGTCGAGATCGACGGAAGGCTCGACGAGGCCTGACCCGGACCGAGCGAGTGGCTCGTACTCGAACGCGCTGGGTGCGAAGCGCTCTGTACTGTGGTCGTGCCCCAGGTCGAGCTCGGCAGCGACAACCCGGTGGGGTTCGGTCGGCGACGCCGACTGCAGCACCGGCGACGGCCCGCGCGGGCCATCGGGGACCTGCGCGGGCGCACGCGCGGTGTAGCCGAACAGCGGCGTGCGATCGGCGTGCTCGGTGGACGCGTCGAACCCCCGCACCGACGCCAGCGCTTCGGCGAGATTCTCTGTCGGATGCCGTTCGTCCGGCCCCGGCAAGGGCCTGGCATCCGAAAGCCCGAAACGGTTCTCGATCACGATCGGTCGGGTCGGCTGGGGATCGGATTCGGGCTCGCTCACATCGATCGTGAAATCATCGCCGTCGACCGGCGCGATCGGCCCCGAACCATCAGCATCGACGAGATCGAAGGTCCCACTGTCGCCATCATCGGACCCGACGGCGGGCGTCAGCCCCGAGGGATGAGTGCGGCCGCCTCGATCGAGGTCCGCCTGCAACGCCAGCGCCATCGCGTGCCTTGCATCGCAGTCGAGCGCGGCGCCCAGGTGCTCACGAGCCAGCTTCGGATCGCGATCCAGGACCAGCCTCGCGACTCTGACGTGGGCCTCGGCCGCCTCGGCGCGACGCCCAAGCTCGCCCAGCGCACGCGCGCGCAAGGCCAGCGCGCCAGTATGCTCGGGCTGTTTGGAGAGCAACTCGGCGACGTGCTCGATCGCGTGTTCAAACAGGCGATACTTCACATAGACGCGCGCCTCGAAGAGGATCTTGTCCAGGTCGACGTTTCCGTCCGCAGGTGCGGGCGCTTCGACCTCGGAGAGCACGCGATCGGTCATCGACCTCGTGGTGGCCGTCTCGCCCGTCGTGGCCCGCTGCCGCGAGTCACCCGCTCGCTGGTTTGATGCAGGCTCAGCGGCGACTTCGGCGATGACATCGGCGTCGTCGAGCTCGAGGACCTCGTCGGTCTCGTCCTCGACCTCGTCGTCGGGCTCGGCCGCAGCGACGGCCTGCGCTCGGGGCTGCCGGGGCTGAGGCTCGGGTACGGCGACAGCCTGCGGCTGCGTTCGAGACTCGACGGCGCTGGTACGCGGCCTGGCTGGAGCCCCAGCGCTGGCCGCAGCCCCAGAGCTCGCTGCAGCCCCAGCGCTGGCCGCAGCCCGGAGTTCCCCGTTGTTCGGATCCCACGACAAAGCGCGACGCGCCACGCGGGCGGCCTCGGAGGTGCCGCTGTCGCCGTCGGCGAGCAACTGGCGCACGAGTTCGACCGCAACGCTCGTGGCCTTGTCGGGCTTTTCGAGGGCTAGGAAAGTTTCAGCCAGCAGCTCGAGGGCGACTCGATCGTGGGCATCGGCCTGCAGCAACCCGTTGAGCTTCATCAGAGCACGACGCGCATCGCCGAGCTTCAGATACACCCCGGCGAGCTTGCGGATCGTCTCGGAGTCGTCGGGCTGGTGATAGACGAGGCGCTCGGCCACGCGCACGAAATCTGCGTGGCGCCCGGTCTGCAGCAGCTGCTCGCCCGCGATCCGAAAGTGCTCGACGGCCTTGTCGAGCTGGCGCTCGCGCGAGTACAGCTCTGCCACCCGCAAACGCTTGGGGACCGCGGCAGGCTCGGCGTTGGCGATCAACTCGAACGTCGCCAACGCTTCGGCGACCGCGCCCGCCTGCAGCTGGGCCTGCCCGAGTTGCTCATAGATCGCGACCGCATCAGGTGCCCGGCCCAGCTCGAGATTGAGCTGCGCGATCCGCTGATGGACGTCGAAGCGCCGGGGGTCGAGGTTCACCACCTGGCGGTAGACGGCCAGCGCTTTTTGGTGCTGCTGCTGCGCCGAGTAGTAGCCAGCGACCTGCATGTACCGCTCGATCGCGCCGCTGCGATCGCCGCTGCGCACGAGACAGTCCGCGAGCATGAGCCACGCCCGAATATCCTTGGGATCGTTCTCGACGATCGATTGATACTCGCGCCCAGCCTTGTCGTGCTGGCCCTTCGCTGCGAACTTCTCGGCTCGCTCGTGCGCTTTTTCTTTACTGAAAGCCAACCGTCTTTCCGTTGCTTGGGTGCGCTGGCCTCGACACGCTAGCCCAGCGGCTCGAGTTCGGCGAGGATGGCCTCGCGATCGAGGTTGTTCTCGAGAAAATGGGTGTCGTAGTGGCCCGTCACGAAGGCTTCTTGCTTCAGCATCCAGCGGTGCAGCGGGACGTTGGTGCGAATGCCCTCCACCACCGTCTCGTCCAGGGCGCGGCGCATGCGCGCGATCGCCTGGGCGCGGTCCTTACCATGCGAGATGATCTTTCCCAGCATCGAGTCGTAGTAGGGCGTCACGCGGTAGCCCTGGTAGACGTGGCTATCGACGCGAACCCCGAATCCACCGGGAAAGTGCAGCGCGGTGATCGTGCCCGGCTGCGGAGAGAAATTGATCGGGTCCTCGGCGTTGATCCTGCACTCGATGGCGTGCCCACGGGCCTGGTGCTGGCGGTCGAGGTGGGCGAGCGGTTCCCCGGTCGCGATGCGGATCTGCTCCTGCACCAGATCGACGCCGGTGATCATCTCGGTGACACAGTGTTCGACCTGGATCCGAGTGTTCATCTCCATGAAGTAGAACGCCGGACCTTCGGGCGCGGACTCATCGAGCAGGAACTCCAACGTACCCACCGACTGGTAGCCGATCGCTCGAATCGCGTGGACCGCCGTCTCCCGCATCTTGGCGCGCAGCTCGGGTGACAAGGCCGCCGAGGGCGCCTCCTCGATGATCTTCTGATGCCGACGCTGGATCGAACACTCGCGCTCGAGCAGGTCGACGGCGCCACCGTACATGTCGCCGATCACCTGAATCTCGATGTGCCGCGGGCTCGTCACGTAGCGCTCGAGATAGACGTCACCGTTGCCGAAGGCGGCCAACGCCTCGGCCTGGGCGGTCGCGATGGTCTGGACCAGCTGGTCGAGCTCGCGGACGATCTTCATGCCCCGGCCGCCACCGCCGGCGGAGGCCTTGATGATCACCGGCATGCCGATGCGGGTAGCGGCCTCGACCGCATCGTCGGGGTTGGTGATCACTCCGGTCCCGGGCAGGATCGGCACACCAGCGGCTTCCATGGCCTGCCGCGCCCGCACCTTGTCGCCCATGATCGCCATGTGCTCGGCACGAGGGCCGATGAAATTGAGCCCGCACTTGACGCAGACGCGAGCAAAGTCGGCGCGTTCGGACAGAAATCCGTACCCGGGATGGACCGCGTCGGCGCCGGTCAGCTCTGCCGCGGAGATGAGGTTCGGGATGTGCAGATAGCTCTGCGCTGCGGGGCCAGGGCCCACGCACACCGACTCGTCCGCAAAACGCACATGGAGCGCCGACTCGTCCACCGTCGAATGGACGGCGACGGTGCGGATGTCCATTTCGCGGCACGCACGAATCACCCGCAGCGCAATCTCGCCGCGATTCGCGACCAGCACCTTGCGGATCGGCGTCATCACAGTTTGCGCACCCGGAACATCTTCGTCCCGTACTCCAGGGGCGAGGCGTTCTCGACGAGGACCTCTTCGATCACGCAGGCGAAGTCTGCTTCGATCTCGTTGAAGAGCTTCATCGCTTCGATGATGCACACGGTGTCGCCAGACGCGACCCGCTTGCCCACCTCGACGAACGAGGGCAACTCCGGACGCGCCGAGCGGTAGAACGTACCGACGAACGGCGAGGTGATGAACTCGCCGGCCTCGGCCACCGGCGCCACCGCGACCTCGAGCACCGGCCGTACTGCGGCAGCGACGGGCGCGTGTACCGGCTGCGCCGCCGCAACCGTGACCGGAGCGACGTCAGACTGGCGTAGCAAGATTCGCTGATCGCCAGCTTCGATCTCGAGTTCGTCGAGCTCGTACTGGCGGAAGATCTTCGCGAGTTCGCGGACATAGCGAAGATCGGGAAACTTGGGGTCCGCTGGATCGGTCATGCAGGCTCCACGGAGGTCGATGCCACCAGGTGGCGTAGCGCGAGAAAGTAGGAATCGGGGCCGAGGCCCATGATGACACCGCGACACGCCACGCCGGTCAGCGACTCGTGGCGAAACTGTTCCCGGGCGTAGAGGTTCGACAGGTGGACCTCTACGACGGGGACATCGAGCGCCCGCAGAGCATCGGTGATCGCGACGCTGGTGTGGGTGTAGCCGGCCGGGTTGACGATGACACCGGCAACACCGCGCGCGGCCCGGGCGGTGTGCAACAGATCGATGAAGGCGCCCTCGCCGTTGGTTTGATACGCGCGCACCTGCACCCCGAGCGAGTCCCCGAGCGCGACGAGTTGCGCGTCGAGTTCCGGCAGGGTGGTGTTTCCGTAGACGGCGGGTTCTCGCTGACCGAGAAGGTCGAGGTTGGGGCCATGGATCACCACGACCTCCGGCCGCGGGCGAAGCCCCGAGGCAGGCCCGGAACGCGCCGGGGCGTCTACGGTCGTGCTCGTGGCCAGGGGCATTGCGGGGCGTATTGTGGCCGCCATTGCCAACAAGCGCCAGCGGGAAACTGGGCCCGGTCAACGCGGGGGCCGCGGGCTCAGAGATCGGCCAGCAGCTCGGGCGCCGCGGTCCGCAGCAGGAACCGGCCCTTGCCGAGAAAGGACGGATCCGTGAGCAGGACGCCAACGAAATAGTCGTCGGACAGGGCGCGGCAGACGAAGGACTGCCGCTCGCCGCGGACGGTGACGTCTTGGACCTCACCCATGTCCAAGGCTGCTGCAGCCCGGCGCAGCTCCATGAACCGGAAGGAGAACTCCATCGCAGTCGACTCGAGGTCGACGACGCCCTCGGCGTCGGGGGCGAGGTGTTGCATCACAGCGATGCCATCGAAGCCCATCAGGATCGCACCCGCCGCACCGGGGGTGTTCTCCACGATCTTCTTTAATTGGTCGCCGAGCATGAACTCCACGCGTACTTCACCCCAAACCGTGCGCGGGGTCAAGCGCAGCGCCGCAGCGTTGCAGGACCTTGGCGCCTGTCGGGGTTCGCCATCAACCCGGCGGGTCGCAGGCGGCCGGGTACACCGTGAAGTCCTGGGCGTTGCCACAGATGCCCCCCGCCCATTCGGAGTTGCCGACCGGACACATCGCCGCGGGGCACGTTGCACAGGAGCCCAGGCAACCAAAGCAGACGGAGATCGGAAACGAGAACTCACGGGCATCGATGCCGCCGAGCTTCCCGATGTTGTTGCCGCTACGGGAGGCGTGGAACTGTACGTGGGCTTCGACGGTGAGTTTCGCCTCGGGCCCGAACTGAGCCATGATCGCGTCGGCAAGCGCCGCGCTGGTCTGTTGCGGAATCACCTCCACCAGCACGCCTGCGGACGCGCCGGGCAACAGCGAGTTCTGCGAAAGCGGCACGTTGAAGCTGACCAGACCGCCGTTGGTGGCGCGGAGATCATCGATGATGTCGGGTGCCTGGGCCATCGTCAGATCGACGTCTGCATCGAGGAGCTGGATCTCGTTGCTGACGACGCCGGAGTTGTTGTCGTTGGCGCCCTGCTCGGCGGCGTTGTTCAGCAAGATCGCCGGCATCGCGTACGGCGTGCCATAGCTGAGGTCGAGGATGCCGTACGGAAGCGAAATCTCGCTGCTCGCCTGAATCAGGCACTCGCCCGGCGTGTCCCACGCCGGCGCGAGCAGGACGATGAGCGACTCTTGATTGTCCGCGCAGGCGGTGCCGAGAACAGCCAGCGTCGCGATCAAGGGGAAGTTGAATTTCATCATCGTCACTCCGGGCTCGTCGGGTTCGCCGCCGGTCGACGAACGCGAGCGAATTTTGAGGCTAGCACCGTGAACGCGGACGCAGCAAGAATGCGACCTTGACTGCGCCAAGCCGGCCGCCGGCTGCGAGGCCCGGACCTCACGGGGTGCCCACGAGGTCGGCGAGAATCTCGTCCACCGTCAACCGCAGCACCCGCGGACTGGCGATGTCGGCGAGCGCGATGTAGGCAAGGCCGTCGGCGACGCGCTTCTTGTCGCCGCCCAGGGCGCGCCTGATCCCCGCGAGGTGTCCGCTAGCCAGCCACGGATCGAGATCGGTCGGCAGCCCCAGCGCGGTGAGCAGCGCCGTGAGCCGCTCGACGAGACTCGGCGCCGCGAGTCCGCGGCGAACTGAAAGTCGCACCGCGGCGATCAACCCCAACGAAACCGCTTGACCGTGCCCAAGCGAATATTCGGAGGTCGCTTCGAGTGCGTGGCCGATGGTGTGCCCGAGGTTGAGCAGCACGCGACCCGCCGGGGCCCGCTCGAACGGGTCGGCGGCGACGCACGCGGCCTTGAGCGCGATCGAGGTGGCGACGAGCTGGACCAGCTCGTCCGGGCCGGTGTTCGCCAGCGTCGGCGCGTGCCGCGATAGTTCCTCGAAATGCTCGAGCGAGAACAGCAGTGCATGCTTGACCATCTCGGCGG
>CANLQR010000199.1 GCA_947492135.1 Deltaproteobacteria bacterium | reverse complement strand
GACTCGGCCTGCTTGCCCCACACGACGACGCGATGCCACTCGGTCTCTTCGACCCGGTCGTTGGACTTGTTCGTGTACGTTCGCGTGGTCGCGATGCTCAGCTGGCACACCGCGGTGCCGCCTTGGGTGTATCGCATCTCGGGATCACGACCGAGGTTGCCGATCAGGATGACTTTGTTGATGCTCGCCATGAGAAAGTCCTTGGTCGCGGGTGTGCGGGTCGCCTAACGGGCGCCCGAAGGTATCGCGACTCGATGCGACTCTCGACCTGTGATCCGTCATCGTTGCAGGGCTGCGCGAGCGCGCGGGAGATCTCCTGTCGGGTCGGTACGGTGTTCTCGAGGGCCCAATCCGACGATTGAGCCCCCAGGGGGGAGCCGGGTGAACGCCTTGCGCGCGGTGCCCCGCGTCGGCTTGGGGCCCGCCGTGCGCGTTCACGACCGCCCGTGGGTTGGCGCGCGTCGGCCGCACCGTGCGGAACCGCGTCGAGCGGCGCGCAGCTCGGCCCCACCGCGCGGAGCTCCTGTGGGAAAACACCAGGCTGTGATCCACGTCGACATCTCGGTGCTGCTGCCGCTGCGCGACGCCGAGAGTTCGGTCGCGTCGTTGGTCCAGACCGCCCAGAGCGTCCACGCCCGCGTCTCGTCGCGGCATCACGCCAACGGCCGCGCGCTCGCACTCGAGATCCTCGCGCTCGACGAACGCTCGGGCGACAACACCTCGAGCATGCTGTCGGTGCTGCATGGTCAGCATCCGCAGCTGCGTACGCTGCAGGACCTCGATCGTGGTAGCGCGCTGCGCTGCGCCGCTCGACTCGCGCGTGGTGACGTATGGTTGGTGTTCGATCGCCCGGTGTCGGTCGATCTGGCGGCGTGGGCCGTGGGGCAGGTGATCGTCGGTCAGCGGGCAGCGATCGTCCCCGGCGAGATTCTGGCGATTCATCGCAGCGTCGGGGTCGACGTATTGCGCAGCCTCGACGGTGGTCTTGCGGTCGCTCAGCGCGTGGTCGCCCGGTACTTGCGGCGACTAGGCGAGACACCGGCGCATTGTCCTGCCCCCACAGCGACCCGACTGGATCGGGCGCGGGTGTTCCTGCGCGGCCAGTCAGGCCGGGTTGGCCTGGGTTTCCTCGATCGTCCGACGACCACGACCGGCGACGG
Organism: Deltaproteobacteria bacterium; assembly: GCA_947492135.1. Lineage (GTDB taxonomy): Bacteria > Myxococcota_A > Polyangia > Nannocystales > Nannocystaceae > Xiheibacterium. The sequence goes on along the minus strand of CANLQR010000199.1, from coordinate 11,446 downwards.
TGCTGCGACCGCGAGCCGGGACGCCTCGATTCTGCGTCGCAGGCTGCTATAGTCCGCCGGTGAGCCCGATGACGGCCGTGGTCGCCATTGTTGGCCTGTGCATCGTGATCATCCTTCACGAGTTCGGGCACTACATCGCCGCCGTCTGGACCGGGATGAAGGTCGATCGCTTCAGCGTGTTCGGCATCGGCCCCCCGATTCTCCGCTTCGGGACCTGGCGTGGCACCGAGTTTGTGATCAGTGCGATTCCCTTCGGTGCGTACGTGCAGATCCGCGGGATGGAGCCCGGCGATCCCGAGGAAGGCGAGGCGCCGTCGGCAGCAGCGGCGGCGGCGGGTGAGGCATCGCCGAACTTCCGCGACAAGCCCTTGGCCTCGCGCATGTTGGTGATCGCCGGCGGCCCTGTCGCCAACTACCTCGCAGCCATGGCGATGTTGTTGTTCGTCTATGTGGGCGCCGGCATGCCCGGCCCCGTGGTCGCGATCGAGGTTGCTGGGGTGCATGGCGAATCGGCGGCGCAGGCTGCCGGTATCTTGCCGGGCGACCGGCTACTCGCGGTCGGCGACACCACGATCGATCCGTCGCAGCGTGGCCGCGACGTCGCTGCGGCCACGCGGCGCTATCTCGGCTCCGAGGTCGACATCGTCGTGCAGCGCGGTGACACCACTGCGCAGCTCAAGGCGAGTTTGCCGGCCGAGTCCGCCGCTCCGCTGGGCGTCGACCTCCAGGCCGTCGCACCGCGCGAGCCGGTCGGCTTTGGTACTGCGGCCTCGCACGCCGTGAGCGATCCGTTGCGGGACACCGCCGCGCAGCTCGAGGGCCTGTATCTACTGATCACAGGCAAGCTCGAGGCTAGCGTGCAGGGGCCGGTCGGGATGGTTCAGACGATCGCCAAGGCGGCCGACGCTGGCATCGTTCCGTTCGTGTTGATGGCCGCGTTCATCAGCACGCTGCTGGGCATGTTCAACCTGTTGCCCTTGCCGGCCCTAGATGGCGGTCGCCTCGCGTTTCTGGCGTACGAGGGCATCAGTCGCCGCCGCGCGAGCCCCCGAATCGAGGAGATGGTGCACGGCTACGGCATGCTCGCCCTGCTCGCCCTCATCGCGCTGGTGACCGTCGGTGACGTTCGCCGCCTGCTGTAATAAAAGCTGAAAAGATGGCGCGTCGTCGCGATCGTTCTTCGGCGTCCCCCCCGTCCGACAGCGCGGTGACTCGCCGGACCAGTCCGCAGTCGCGGGCTTTGCCCGGTTTCGTGCCGCGCATCGTCGATGAGGCGACGTTGCACGCCGCGCTCGAACGCCTGCCCCTCGAGCCGGGGGTGTACATCATGCGTGATCGGCAGGGCGAGGTCGTCTACGTCGGCAAGGCGCGGAGCCTGCGGGCCCGCGTGCGTCAGTATTTCAATGGCAGCGATACGCGGTTGTTCGTGCCGATCCTGGCCAAGGTCGTCGGTGACATCGAAACGATGATCGTCGCCAACGACAAAGAGGCGCTGCTGCTCGAGAACAACCTGATCAAGGAGCAGCGGCCGCGGTTCAACGTCAAGCTCCGCGACGACTCGAACTACTTGGTGCTGCGCCTCGATCCTCACGCAAAGTGGCCGCGGCTCGAGCTGGTGCGCCAGGTTGGCCATGACGGCACCTGGTACTTCGGGCCCTACCACTCGGCGCGTTCGGTGCGCGCGACGCTGCGGGTGGTCAATCGGCACTTCAAGCTGCGCACGTGTACGGATTTCGTGCTCGGCCATCGCACCCGCGCGTGCCTGCAGCACCAGATCGGCCGCTGTCCGGCGCCGTGCGTGCACGAGGTCGACGCCACCGCGTATGCCGACCAGGTCAGCGATGTGCGGCTGTTTCTCTCGAGCCGCCATCGCGAGCTAGTCGATGGGCTGCGCACGCGCATGGCTGGTGCCGCCGAGGCCCTGGAGTTCGAGACCGCGGCGCGCCTGCGCGACCAGCTGCAAGCCATCGGCAACGTGCTGCAGACCCAGCAGATCGTCGGCCCCCTCGATGTCGACCAAGACGTCGTGGGTATCTATCGCGAGGGTGGCCAGGTCGAGTTGGTGGTCTTGCAGATCCGCGAAGGCAAGCTTCAGCAGTCGCAGGTTTTCTCGCTCAAGGGCATGGAGCTTCCCGATGCCGAGGTGCTCGGGAGTTTCCTCGCGGCGTACTACGACAAGGCGGCGTTCGTGCCTGATGAGGTGGTGCTGCCCCACGCCATGCACGAGGACGATGCGATCCCGCTGGCCGAGTGGCTGCGCGAGCGCAAGGGTTGCAAGGTCACCGTGGCGGTGCCCGAGCGCGGCGATCGCCGCAAGCTGGTCATCTTGGCCAACAAGAACGCCGCGTCGAACTTCGCGACGCGGCGAGACCGTCGTGAAGACAGCGAGCTTGCGCTGACGCGGTTGCAGGAGCGCCTGGGGCTATCGAAGCTCCCCCGCGTGATCGAGTGCTACGACGTCAGCCACATCCAGGGTAGCGACACCGTCGCGTCCATGGTGACGTTCGTCGACGGGGTGCCCGAGAAATCGCGGTACCGGTCGTTTCGCATTCGTGGGCTCGGCACCGATCCTGCCGAGGCCGCGCTAGCCCAGGGCACCCGGCAAAATGACGACTTCGCCAGCATGTACGAGGTGCTCGGTCGGCGCTTCCAGCGGGCGCTCGCGGCCACCGAAGGCAACGATGACGACGCCTGGTCGCTGCCCGATCTGGTCGTGATCGATGGCGGCAAAGGCCAGCTTGGTCAGGTACTCGCGGCGATGAACGACCTTGGTGTGCCGATCGGCATCGAGGGTGTCGACGTGGTCTCGCTTGCCAAGGAGCGCCGGTCGTTGATCGGCCACGGCCGCGAGGCTGTGGCCAAGCTCCGCGAGCGCAGGACGGCGGCGGCGAGCCACGCCGCGGATGCGAATGGATCGTCCGCATCGGCGCAGGCCGCCGGCGCCACCGCGAGTTCAAGCGAGGCCTCGGTGGTCGAGCAAGCCGCCGCGCCCGGAGAGGCGTGGGTCAACTACGTCATCGAGCAGGCACGCAACGATGCCAACGCACCGGCTGCGGCGGGGTACGAGGTCCGACCCGAGCGAGTCTTCGTGCCCGGCACCAAGGACGCCATCGTGCTCAAGCCCGGCAGCTCCGAGCGCTATCTCATGGAGCGCGTGCGCGACGAGGCTCATCGTTTCGCGATCGGCCTCCATCGCAAGCGCCGAGGAAAACGAGCGCTGCATAGCGTGCTCGACGACATCGAGGGCGTGGGTCCGGCGATCAAGCGCGCCCTCGTGAAGCACTTCGGATCGACCACGGCGATCCGTGATGCCGATGTTGCCGCGCTGTGTCAGGTGCGCGGGATCGGCCAAGCACTGGCGGAGCGGATTCGCGAGGCGCTCGGGGGGTAGCTGACCCCAAGCGGCGCGATGCCCGTTGGGATCGCGCGGCCGAGTTGCATCGACTGTATTCGGCTTCACGGCGGGATCAAACCCGCCGAGAAAAACCCGAGCAACAAGCGGCTCCACGGCTTGAATCGCTTGGCAGAAGCTGGCCCACTGCATGGCATGCGGAATCGCGGATCAATGCGTGGAGCTGTCGTCGGCTTGCTGGCTCCGCTCGCGTTGCTGTCCGCCTGCTACAGCGGTCTGTCCGGCAGCCCAGGCGCAGGTGCGGGGGATGAAGGAGGCACTGGCGGAGAAAGCGGCAGCGACTCGGGCGATGGTGGCGTTGCCGCGGGCTGCGAGACCCCATCGGTGGGCTTGACCGACCTGCGCCGGTTCACCGGGGCGCAATACGAGAATACGGTCCGCGATCTGCTGGGCTACACCGGCGAGGCTGCGATCGGCTTCACGCCGGACGAGCGCGTCGGCCCGTTTCACAGCAACGTCGGCGCTCCGGTTTCCGAGCTGCAGGTCGAGCAGTACATGGACGCCGCCGAGGAGATCGCCGCGTGGTCGATCGAAGACCTCGGCGGGCTGCTGCCCTGCGATCCGCTCGCGATGGGCGAGGATGCGTGTGCGACCCAGTTCATCGCTGAGTTCGGCCCGCGTGCGTATCGGAGGCCCCTCGACGCCGCAGAGCTCGACGGCTTGGCGCAGGTCTACGCCGAGGGCAAGGCGCAAGGTGGCTTCGCCGATGGGATTCGCCTGGTCGTTCAAGCCTCGCTGCAGTCCCCGTGGTTCCTCTATCACATGGAATTCGGTGCCAACGGTGTCAACGACGGCGAAGCCATCGCGCTGGGTGACTACGAGTTGGCGTCGCGCATGAGCTACTTTCTGTGGAACTCGATGCCCGACGACTCGCTGTTCGCGGCTGCGGCGGCCGGTGAGCTCGGCGACAAGGACGCTCTGGCAGCCCAGGTCGATCGGCTGCTCGCGGATCCCCGTGCGCGCGAGACCATCTCGCAGTTCCATCTGCAGTGGTTCGGCGTGGACGAGATCGAAGGGCTCGAGAAGAACCCCGAGGTATTTCCGGATTTTTCGCCCGCGCTCGCGACGGCAATGCGCGCCGAAACTGCGGCGTTTGCCGCCCACGTCGTTCTCGACGGCGACGGCATGATCGACAGTCTGTTCACGGCGGACTTTGCGATGACCGACAGCCCCGAGCTGCTCGCGCTGTACGGCGTGACGCTGCCATCGGGTCACGTCGCGGGCGATCCGGTGCCGCTGCCGCCCGGCGAACGCATGGGCGTGCTGACCCAGGCGTCCGTGCTCGCAGAGCACGCCCACGCCAACCAAACCTCTCCCGTGCATCGCGGCAAGATGGTCCGCGAGAACCTCCTGTGTCAGCCGCTGCCACCACCGCCACCCGGTGTCGACAACGTGCCCCCCTCGCCCGATCCAGACGCGACTTCGCGTGAACGCTTCGAACAGCACCGGGCCGACCCAAGCTGTGCGGCGTGCCACGAGATGATCGACCCCATCGGCTTCGCGTTCGAGCACTATGACGGCATCGGTAAGTGGCGCGACCTCGAGGCCGGCGCCCCGGTCGACGCCTCGGGTGCGCTGACCGTGACCGATGTGGATGGACCCATCGACGGGGTGCTCGAGCTGTCGACCAAGCTCACGCAGAGTGACGAGGTCAAACGCTGTGTGACCCGACAATGGTTCCGGTTCGCGATGGGACGCACGGAGAGCGACGATGATCTGTGCACCAACGAGAGCCTCGAGACCAGCTTCGTCGAGAGTGGGGGAGACATCCAGGTGCTGATTCGAGACCTTGTGCTTTCTGACGCCTTCCGCCACCGCCGTGGCGAGGTTTCCGCCATCACTCGAGCGCAGGAGGAGCAGCGATGAATCGCCGATCAGGTCCGCGGGCGACCGCACCGCGCAAGCCTTTCAACCGGGGCTTCTCGCGCCGTGCCTTCCTTGGTGGTGTTGGTTGTGCAGGCGCGCTGGCCCCTTTCGTGCCCTTGCTCGAGAGCGAGGCTGGCGTCGCGCAGTTTCCCAAGCGGCTCATCATCCTGTTCTCCGCCAACGGCACCATCCACGAGAACTGGGTGCCCAGCGGAGGCGAGAGCGACTTCGCGTTGTCCACGATCCTCGCGCCACTCGAGACCCACCGCGACAAGCTGGTGATCCTCGATGGCCTCGAGGTCATCCGGCAGGGTCTCGGAGATGGCCACCAGATGGGCATGGGCTCGCTGTGGACGGGCAGTCAGTTGCTGCCCGGAGAGTTTGAGGGCGGTGGCGGAGCAGGCTTTGCGGGCTACGCCGGGCACCCTTCGGTCGATCAGGTCGTGGCCAACACGATCGGCATCGATACCCCGTACAAGAGCCTGGAGTTCGGCGTGCAGACCGGCGGCGCCAACGTGTGGACGCGGATGTCCTACGCCGACGCCAACCAGCCGCTGCCCCCCGAGGACAACCCCCAGGCGATGTTCGATCGGTTGTTCGCCGATCTCGACGTCGATCCGGCCGGCATCGACAGGCTCAAGGCCGAGAGGCGCAGCGTCATCGACCTGGTCAAGGGCGATCTCGTGTCGCTGGAGTCGCGCTACGGCGGTTCGGATCGCGTCAAGGTCGAGGCGCATCTCGATGCAATTCGTGCGATCGAGACCCGCAACGAAGCGGCGGTCCCATCGTGCGACAAACCGACGATCGACCTGGCATTCGATCCGTTCGCGAACGACAACTTCCCCGCGGTCACGCAGCGGCAGATCGACCTGATGGTGATGGCGCTCGCGTGCGACCTGACCCGCGTGGCGAGTCTCCAGTGCTCGGCATCGGTGAGCGGCACCTTGTTCTCGTGGCTCGGCCAGTCGACCGGACATCACGATCTGTCGCATCTGGGCGACGAAGATCCGACGATGGTCGAGCAGATCACCGCGGTCAACGTCTGGTACGCCGAACAGGTCAGGTACCTGCTCGACGCCCTCGCTGCGGTTCCCGAGGGTGACGGAACCCTGTTGGACAACACGCTCGTGGTGTGGGGCAACGAGCTGTCGCGTGGCAACTCGCACGGCAACCATCCGGTGCCGTTCGTGCTGGCCGGTGGTGCTGGTGGTGCGATGCAGGGCGGTCGATACCTGAACTTCAGTCAGGTGCCACACAACCGCATGCTCGTGTCGATCTGCCAGATGATGGGAATCGCCGACACCCAGTCCTTCGGAGACAACGATCCTGCGACAGGCGGGCTGGTCGGCCTCTCCTAGCGGGAGGCTGCTTCCCCAGGGAGCCGCGCCCTACTGCACGGTGACGGACAACACGACGATCGGCTCGATGGGCACGTTCTCGAGCGGTCCCATCGTCGCGGTGGCGACGGCGGCCATCGCATCGACGACCTCCATGCCTTCCACGACGCTCCCGAACACGGCGTAGCCGGGTGGGTCGTCGAGGAAGTCGTTGTCGATCAGATTGATGAAAAATTGGGAGGTCGCGCTGTCGGGGTCAGGGGTGCGCGCCATCGAGATGGCACCGCGAACGTTGGCCAGGCCATTGCCCGACTCGTTGACGATCGGCGGCAGCGTCGCTTTTTGCTGCAACGCCTCGGTAAAGCCTCCGCCCTGGATGACGAAGCCCGGCACCACGCGGTGGAAGATCGTCGCGCCGTTGCCGTCGGTACCGTCGAAGAAGCCACCTTCCACGTACTCCAAGAAGTTGGCGCTGGTGACGGGGGCTGCAACTTCGTCGAGCTCGAACACGATCGTTCCCAGCGTGGTCTCGAAGGCGATCCCCGCTGTGGGCATGCCGGTGCTGCCGCCGGTGGTGCTCGAGTCCGTGGTCTCGATGGGGCCGCTGCTGCCGCTGGTGCTGTCGGCGCTCGTGACGACACCGGTGGACGTCGTCGACCCTGAGGCGTCGGTTGCGGGCCCGGTGGTCGCGGGCTCGGTGGTCGAGGAGGAGGTGGTCGTGGTGTCGCCCGAGGAGTCACCTTCACTCGACGAACTCGACGAACACGACGAACACGCGCACGCGGCGAGCACAGCCAACATGGCGAAACGCCGCCCGGCCGCAGGGCACACCGCAGGCCCCAAGTCGGCTCTAGCTCCGGGCCTACGCAGGGGCGAATGCAGCAGGTGGCGCGTGGCAAGCATCGCCCGACCGTAGCATGGCTTGCCGGATTGGCGGGCGCCGCCTAGGCTTGCCACCGATCGTGGTCGTACCTCTCCCCGCAGCACTCGCGACGCGCTCGGTACGTACGCTCGCGTGGGTCGGCGATGCGCTGTTCGAACAACAGGTTCGCGCGCGCGTGGCCCTTCGTGGTGACTTTCCGGTCGATCGACTCGATGCGATCAAGGCTGCTGTCGTGCGGGCCGAGCGGCAGGCTGGGTTGCTCGAGGCGATCGTGGGGGAGCTCGACGACGCCGAGGCTGCATTGGTCCGGCGCGCTCGCAACACGACGCCGCCGAGCTCGGCGCGGGGCCGTCGAGGGATGCAGAGCTACCGCGCGGCGTCGGCTCTGGAGGCGCTGGTGGCCCTGTGGTCGACCTCCGAACCCGGCTTGGCTCGGCTCGCGGCGGTGCTCATGCCCCAGGTCGAGCTTGCGATCGACGAGGCCGTGGCCGCGTTCGGCAAGCGGCTGCGCCGAGGCTGACCAAGACGCTTGGCTTCGAGGGCTGACGCTCTTGTTGGCGTCGGCAAGCTCGCGGGCCTGAAGCGGTCCGCGAGCTCATGCTGCAGCGCGGTCGTCAGGCTCAGCCGGCTGCTGGCCCTCGAACACCCGCGCGGGGGGCTCGCGGAGCTCCCACACCAGTCCAACCGCGGCCATCGCCCGCAGAATGTAGTAGGTGAGGTCGACCTCCCACCAGTAGAACCCCTGCCGCGTCGAGCCCATGTAGTGGTGATGGTTGTTGTGCCATCCCTCGCCCATCGTGACGATCGCCAGCACCCAGTTGTTGCGGCTGTCATCGCTGGTCGCGTAGCGACGCTTGCCCCAGACGTGTGACAGCGAGTTGATGGTGAAGGTGCCGTGCCATAGCAGCACGGTGGACAGCATGAAGCCGCCAAAGAGACCTTCCCAGCCGCTGACGAGATACACAGCGACGCCCACGGCGAGCGGCGGCACCAACCACAGCTTGTCGAGTAGCACCAGCTCGGGATACCTGGACAGGTCCTTTACGCGGGGCCAGTCCGTGTCGCTGTTTCGATCAAAGATCCAGCCGATGTGGGAGTGCCAGAAACCCCACTTCACCGGCGAGTGGACGTCACGATCGGTGTCGGAGTACTTGTGATGATCGCGGTGATGGCCTGCCCACCACAGTACTCCGCGTTGCGCGGAGGTCTGCGCGAGCAAGGCGAGCAGGAACTGCATCACCCGGCCGGTCTTGTAGGTCCGGTGGGAAAAGTAGCGATGGTAAGCGCCGGTCACTCCGAACATCCGGGTGAAGTACAGCGCGGCACACAGCAGCCAGGTGCTCGCACTCATCCCCGTCCAGAAGACCCCAAGAGCGCACAGGTGCACCGCGATCATCGGCACGGTGGTGAGCCACTCGTAGTCGCGCAGTGAGCGCGCGCGTTGACCGACAGCGATACGCGGCGGGGAATCGGGAACGTCGAGAAGCGCCATCTGCATCGCAAGTGTCCACCACGGTCCGGCCACGCGCCGTCACACTCGCGTCGCGGAGGGTCATGGTTGTGTCGCAGGCACAAGATGCGCGCGGGCGGACCCGTGAGGACCCTTGCACAGCGGTGCTTTGATACGCTTCGCGGCGCCGATGTCCGAATACGACCTTCACCGCCTGCTGCTCATGGTCTGTTTCGCGCTGGCGGGAGTCACGTTCTTCGCCACCGGGGTGGTGACGGCGCCGTACGGGCGACACACGCGCGGCGGTTTCGGTCCAGGGCTGCCCAAACGCTTGGCGTGGCTGCTGATGGAGACCCCCTCGGTGGTCGTGTTCGCCGGGGTCTTCGTGTCCGGCTCGCACTGGCAAGACCTGGTTCCGCGGGTGTTCGCGGTGTTGTGGCTCATCCACTACGTGCAGCGCGCGTGGCTCGATCCACTGCTGATGCGCGGCACCAAGGGCCGCGTGATGCCGGTGTCGGTCGTCCTGATGGGCATGGTGTTCAATTCGCTCAACAGCTATCTCAACGCGCGGTGGCTGAGCGAGCTGGGGCCTAGCTATTCTCTGAGCTGGTTGTACGACCTGCGGTTTCTCTACGGGCTGATGCTGATCGTCGGCGGGTTTCTGGTCAATCGCTGGGCCGATGCGGTGCTGCACCGACTGCGGCGCAGCGGTAGCGACTACGCAGTGCCTCGCGGCGGGTTGTACGAGGACATCTCGTGCCCGAACTACTTCGGTGAGATCGTGCAGTGGACCGGCTGGGCGATCGCGACCTGGTCGATGGCGGGACTCTCGTTTGCGGTGTTCTCTGCCGCCAACCTCGTGCCGCGCGCCGTGGCCCACCACCGCTGGTATCAGCGACAGTTCCCCGACTATCCGCGACGCCGCTACGCGATTTTTCCTCGCCTCCTGTAGTGGAGGTGGGACACCGACGCACGGGCGCGAGTGTCAGGCCACGACATCAGCGTCATCCCTGATCGCCCGGGACCGGCAGGTGCGCCGGACAGATGCGTCATACTGTCGCAGGGCAAAAGCCGCGAAGTGCGCCGACTGCCCATCCTAAAGTATTGAAACTAAAAGTAAACGATCCTGTCGGCACGGTCGCTGCACCACTAGGGAGCGTGTCGCGGAAGCGGCAGAGTGCGGGAGACGAGGGCGAAGGCACCAGCGGCGACAGGGTAGGCGCCGAGGTTGCGAACGGGTGGCTGGGTTGGGGTAGGTCTAGCGGGTTGGGTTGGGAAAAAGTTGGTTGGGGGACGAGGGTGCGACGCATCGTGGGCAATGCCCCTTCGGGGGCACCGATCGCTGGTTCCGATCGTGCTGACGATGGCAGGTGGCGGCAGAGCAGTCGGGATTACCTGGGCGCGAACGTGGAACATGGTCCACGAGCGAGCCCAGGTAGTTCCGTTTCTTAGCGCTGCGCCGACAAGTAGTCGCGAAGGTGGGGCACGATCGGCAGCGCGAGTGCTTCTTTGGGTGGCACGAAGCCGGCCCAGATCACCTCGCGCTGGTCGACGGCGAACGTCGGGCGCCGATCCACGGTGACCTCCGCGATGGTCACGTCATCGATTCGGTTCTCATAGCGATGCACCCCGACGTAGGCGATGCGGATCGCCGCTGGGTCGACACGGATCTCGCACTCTTCGGCGAGCTCCCGAGCGGCAGCCTCGGCGACGGACTCTCCGGTCTTCACGTAGCCGCCCGGCAGGGTGTACTCGCGACGGTAAGAGTTCTTGACCAGCAGTAGGTCGCCGTCGTGCCACAGCGCGACGAGGGCGCCGTGCGTGTGCGGGCGACGAACGCTCCACCACGCGCGAAGCATGCGATGGGCCACCTTGAACGCGGTCTGAAAGCCCACATCGACGATCGACGCCGATCGCGCGCCGGCGTCTTCGGATTTTCGAGATTCGTTCATGAGCGTTGCTTATCGCACACCAGCCGCGCGATTTCGTGGACAGCCCATGATGATCGCTGTGAGGTGGCTTGCGCCGAGTTGCTCGACAGAAGCACGCTCGCCGCGAGAGGCGCCGCCAGAGCCTGAATCTGGCCCCGAATCGACGGATTCCGATCCCGACACCTGGCCCGGACGACCATCGCGTTGGGCCCCGTGGTATGCACCTCGACCGTGCTCGCCAACGGCTCCGACGACTTCGCACGTAGGTTCATGCCCGGATTCGCAGCAGTGGGACGACTGCTGCTCGTCGCTGCACCCGGACTCGCGAGCGGATGCACCGACGGTCCGCGCGACGACATCGAGTTCACCGCGGGAAGCTCGGGTGGGGCCGAGTCGAGCGAAGGCAGCAGCAGTGGAGGGTCGAGCGCCACCGTCACCACCACGACTACCGCGACGAGCGACGCGACCGAGTCGACGGGCGCCGCGGGGTGCCAAGTCGATCAAGATTGTGTCGGCGATCCGGCGGGACCGCACTGCGATCTCGAGACCAACACTTGTGGTGGGGAT
>CANLQR010000198.1 GCA_947492135.1 Deltaproteobacteria bacterium | reverse complement strand
TGGGGCTACCAGGGCACCGGTTACTTCGCCCCCTCGGCACGCTTTGGCGGGCCCGAGGATTTTCGCGCCATGATCGAGACCTTGCACGCGGCCGGAATCGCGGTGCTGGTCGACTGGGTGCCATCGCATTTCCCCAACGACGCCCACGGCCTCGCCGAGTTCGACGGGACCCACCTCTACGAGCACGCCGACCCCCGCCTGGGTTTTCATCCCGACTGGCAGAGCTGCATCTTCAACTACGGGCGCTACGAGGTGCAGTCGTTTCTGATCTCGAGCGCGTTGGTCTGGCTCGACAGGTTCGGCGTCGACGGGCTGCGCGTCGACGCCGTCGCCTCGATGCTGTACCTCGACTACTCGAGAAAGCCCGGCGAGTGGGTACCCAACCTCCACGGAGGGCGCGAGAACCTCGAAGCGATCGCCTTGTTGCGTCGCCTCAACGACGCGTTGTCTCGGCGCTTCCCCGGGGCCCAGTGCATCGCCGAGGAGTCGACCGCGTGGCCGATGGTGTCGCGCCCGACCTCGATCGGCGGCCTGGGTTTCGGGCTCAAGTGGGACATGGGCTGGATGCACGACACGCTGCGCTTCATGGCCCGCGATCCGATCCATCGAGGCTTTCACCACCACGAACTCACGTTTCGCATGCTGTACGCATTTGGCGAGAACTTCGTGCTGCCGCTGTCCCACGACGAGGTCGTGCACGGCAAGGGCTCGATTCTCGGCAAGATGCCCGGCGACACCTGGCAGAAGTTCGCCAACCTGCGGCTGCTCTACGGATACATGTGGGGCCAACCCGGCAAGAAGTTGATGTTCATGGGCTGCGAGTTCGGGCAGGCGCGCGAGTGGAACCACGACGCTTCGCTCGACTGGCACCTGCTCGAAGATCCACTTCACCGCGGCACGCAGTCCTGGGTCGCCGACCTCAATCGGCTGCATCGCAGCGAGGCTCCGTTGCACGAGCTCGACCACGAGGCCGCAGGCTTCGAGTGGATCGACTTCAGTGACACCGCCAACAGCGTCATCTCGTGGCTGCGTCGGAGTCGCGACGGCCAGACCGTGCTGGTGGTCTGCAACTTCACGCCGATGCCCCGCCGGGGCTATCGCGTGGGTGTTCCCACGGGGGGCGCGTGGGTGGAGATCGCGAACAGCGACGCGAGCGTGTATGGCGGCAGCGGCGTCGGCAACTGCGGCGGCGTGCATGCCAAGCGCCGCGCCGCGCACGGCCATGATTGGTCGGTCGACTTGACCCTACCGCCGCTGGGAGTGCTGATGTTGCGCCCGGAGGCCTCGTGAACCGGCGTTACATCTGCATTCACGGGCACTTCTATCAGCCGCCCCGTGAGAACCCCTGGCTCGAGACGGTCGAGGTCCAAGAGACGGCGTACCCGTTTCACGACTGGAACGAGCGCATCACGACCGAGTGCTATGGACCCAATGCCGCCGCGCGAATTCTCGACGACCGCGGCTACATCACGCGGATCCTCAGCAACTACGCGCGCATGAGCTTCAACTTCGGTCCCACGCTGTTGTCGTGGCTCGAGCGCCACCGCCGCGAGGTCTACCGCTCGATCATCGCCGCGGATGGGCTGAGCCGCCGGCGGTTCTCGGGCCACGGCTCTGCCATCGCGCAGGCCTACAACCACTCGATCCTGCCGCTGTGTTCGCGTCGCGACAAGCGCACGCAGATCCGCTGGGGGATCCGCGATTTCGAGCACCGCTTCGCCCGCCGCCCCGAAGGCCTGTGGCTACCCGAGACCGCGGTCGATGACGAGACCCTCGAGCTGCTCGCGGACGAAGGCATCGTCTTCACCCTGCTCGCGCCCCACCAGGCCGCGGCTGCGCGGCCGCGAGGCGATGGCATGTGGGCCGACGTGACCGGATCGCGGGTCGACTCGCGCAGGGCCTACTTCGCCGAGGTCGCGGGTGGGCGAAAGATTTCGGTGTTTTTCTATGACGGTCCGACCTCCCAGTCGATCGCGTTCGAGCGACTGCTCCATAGCGGTGAGGGGTTCGCGACCCGACTCCAGGCGGGGTTCGATGACCGTGCCGAGGCCCAGCTGGTCCACGTCGCCACCGACGGTGAGACCTACGGCCACCACCATCGCTATGGCGACATGGCGCTGGCCTACGCGCTGCAGCATCTCGAGCAGTCGACGACGGTGCGGCTGACCAACTATGGCGAGTTCCACGCCATGCACCCGCCGACCCACGAGGTCCGAATCGCGCAGGCGACCTCGTGGAGCTGCGCCCACGGCATCGAGCGCTGGCGCAGCGACTGCGGCTGCAACAGCGGCGGCCACCCTGGCTGGACTCAGGCCTGGCGCGCACCGTTGCGGGACGCGCTCGATTGGTTGGCCGAGCAGGTCAACGCAGTGTTCGAGCACCACGCAACGCCCTTACTGCGCGACCCCTGGGCTGCTCGCGACGCCTATATCGACGTCATTCTCGACCGCAGCCATGATTCGATCGACCGCCTGATCCATCGCCATTCGCTCGCACCACTCGACGACGCCGCGCGCACACGCGTATTCGAGATGCTCGAGATGCAGCGGAACAGCCTGCTGATGTACACCAGCTGCGGCTGGTTCTTCGACGAGGTGTCGGGGATCGAGACCATCCAGATCATCTGCTACGCCGCGCGCGCGATTCAGCTCGCGCACAAGCTCGGTGGCGAGTCGCTCCAGCCCGGGTTCCTCGAGAGGCTGTCCCTGGCGGTCAGCAACCTGCCAGAGCATGGCGATGCCGCCGCGATCTATCGCAAGTCGGTCGAGGTTCTCGATCTCGACGAGGTCGCCGCACACTACGCGGTGAGTTCGCTTTTTCACGCCTACGACGAACGCACCGAACTGTTCGCGTACTTCGTCGATCAAAGTGACGTTCACACCGCAACGCTCGGGCGGGCCAAGCTGGTGCTCGGCACGATTCGCATCACCTCGAAGGTGACGCTGCAGAGCGAGGTCCGCAGCTACGGTTTCGTGCACTTTGGAGATCACAATCTCTCGGGCGGTGTGCGGTCGTTCGCTGATCCGAGCGACTACCAGACGATGTGTCGACAGGTCGGCACTGCGTTCGACCGAGCCGACATGCCCGAGGTCCTGCGGCTGCTCGACAGCCACTTCCTCGAGCTGACCTATTCGTTGCGCTCGCTGTTTCGCGACGAGCAGCAGCGCGCGCTCGATGTCATCGTGCGCGGCGCCACATCCGATGCGGAGGCGCTCGCCGGCCAGCTGTACGAGACCCACTCGCCACTGGTTCGTTACCTCGCCACCCTCGATCTGCCGCTACCAAGGACGTTGCGTGGTCTCGCGGACTTCGTGCTCAATTCATCACTGCGCCGCGAGCTCGAGCGAAGCGAACTCGACTTTCCTCGGATCCGCGCCCTTTTGGGTGAGGCCGAAGATGTCGGCACCGAGATCGATCGCGTGGGCATCGGCTTTTCGCTGCGCGAGGCGATCGAGCGCGCGACCAACCAGTGGGTCGAGGAACCCGAGCAACTCGGCCGGCTCCGCCGCTTGCGGCGGGCCGCCGAGTTCGCGCGGGCAATGTCGCTCGAGCTCGACCTGCATCACGTTCAGAATCGGTTCTATGCGCTGATGGAGACCGTGTTCCCGCGTTTCCACGAACAAGCCGAGCGCGGCGATCGC
Source organism: Deltaproteobacteria bacterium (assembly GCA_947492135.1). GTDB lineage: Bacteria > Myxococcota_A > Polyangia > Nannocystales > Nannocystaceae > Xiheibacterium. The sequence goes on along the minus strand of CANLQR010000198.1, from coordinate 8,988 downwards.
ATTGCGATCGAGTGGCGCGAGCATTTCACCGCGCTGGGCGAGGCACTACGCGTCCGCGTGCGCGGCCAGCTGTAGCCGAGCGAATCCTCCGGCCTACGCGCAGGTCGACATCACGCCGTTTTCGCTGACCTCGGGCACGCACATCCCCGAGTCACAATCGGAGTCCATCGCGCAGGGCTCCCCAGGAGCCCCATGGCTGCATGTGATGATGACGCCATCGGCGGTGACCTGCGTGACACACACACCGTCGTTCTCGCACACCTCGGATGGCTGACAACCGCTGCCGGCACCTGTGGTGCTGCCGCTCCCCGGGCCGCCGCTGGTGTCGAGCATGGCAGTCGAGCCGCCATCCGACTCGCCACCTGTGCTCGTCTGGGCACCCGATTCGGTGGATCCAGCCGAACCCGTGTCGGCCGTGGTGCTCGCGGATGCGGTCGCGCTGCTGACCGACGCGCTGCCAGCGGACATCCCCACCGGCGCTGGCTGATTGCGGTCGTCACCGCCGCAGCCAGCCACCGCGACGATCATCAGCAACAGCGCGGCATGGGGCGTGGAGGTCATCGCGTGGGGCCTTGGAGATTGGGTGGCAGCTCGGGCGCCGCGTAGGCGCCGGTGGCATGGCAGACCGGCTGGTCGGACCCATCACTGAAGATCCGCACGTCGCCGTGCAGTAGTCGACGCCCAGGCTTGAGGATGTCGCAACGCGCCACCAAGCCGGTGGCCGGCGGGCGACGCAAGAAGTTGATCGTCATGTGGGCCGTGACCGCCAGCGGTTGCATGCCGATCACGGTGAGCACCGCGGCCCACAGGGTCAGATCGGCCAGGGTGAACAGCGTCGGTCCGCTGATGGTCCCGCCGGGTCGGGAGAACGCCGGGTCGTAGCTCAGGTGGAGCTCGGCGTGGCCACGATGCAGCGCGAGTGTGCGCCAGCGGAACCGCGGGTCGATGGGCATCGTCGCAGCGACCATCTGCTCGAACGCGACAACGGTGACGGCCGACGGCTCAGGATCGAGGGGCACGCGGGAATCGTTGCACAAAGGGAGGCACCACGAAAAGCTGCGGTGCGCCCCGACGAGCACGTGGCGTGCTCGTCGGGCTGCCTAGACGTCGACGCTCTCTCAGCAGACGCCGCACTCGAAGGACACGACCTCGGAGACGCAGATGTCATCCCAGACGTCCAAGCAGCAGCCCTCGTCCTGCGCACAGACACAGGCGGCGACGTCCGCGTTCGAGCATGCAGGGGTCTCGCGCGGCATGCAGCAGTCGCCGGCGTCACCGGTGTCGAGGCCACCGGTGTCGAGGCCACCGGTGTCGAGGCCACCGGTGTCGAGGCCGCCGGTGTCGAGGCCGGTGTCGGGGGGGCCCGAATCGAGGCCCGACTCCTGACCGTTGGAAGCGGAGCCGCCCTCCTCGGGGACGCCCCCGTAGTAGCCACACACCGGCGCGGGCGGTTGGGCGCACATTCCTGCGCCATCACAGAAGTACGGTGGCTCGCACAGTCCGACCGGACAGGGTTCGCCGAGGGTTGGGGGCGCGCTACAGATGAAGGGCTCTTCGGTCGTGTCGCAGAACAGACCGTCGGCACACGCGCCCAGCGGGCACTCGTCGCCAATGCCCGGCAGCGCGGCGCAGGTCGGCTCGGAGCCCGAGGTGTCACAAACGAGATCCTCGGCACACAACAGCCCGAAGTCCGAGTCGACGCACGGCTGCCCCGCTCCCGGCAGGGCCGCGCACTCGGGGTACAGCGGCGCGGTCTCGGCATCGCACCACGCCCCTTCGGCGCAACCATACTGCGGCGCGCACGGCTCACCGACATTCGGAAGATCGGCCTCGGCACAGGGTTTCACGCACACCCCTTCGGAACACGCGAGGCCTTGCTTGCAGTTGTCGTAGCCATTGATGGACGTGCAGGTTCCGCCCGTGCTCATCGGCCCGTACCAGACCTTGCACGGCGTCTTGCAGTCCGCATCGGGGTCGGGAACCACCGGCAGACAGCCGAGCGAACCGACAGCGTCGATTTCTTTCTGCGCGCACACCCCGTCGAAGCTCAGCCCTTCGACGCGGTTGAGTTCGGCAAGCGTCGAGGCGCCAACGCCGAGCTGCGCGATGCAGTGCTCGTAGAGCGCGCCGCCCGGGTACTCGCAGTTGCACTCGATCACGGCGTCACAAACCGCGGCGGGGAGTCCGTCAACGTACGCGCCAGTGTCGATGCCTTCGTCCTTGCAGGCGGTGAGCCCGAGCGTGACACCGAGCACTGCGACGAGGCGGGGGGCGAAGCCAAATCGTTTCATCCGTGAGGCATATGGGATTCCACAGCCGTCGCGCTAGGTCGGATGATGCAAAAGTCGCGCTATCGACGTGCGTTGACACCGGTTTGGGTTTGCGGCGCCTCGCTCGAGGCCGCCATTTTCGGAGCTACCACGCGGCGCGCCTGCAGCTTGTCGTTGGGCAGCGGGTCACACGGTGCGCGCGCGCCGGCGACGTGCGCGGCCCAGGAGCGCGAGCGCCACCATCGCGGCTGACACCGGCGTCGAACGCTGCCGCGTGGTGCCGCAGCCGCATCCGGACGCCGGCGAACTCTGTGACGCCGGGCTCGAGGTCGTGTCTTCGCCCGCGCTCCCCTCGCTGTCTGGGGGCCCACTGACATTGGTCGTGTTGGCCTCGGTCGTGTCGGCCTCGGCCCCGCTGGTGGTGTCTGGCGGCTCGCTGCAAGTCTCGGCGCTGCAGGCCCGCTGCCACACGTGGCTGGTCACCACGCGGCGGCCCGCTTCGTCGTGGAGCTCCACCCGCGAGCGGGTCTCGCGATCTGCAGGCGAGGTCACTTCGAACGACGTGGCGAATGGATCACCGACGACCCCGACCCCATCATCGGCGATCCCATCGCGCACCACGTGCAGCGTGTAGCCCTCGCCATGGTCGACGGTGACGAGATAGCCGACCGGCGTATCGGACCACACCGTGTCACCGATCGCCGCGCGCTGGGGCTCGAACACGACCATCGGATCATCGGGCCCCTGCAGCTTCACGACCGTGCGGCTGTTGCGAATGCCCTCGAGGATCCCCGCAACCGACAATTCGCGGGCGTACACCATCGTGGTGGGATCACCGATAGGGCTCTGGAAGGTGCCCAGATCCACCCCCGCGCGATGATCGTCGCTGCCGCCGAGCGCCGCGAGGTGGGCGCCGGCATCGCACAGATCATCCCAGATTTCGATCGCCTGGTCGTCGAACAACGCGCCGGCCTGATCGAGGCCGGTGGTCGCGATCTCGATCCCGTGGATCGTCGTGGCATCGATCTCGTGATCCCACGCGCATCCGATGCAGAACGTGCCGAGATCGAGCGCGGGGTGATTGAGCGATACCAGCGCTCCCTGATCGCGAAACCCCGCGACTGCGCCAGCGATGGTGACGTCGGGCTGGCCGATCTTGTGGTCGACCCAGGTGGTCGCACCGATCGCGTTGGCATGCCCGGCGTAGGTGGTGAACTCCATGCCAGGGATCAGCAGCAGCTCGGGGTGACCACCCTGAGCTGCGCCGATGAAGTCGTTCTGGGTGAGCACGTTGTGGTCCGAGATCTCGACGAAGTCGAGCCCGCGCGACCGAGCGAAGGTGGCGATCTCGTCGAGGTCCGGCTGCGCATCACCGCTCTCGCGCGAGTGCACGTGGAAGTCGCCGGCATACCAGCGCGGCTGGGTCGACAGCGGCGCAACCGGGGCATAGGCCGTGCGCTCGAGCTGCGGGGCCAATGTCGGCGCGGTGCGCAGCACGATCTCGAGCTGGTAGGTCGCTGGCGCCTCCTCGATCTTCGCCTTGCCGATCACGACCCGCCACGTACCCGGAGCGATCGGCCCGGGCAGGTACGATCGTGATGCAGCGTCGACGCCGACGATCGCGGGGTCCGGGTTGCCACCCCCCCAACCGCGAAACCCCGAGGGATCGTACAACCCCCAATCCAGGATGTTGGCTTCGGACAGATCGTCGTGGCGAACCTCGAGCTCCAGCGTCCCCGCAGGCACCTCGAACTCCACGAACACGTGATCCGGCGGCCCGGCCTCGACTTCGCCCGCGAGCATCACGATCTGCTCGCCCGCGGCGGCGCTCGCGGGCACCAGGAGCAGGGATGACGAGAGCAGGCGTGCCGCGTGGTTCATGACACGATCACGGTGGTCGCCTGAGCGCACAGGCGTCAACCCTCCTCAGGTCGCGGCTACGCAGTTCCCGCGGAGTGCTGCACGGGCTGCGGCTCGTGACCAGTGGCCAACGACCTTTGTCGAGAACGGCCGACGTCAGGTCTCGACGAAGTCGACCCGGTCCGCAGCGGCGCGGCGGAACCCGGGCGAGCGCACGGTGAGTGGCTTGCCATCGACCTCGAGGGTGACCTCGAGCGCGAACTCTCGCGCGTGCGAGGTGGCCCCACCAAGCTTGGCCTCGACGGCGCCCCAGTCGGGCGGTGTCAGGCGGTAGCTCACCTGCATCTGCGCGCCCGCAGCGATCGACTCGTTCCACGGGACGTAGGTCGAGTCGGGGCCCCAGGCGCTCGGACCACGCGACGCGACGGATGCGACGATGCCGTCCGTCTGCAGATCGCGCAGGACCAGCGACGCGATGCGGACCTGGGCCGCGGCGCTGCCGGTGCTGTCGAGCTTGATCTGCAGCGTCGATTGATCGCACGTCCAACTCCGCTTGGCCTCGGATTCCCCCCTGGCCGAGTCGCTCACGTGCTGGGACTTGGCTTGCTCGCTGGGGCCGGCCTCGGCGGTCGCCGCTGCGTCGACCCGCACCGGATCGGGGCAGTCCTGCTCGAGCCGCACCGACCCGACCGCCGCGGTCACCAGCGACTTCGCGGGCGGCGGCGGCGGCACGTCTTGACCCACCGTCTCACGAGTGGGGCTCGTCGCGGGCCCGCGGGCCGTGGTGGAATCGAGGGACGTACACGCGGCGGCCAGCAGCAGGCACAAGCACGGGGTCAGCAAGGGATACCGTTGGGTGTTCATCGTTCGTCTCCTCGCAGGGCTTGGCCCGGGCGTCCGGACCATCATCGCACGAACGCACGGCCCCAGTTTTCGTTCCTGACACCCTTGGTCAAGGAGCAACATCCACCAGCGTCCCGTCCTTGACCATCGCGTCTCGGCGCGCGCGCATGATCGCGTACTCCTTGGGGACAAAACCCCGCAGCGCCCACGGCGGCTCGTCGCGCGGGGCCTTGTTCATGATGCTCTCGGGGTAGCGGGAGTGCGGCAGCCCGAAGAAGTGCCCGATCTCGTGAGCGAGGGTTCGATCGCCCGCAATCGACGAGAGGATCACGAAGCGGCGGTCGAGGTCGGCGCGGTCCCGCCAGTGGACCCCGCGGATCTCATCCCCTTCGATATCGACATCGGCGAGCCGACGCACCACCCACACGTGCACGACCCCACGGTCGTGAGCCCCTCGACCGAGCTGATCACGATCCTTTCGCGACTCGATCGCGGCAAGATCAGCAGCGGCCACGCGGACCTCGGTCACCTCGAACGCAACCTCGATCGCACTGAACAACCGGTTCGCCACGGCGACCTGCTCGGCGAACCACAGCGGCGTCTGCACGGGCACGCCGGCTTCGACCACCACGTGCACGATGATCCCGAAGCACCGCTTCGCCTCGGCGGTGCAGGCCGGCGTGCCGGTGACGAAGGCCCGGGTGCCGAGGCGCTCCTGGCATTGCAGCAGCGTACCCACGCCCAAGGCCGAGGCCGACGGAGAAAGCGCCAGCGTGACCGCCAGCGCGACCATCCCGAGCATCAGAACCCCACACGTGCGATGCGGAGGATCTCGAAGATCGCCCGCGCGGCCGGCGACTTGTTCAGCGTATAGAAATGGATCCCCGGGACGCCGACTGCGGCCTTGCCAAAAGGTCCGCCGGCCGACGGGCGCAGCAGCGCGCGACACTGGTGAGCCGCATAGCTGACGCCGGTCCAGAACACCTCTTGCGGGTCGCCTTCGACCTCGGCCAACCGCGTCCGCAGCACCTCGGGGATCGAGGCCCCACACATCTGCGAGAACCGTGCGACCTGCGAAGCGTTGGTCACCGGCATGATCCCCGCGAGGATCGGCACAGCGATACCGGCGGCCCGCACCGCGGTCTCGAAGTCGAAGAACTTCGCGTTGTCGAAGAACAGCTGGCTGATGAGAAAGTCGGCTCCGGCGGCGACCTTCTCGGACAAGTGGCGCAGATCGGCCTGGGCATTCGCAGCCTCGGGGTGGACCTCGGGATAGCAGGCTGCGCCCACGCAAAAGTCGCCACGACTGCGGATGAAACCGACCAGATCGGTGGCGTGGAGAAATCCACCCGGCGTCGGCGTGAAGGTGCTGTCGCCCTTGGGTGGATCCCCGCGCAACGCCAGGACATTGTGAACGCCGGCGTCCGCAAGCTGATCGAGCACGGCCGCGAGCTCGTCGCGGGTCGCACCGACGCAGGTCAAGTGGGCCATCGCCTCGATCCCGAACTCGCGCTTGATCCGCGAGACCACCTCGATCGTCCGCGCGCGGGTGCTGCCCCCGGCGCCATAGGTCACGGACACGAAATCGGGCTCGAGCGGAGCGAGCCGCTCGAGACTTCGCATCAGCGCGGACTCGCCCTCGGCGGTCTTCGGCGGGAAGAACTCGAAGCTGAACACCGGCCGCTTGTGGGCAAGGCGATCGCGGATCAACATCGGCGCGGACGATAGCACGCTGCGGGCAGCGCCGCGCCCTTGGGGGTCACGCGGCAGCTGCCCCCACGCTTGGCCGGCGCCGGGCTAGAACGCGTAGAGGATCGCGTCGGGCCAGCCCTCGAGATGGATCGTGATCATCCCGGTCTGGGTCTGGTAGCCCGCCTGGTAGGCGGCCTTCATCGGGGTGAGGTCGATCTCGACTGTGCTCGACAACACGGCATCGCAAGCATCGTCGTTGCTCTCGTGCGAGACGAACGCCCAGACTTGCACCGGATCGGACTCCGCAAAGGAACCGTCCCAGCAACCATCGAGCACGTGCGTCTCGCAGCCGCCGCCATAGCTGGCATCGACTTGCAGCAGATCGCCATCGAGGACGACGCCGTCGATGAACAGGGCGTCGCGCGGAGCGCTGTCGTCGCAGACCGCGATCCCCGGACCTGGATCGCAGGCGATCTCGGTGCAAGCCCAGAAGCCATCGAGGCACTCGCAGCTGTTGCAGTCCTCCATCTTGGTGTCGCCGTCCACGCACTCGCCCGGCAGCGGGTCTTCGTCGCCACACCCGATCTCGGTGCAACCCCAGAAGCCGTCGAGGCACTCGCAGCTGTTGCAGTCCTCCATCTTGGTGTCACCGTCCACGCAGGCCGGATCGCCGGTGCTCCCGCTCGCCGACCCGCTCCCGCCTTCGGTTCCGCTGTCCTCGGTGCTGCCGCCCTCGGCACTGCCGCCGTTGTCGTCGCTCTCGTTGCCGAGGTTCTTCGGCTCTGGATCGCAGCCTGCGATCGCCAATCCACCCAAGCATCCCAACCATCCCAACGATGCCAATCGATTCCTAAGGTTCATATGCCAGTTCCTTGTCCGGTCGTAGTGCGCTCGAGTCGATCCCCGTCACGGCGTCGATGTTTTGGCCTCGCCGTCCTCGACACAGCTTGCTCGGACGCGAGCGACCCACGGAGAGGTTGCGTGCTTCGCGATGAAGCTCACCGCTTGCGCGCGCGCACGGTCGGCATCACCACTGGCGCACAAGGCAAACACCCGCAGGGCTGCGCGCTCTTGCATGAACACCCCGCGCGGGTGATCGCGATCCAGGGCGTCGAGCACTGCGAGGGTCTGCTTGGGCTGCTTGGCGAGGACGGACTGGGCTTCCCGAACCCGTGCGATTTCGTCCTTCAGCTGTCCACCAGCCGAGAACTCGGGCTCGGACGCCACTGGTTCGGCCGGCGCGGCGCCCGGCATCCGTCGGCGCACCGGCGCATGCGCTGCCCCGGGCTGCACCGCTGGCGCGAGCGCCTCACGAGGATCGGGTAGCTCAGCCACGGGTGGTCCGGCCGACGCGGCCGCGCTCGGTGACGCGGCCTCGGGCCGGGGGCTGGACTCCGGCGCAGGCGCGACCTCGAGCGTCGTCGCGATCGGGACCCCGCCGCCCTCGTACGACGCGGCGCCGTGGGCGAGCTGCGGCCTCGCACGCAACGCATCGCTACCGAACCACAACGCAGCGAGGCCTGCCGCCAAGGCCAGCGCCGCAACGCCACCGACCTTCCACCGCGGGCGCAGCACGTGGGGCCCGGCGACGTCGCGTTCTACCCGCGCCCACACCCGAGCCTGCACAGCGCCGGGCAGCGCATCGGCCTCACGACAGCCGACCAGGAGTGCTCGCGCCACACCATCGAGTTCGTCGGTCATGGCAGTGCTAACGAGCCCCGCGCCACTGCATGGCCGCTTTCGCAAACGCCTGGCGTGCGAGTCGCAGCCGCGAGTATGCGGTGTTGAGGTTGATGCCAAGGCTCACGGCAACGTCGGGGACCGCTTCGCCTTCGAGCTCGACGAGCTCGAACACATCGCGTTTGTCATCGTCGAGCTTGGCGAGAAACCCATGGACGAAGGCCTGGGCTTCGCTGCGTTGGGCTCGCTGCTCGGGATCGATCGGCGACTCGCCGACAGGCCCGACCCGGGACAGCCGCGCCTGCTCCCGCACACTCGCACGCTGCCAGTTGCTCACGACCCCTCTGGCGAGGTGAAACAACCAGGTCGTCATCGACGCGCGGCCGTCGTACTCGCCCAGCCGCCGGTGAACCACCAAGAAGACCTCGTGCATCAGATCCTCGGCCACGGCGTCGGGTACACCGCGCCGTCGGACCACGCGCCAAACGAAGCCGGCGTGGCGTTGATAGACTTCGGCGACGGTGCGCGGGGCGTCATCGGGACCTGCGGGGGGCGCATCGGCACACGCCGCGGGTGACCCCATCGAGCCTTGTAGACCGCCGCGTGTCGGTTCCGTCACCGTCTCGACCAGAATCTTAGCTCG
>CANLQR010000197.1 GCA_947492135.1 Deltaproteobacteria bacterium | reverse complement strand
TGGTACGTGCCGATCAACGGCGCTGCCGAGCAAGCGATCGGTGCCGTCGTGCAGATCGCCGCGCAGGGCACCTACACCTGGCAGATCACCGAGCCAGAGATCGACAGCGTGACACTCGTGCGCAGCGGCGGCGTGTTTCGGCTCGAGACCGACATTCCGATCGTCGCGTACCGCCACTCGCCGATCGCGGCGACCGCCACCAACGACTCCTCGGTGTTGCTGCCGGAGCATGCGTTGACCGGCGACTACATCGTGTCGTCGTACCCCGGCACGGTCGGCGATCTTCCGAGCTACTTCACTGCAATCGCGATCACCGATGGTACGACGGTGGACTTCACGGTGACGCAGGCGAGCGCCGGCGGAGGCGGCGTGGCGGCGCTCGGTGCCGGAGCGAGCACCCAGGTCGCCATGGATCGGTGGGACGTGCTCAACGTCGTGGTCGCCGACCAAAACGGCGGCGACCTCTCGGGGACGCGCATCGCGTCGGACCTGCCCTTGGTGGTGGTTGGCGGGACCGAGTGCGGCAATGTACCCAACGGCAACACGCTGTACTGCGATCACCTCGAGGAGGTGCTGTTGCCGCTGCAGTACTGGGGCGTGGAGTATGTCGGTGCCCACGCGCCCACGCGCGGCAACGAGGACTTCCACTGGCGGGTGTACTCGGCTGCTGCTGCGGTGACCATCGACACCGAGCCTGCGCAGCCGGGATTTCCGGTGGTCCTCGACGAGGGCGAGTTCTACCAGTTCGCCACCACCGAGAGCTTCGTGTTCACCGGCGATGGCCCGTTCTTGCCGGTGCAGTATCTCGAAGGCCAGAGCGGAGGGGCGAACACCGGCGATCCAGCGATGATCCAGAGCGTGCCCGTCGAGCAGTTTCTCTCGCGCTATGCGTTCGTCACTGGCACCGGGTACACGACACACTACGCGCAGATCATCCGTCCGATGGGTGGCGCCGACGTGTACATCGACGGCGTCGTGGTCGGGGGCTACTCGCAGGTCGGCAACTACGAGATTTCGGACACGGCGGTCAGCGAGGGCGCACACTTTGCCCTCAGCGACGGCGCGTTCGGGATCATCCAGGTGGGCTACACCAACGTGACGTCGTATGGGTATCCCGGCGGGTTGCGGCTGGAGGAGATCAATCCGCAGTAGGGTGGCAACCTGCTCCCCCACGCGCGGCAATCCGGCGCCCGCCAACCGGGACCGAGAACCATCTTGGCCCGGCGGGTACAACCGAGACGGAGAGGCCGAGCGATGGTGATCTGGCAAGGCCGGGGCTGGATCCCCTTCGCGATCGTGATCGGCCTGGGCGCCGTGGTCCAATGGCTGGTGGAGACCCACCTGCAGGTGCCGTATCAGGGCTGGCCGCTGTCCGTGGTCCTGGTGATCGCGGGATTGTGCGCCGGCCTCGTGGGCGCGGCGTGGAACGGCCGAGGCCAGGCCCAGCACACGCTGTTCTTCGTGCCCCTGCAGTGGTGGTTGCCGATCGCGATCGCGATCGCGATCGCGAACCTCGCCTGGGGCGCGAGCTCGCCCACCACGGGACACCCGCGTTCGACAGCCCGAATCCCGTGAAGTCGGAGGACGTGTCCGGGAGTCGACGCGATACGCGCGGTTGGTCGGGGTCCGAATCGGTGCGGTCGACCTGTCGATCCGCGAATGGACCGACGAGGCAGCGTCACTACCCGGCGTAACACCCGCGAGGACAGTGAAATGCCAAAGCTTCTTCTTCTCAGCACGTGGACCGGATCTGCGCTCACTCCCTTCGCGGACGTCGCGGGAGTCGACGATCGCGGGACGATCTATGGCAGCGTCAACCAGCGGCCCGTGCGCTGGACGTTCGACAACAACGCTCCGACCTTCATCGCCCCGACGGGGGCACCTGCGGCTGCCATCGGTGGGTTCTGGTCGACAAGCCCCGACGGTGTCGCTGTCGGTGAGCTGGGCAAACGCGCGCTGCTGGCAACGCCGACGACGGCGATGCTCATGCCCGCCGCGCTCGGGCTCGAGCGACTATTCGCGGTCAGTCGCACCACCGCGGGGGCATTCTGGGCCCTGGGCGGCGGGCCCAGCAAAATGGTGGCCCTGCGGATCGGCGCCCAGTCACTGGCCGTTCAGAAGACCGTCGCCGTCGATGCCCACCTGCACGATCTGAGCACCACGATCGACGAGACCGGACGGATCGCCGGGTACTCCAACCTCCACAAGCGGGTGGTACTGCTGGTGCCCGACGGCAACGGCCTCCGGGAAGTGGAGTTCGGGCATGAGCTCGGCTGGGCGGCCCGTTTGGTCACCTACGCGGACCGTGCTCATCTGGTGGGAGCACAGCGAGCCACCGGCGAGATCCTTCGCGCTGGGATCTTGAGTCTGCCGAGCGACCTCGCCTTTGCCGCCACACAGTCGACGTGGACGCCGTTCAACCTCGTCGACCCGCGCGGCTGGGTCGCCGGTAACTCGCTGTATCTGCCCTCGAGCGCGGATCGATTTCCGCCTTCGGTCGCGCAGCTCGCGACCACTGGCCTGCTTTCTTATGACGCATGCGTCGTCGTCGGCCCGCATGCGACGGCGATCACGGCCACGTGCGCGACCGCCTACGATTTCGGCAACGAATGGCTCGCCGCTGCTACGTGGGCCGCAGGATCGACCGCCAACCTGAACGACGCACTCTCGGGTGCAGTGTCCTTGGGGGTAGGGCCCTACCTGCCGACGGTGATCGCATTCCGGCTGGTGCGCGCGTGTAGCATCAACTCCTTGGGCGACATCGCCGGCATCGCCCAGGTGCACTTCGCCGACGCTAGCGGCCCCATCAACCCGCGCCGCGAGAGCCCTTTCGTGCTGCTCGCCGATCGACCGGCTGGGACGGGTCGTGGTCCCGGCGCCTCGGATAGCGGCGCGCCCGGGGAGGCGCGGTCGATGGTCGCGGTTCCCGGCGCCGACGGCCTGTTCGCCCTGCGTTCATCGGCGCGCGCGCAGCTCGATCTGCGATCGATCCGTGCCCGAGCGTTGTCAGACGCGGCGGGCCCCGCCGAGACCCGCTCCCCGACGCGCAGGCCCGGGGAGCGGATCGAGCCCAAGCCTCCGAGACCGAAGTCGAGCCGAGCGAAGTCCGCCAAGCGTCGCACGGCCCGCTGACCGACGATCGTGGACGTCCACCTCGCCGGCGAGTGAAGCACCTCTGCTACAGATCCTTCGGGCAGCTGGGATTGTCGCGCCGACTTTTTTGCTCGGCGACGTGAAGCATCCGATATAGCGTCGGCAGAGCATCACGTGCGTACGCCGAGCAGATCCCCCACGATCTCGGGCCGGCGATCCCGCAGGAACAACCGCCGCGCGACCGACTGCTCGACGGCCCGCAGATCGAGGTCGCACAGCAGCGTCTCGTCGGTGCCCGTACCGGCGCGGGCGAGCACGGTGCCGCTGGGGTCGCACACGAAGGACTCGCCGGCGAAGGTCAGGTCGTCCTCGCGGCCCACGCGATTGACCAGTGCGGTGAAGTAGCCGTTCTGGAACGCCGCGACCCGCAGCTCGGCTTCGTAGAGGCCCTCGGGCCACTCGCCGAGGGTGCCGGCCTGGGGCACGACCACGAGCTCCGCCCCCTGGAGCGCGAGACTCCGCATCACCTCGGGGTAGTGGCGGTCGTAGCAGATCGCGACGCCGACGCGGCCGACGGCGGTCGCGAAGACCGGCGCGCCGCGATCGCCCGGCGCGTAGTAGTCGGTCTCGTGGAAGCCGTCGTAGTGGGTGATGTGGAGCATGCGGGTGACGCCGAGGACTTTTCCGTCGGCGTCGATCGCCACCGTCGTGTCGTAGGTCGCGTCGCCGTCGCGCTCGTAGAGGTTCGGCAGCACGACCAACCGTCGGCGCTGGGCGAATCGCACGAACGCGGCGATGGTCGGCCCCGTGATCGCCTCGGCGAGCTCGCGCGGCGGGCCCTGCGGGCACGCGTGCTGGGGATGGAACCGCTCGAAGCCGAGCTCCGCGAACGCGACGAGCTCGGCGCCCGCATCGGCGGCGCGCTCGGCCGCCGCGAGCGCGCGTCGGAGATTGTCCTCGCGCGACAAGCCGCAGTGTTGCTGGACGAGGGCGATCCGCATGTCCGCCACGATAGCGCGACCGACACGGCCGCCCCAGTTGTGCCTCGATCAAACCACTCCCGGGGCCTCACTGCCGCGCAGCAGATCTGCGATCGCATGAAGCCCGCGCGAGAGCTCTTCGTGGTCCCGCGCGGGGCCCAGGGACGCGCGAACCGCTGCTGGTCGCGCGATCCTCCCGCGCGGAGCTCCATCGCATTGTAGCGGCCCAGAAACTCGGGCTTGCGCCCGGGTCTCGACGCGGCCCTCGTACCTGGTGGGCGAGATCGAGGTGTAGCCGGTTCGTGCCCTAGCGACCGCTCGCGAGCGCCGCGATGCGCTCGCGAACCCAGCCCAGCAACGCATCGGATTGGTGACGCTCGTGCCAGTACATCCCGAGTTTCGCCGGGGCGATCGTGAGCGGCGGGGCGAACACCTGCACGCCGAACCACTGCTTCGCCTGTGCCGCCGATCGAGCTGCGCACGTCAGCACGAGATCGCTGCGCGCGATGATCAGCGCTGCTGCGAGAAAGGTATTCACCACCGCGACAACGCGGCGCTCGAGCTTGCGCGCGCGCAAGGCATCGTCGACTGCACCCGAAACTCGCCCGCGCGGAGAAATGAGCACGTGATGCATTGCGGCAAAGCGCTTCGCAGTCATGCGCTCGCGCAACACCGGGTGACCGCGACGCACGCAGCTGGCGAAGGGCTCCTCGTGGATCACACGGCTGCGCAGGCCTGACGCTTGTCGGTGCATCGCGAGCGCGAGATCGAGATCTCCGGCGACGAGTCCGCGCATGCCGGTCTCGCCGAACGGTGTGACGACGAGGTCGAGTCCTGGCGCTTCGCGGGCGAGTAACCCAGTCAGCTCGGGAATGAGCAGGCTCTGCGCATAGTCGACCGCCGCGATGCGGATCGTGCGGCGCTCGGTCGCCGGGTCCAGAGCGACTGGTCGCGCCAGCGCGTGGGCGAGCAGCGCGACTCCATCTTGCAACGGCTTGGCGAGCTCGCGGGCGCGCGGCGTCAGGCTCATGCGCTGTCCGGATCGTACGAGCAGTGGGTCTCCGATGAGATCACGAAGTCGAGCAAGGGTGTGGCTCATCGCCGAGGCACTGATGGCCATGCGCTTGGCCGCGCGACCGACGTGTGCCTCGGCGAGCAAGGCCTCTAGCGCCACCAGCAGGTTCGCGTCGATCCCGAGTAGGGGGCTGGCAGGCATGCTCAGGAGCATACATGCACCGCATGCAGCTATCACCATGGCAACAATGCATTTTGGGCGTCTCGGTGTTCGACCCATGCTGTGGACCGAGACACCACCATGACCCACTCGAAGCTCGCACCCGTAGTGACCCTCCTCGCCACTCTTGCCGGCTGTGCCGACGACGGCGATCCTGCTGCCATGGGCGATACCGGCTCGTCGTCGTCATCCACGGCGACGACCGACGATGTCTCGACGACAGCGGCCACGACCACCGCCACGACCACCGAGGATCCCGACACCAGCGGCGATCCGACGACCAGCTCCACCGACACCAGTACGGGCGAGCCGGTCGCGCCGCAGGTCGAGATCGTCGTCGCGTTCGATCCCGACGCGTTCGAGCTGCCCGAGGGGCTATTCGTTGCGGGCGGCGACGCGATCGTCGGCTACGCGTTTACCGGTGCGCTCGAGCGTGTCGCGCTTGCGGACGGCTCGCGGACGGCGCTTGGCGCCACGCCGCCGCCACCCCCAGACACGAGTTTCATCACCGGTGTCACGCAAGACCCGGACGGCCGCACGTATGTGGCGCTGGTGTCATTCACCGCGGATCTGCAGGCGGGCATCTATCGCACAGACGTCGACGGTGGTGAGGCGACGCTGTGGGCAAGCGATCCCGCGATCGTCTTCCCGAACGGCTTTGCCTGGGACGACGCGGGGCGGCTGTTCGTCAGCGACTCGACTGGCTCGATCCTGACGATCGACGCTGCGGGCGAGGTGACGCCGTGGTTCGCCGATGAGCAGCTTCTTGGCGATCCGATGGCATGCGATCAGCAAGCTGCCTTCACAGTCGGACCCAACGGTATCGCGTGGACAGCCGATGCGCTGTGGGTCGCGAGCAGCGATCGTGGGCTGCTCGGTCGCGTGGCGATCGAAGGCGACGGCAGTGCAGGCGCGCTCGAGATCGTCGCCGGGCCGGATTGCACGATCGGCGGGATCGACGGCATCGTTATCGAGGCGGACGGCACCGTCGTTGGCGCGGTCAATCGCCAGGACAAGATCGTGCGTATCGATGGCGCCGGCACGATCACGACGCTCGTCGAGGGCGAGCCGCTGGCATTCCCGGCATCGCTCGACTTTGGCGACGACGGCGCGCTGTACGTGACGAACTTCTCGCTCGACGATCTGTTCGCCGGGGCGAAGCAGACACCGTCGCTCGTGCGCATCACCTACGATTGACCGTTGTCGTCAGCACATACCGCAGTTGAACGACTCGACCTCGCCGGCGCAGGTGGCGTCCCACGCGGTCGTGCAGCAGTAGTCGTCCTGGGCGCAGACGCACTGCTCGATCGCGTCCACGGTGCACCCTGTTCCGGCGTGGGCGGCACAACAGTTGCCCACACCCACGCCACCGTCGTCGCCGCCGCCATCGGTGGGGTCGGGCTCATCGGCAACACACTGGGCGGACATGCAACTCTCGTCCGCGGCACATGAGATGCCACAGTCGCCGCAGTTGTCGGGGTCGTTGTAGACGTCGACGCAGTCTGCACCGCACGCGGTGCCGTCACTGCAGTAGCACTCGGCGGACTGACAGTAGGCGTCTGCCGGACAGGCGTTGCCACAGCCGCCGCAGTTGTCGGAGTCGTACTGCACGTCGATGCACGCGCCGTCGCAGTACGCCAGGGTGCCGCAGCCCACGAGTGTCACCGACTCGACGGAGGTCGAGACCAGCTCGAGCCAGCCCTGCGGTTGTACGGTGTGTTCCAGCAGCTGACCTTTGGTCGCAAGACCTTTGTGCAGCTCGCTGCGTCGGCGTTCGACGGCCAGTGACAACCCGCCGAGATCGTCATCCACGAGTGCGGCGGCGATCGCCTCGCGCGGCACGTCGAACGCACCCGACGCGTCGTTGGCCTCGCAGGTGACAATGCCGTAGCCCGTCGACAGGCCGGTGACGGTCACGGAGACCCGCACATCGTCGCCGCCGGCGGTCCACGACACCGGCAACGGCCCATCGCCGTAGATCTGCTCGAGGCCGAGATCCTCGACGGTCGCGTCCATGTACGTGGTCGTCGTGAACGGCTGATCGAAGGCCTCGAAGCCCGCCTCGGTGGCGCCCGTGGCGTGGACCGAGATCTCGCTGCTGGGCAGGTACAGCGCGCCGGTCACGTCACCTTGGAAGTTGTACGGCGGGAACAGGGTCACGGGGACGGTTGTGCCGGTGAAGTTCAACGCGCCCGCATCGAAGTACTCGATGCGCTTGCACGACGGGTTGTCGGCGACCGGGAAGTAGCAGACCTCGTCGTCTCCGCACGGCAGGTCGCAGACGCGCTCGCAGGTCGACGCGCACTCGGTGTTGAATGAGCAGAACTCGTCGACCTCGCACTGGCCACCGCAGTCGGGCAGGGTCTGGACAAAGCAGCCCGCAACCATGGTGCCGCAAGCGTCGGGCTGGGCCAGAAAATCCGGGACGAAGCTCGCGCTCACGATCGGGCTCGAGTTGGCGCTCTCGGGCAGGTGGCTCTCGCCGAGCACGATCGTGCCGCGCGCGTGGGGCTCGTCGGCCGCGCCGTCGTCTCCGCCGCTGTCGTCTCCGCCGTCGCTGGCGCCGTCTGCCGCGTCGTCGGCCGAATCGCTCCCAGCGGTTTCACCGTCGCCACCGCTCGGGCTGGACCCGCCTGGGCCGCCCGTGGACTCGCCGGCCTCGGCGGATCCACCGTCGGACTTGCAGGCGGTGACGAGCATGAACGTGGCGCAAATCGAGGCGCTGCAAAAACGGCGAAGTGCAAGAGAACGCATGATGCAGGCACAGACGGGTCGAGATCATCGCGGTTGCGCCGGTCGGGTCAAGTGCTAACGTCAGCACACGGCGACCGCGTGCAACTTGGTGGCGCCGTCAACGTCGGGGGGTGCACACGCGTCGAGCCCCCAAAGAGATGAATTGGGGCGCCGCGTGTACGGCATTGCGGCACCTCGACGCCGACATCTTGGCACGAGTGATGAACGCGGTCGCTGCCGTGACCACGATGATCCGACTGGATGCGCCGGCTTGGCCCATCTCGAGCCGACTCGCCGCTCACCTGCGCCCGCCCCGCTACCCCCGCCGCGAGAACCGGGCGGGCGCGAATGCTGATGACATCAGGCACCCATGCGACCGCTCCTTCGAACCCTTGCCGGGGGTAGACCCGGCGCGACTTACACGCTCGGCGATCGGACCACCGTGGGACGAGCGGCCTTCGCTGACGTCCAGCTCGTCGACGCCTCGGTGTCGCGTTTCCACGCCTTGATTGAGCGCCTGGTCGACGGCCGTTACGCGATCGCCGACCTCGGCAGCAAGGCGGGAATGGTGGTCGACGGCCGCGCCGTACGCCGCGCGGTGCTCCAGCTGGGTTCGATCGTGGAGATCTGCGGATCCCGCCTGCGCTACGAAATGGTCGTCGACCACGCGCCGGTCGATGTCGGACCCAAGGTGAACGGACTCGTCACGTTTCGGCCGACCCTACTCGTGAGCCGGACCGACGACGCTCTGACCGAAGCATTGGCGCCGGTGTCGCTGGAGGATCGTGTGACCGCCCGGTGGCCGGCGGCAGCCGCGACGCCGACCCTGGACACCGCGAGCGAGCCGGAATGGTTGACGTTGCTGCGCGACATCGTCGAGCTATGGGCGCGCCGCGACGAGCGGGGTCACGCATCGCCGCGTTTGCGTGCCCTCGCCGAACGGTTTGCCGATCGCACCGACGCCGATGGACGTGGCTCGAGCCGGCGCTATCCGTGCCGGACGCCCGTACTGATCGGCACGCAGCGGGGCGTCGACACCGTGACGCTGGCAGGGTTCATGCTCGATGCCGGGGCCGACGGTGCGACGGTGTGCACCGAAGACCGGCTCGCGGTCGGCCGCGAGTGCTGGCTGCTGGTCGCGACCGGCGATGGCGAGCGCAGCGGCATCGCATTTCGGTCGCTGGTCGCGTGGGTGTGTGCCACATCCGGGCTCGCTGGCATGACGTTCAGCGCCAGGCCGGTGGCAGGCCCCGAGGTGCTGCCGCTGCTGCACTCGCGCAGGATCCCGCGACGCTGACCTTCGATGTGCGCGGGGGTGGGGTTGAGCGCCTCGCGCGATCGCTAAAGTTCTCGCAGAACGGTCGGTGCAGACCCACACAGCGGAGTAGCCCACAGGTTGACCCAACTCAGGTCATTCCCCGCCGCGCGAGAGAGCCGATGCTCGATGCACCCGAGATCAGCCCATGAAAGGCGTCATCTTCAACCTCCTCGAAGACTTCATCACCGATGGTTGGGGCGAACAGGCCTACGAGGAGATCTTCGCCCAGTGTCCGCTGCAGACGAAGGAGGCGTTCGTCGGTCTCAACAGCTACCCTGACGCCGATCTGCTCACGATTGTCGCGAAGGCCGCGGCCCAGTTCGACATCTCGGTGTCCGATGCCGTGCGCGCGTTCGGCAAGTACTGCCTGCCAAAGCTGGTGGCCAAGTACCCGATCTTCGTCGCAGGGCACCGCCACCCCAAGACCTTTCTCATGAGCATCGACAATGTCATCCACGTCGAAGTGAGGAAGCTGTTGAAGGATGCGGAACCACCGCGGATGTTCTTCGTCGATCCGGCGCCGGATCAGCTGATTCTGAGGTACGTCTCGAAACGTCAGCTCTGTCCACTTGTCTCGGGGCTGCTCGACGGTACGGCCGAGTACTTCCGCACGCCAATCGGGCACACCCAGACCCAGTGCACGCAAAGTGGCGCCTCCGCCTGTGAATTCCACCTGACCTTCGAGA
Organism: Deltaproteobacteria bacterium; assembly: GCA_947492135.1. GTDB lineage: Bacteria > Myxococcota_A > Polyangia > Nannocystales > Nannocystaceae > Xiheibacterium. Next base: position 2,588 of record CANLQR010000197.1, on the reverse strand, counting down.
ACGAGGTCGGAGCTTTCGCGTGATCGAGGGCGTGCTGCGGCGGAAGTTGCTGCGCATGCAGCAGCGGATCGACGCCCTCGAGACGATCATCGAGGACCGATCGCGAGAGGTCTTCGTCGTCAACCGACGACTGAAAGAATCGCTCGAGTTTCTCGAAGACATCTATCGGACCATGCCACAGCCGCTGTTTATCATCGACGAACTCGGAGCGGTGCAGTCCGCCAACGTCGCCGCCGCGACGCTGCTCGACTACGCCACCCCCGATGACTTGACCGGCAAGCCTACGTCCGCGGTTCTCGCCAGACCGCATCATCTGGATCCCGCGCGGGCGTCGCCCGTCGGCGGGGTCCTTCGGAGCGAGACGACACTGCTCACGAGGACCGGTGGACACGTCCCGGTACTACTTTCCGCATCTCCGCTCCAGCGCTGCGACTCCAGCCCGGAAACCGGCTGGGTGTGCGTCGCCGTGGATCTTCGCGAGCGGCAAAAACTCGAAATCGAACTTCGCCACGCGCAGAAGCTGGAGTCGGTCGGTCGGCTTGCGGCCGGCGTCGCGCACGAGATCAACACCCCGACGCAATTCGTGAGCGACAGCATGCATTTTGCCAGGGAGGCGGTCGACGACGTCTTTCGCGTCCTCGAGCAACACGAGGTGCTGCGGCAGTGGGCGACGACTACGCCGTCGGCGGCAGATCTCGTGGCCAACATCGCGAACGCCGAAGCCGAAGCCGACCTGCCCTATCTGCTCGAACAGCTGCCAAAGGCCCTCGATCGCGCTCTCGAGGGCCTCGGTCGCGTCGCAACCATCGTCCGTTCGCTGAAGGAGTTCGCTCATCCCGATGAGCGCGAGATGACCCTCGTCGATCTCAACCGGGTGATCGCGAGCACCTTGGACATCGCCCGGCACGAGTACAAGTACGTCGCCGAGGTGGACATGGAACTAGGCGAACTGCCGCTCGTGACTTGCCACGCGGGCGACGTCAACCAGGCGGTCCTGAACATACTCGTGAATGCGGCGCACGCCATCGCCGACGCGGTGAAGGGGAGCGACGAGACCGGCCGCATCACCGTGCGCAGCTGGCACGAAGGCGAGCAGGTGGTCATCTCGATTCAGGATACCGGCGGCGGTATCCCTGACTGGGCCCGCGACCGTGTCTTCGACCCCTTCTTCACCACCAAAGAGGTCGGCCGTGGAACCGGTCAGGGCTTGGCAATCACCCGCGCGATCGTAGTCGACAAGCATCGCGGCACGATCACGTTCGACACGCGCCGCGGGGTAGGGACGACCTTCTTCATCCGTCTTCCGATCGCTGGGCGCCGCTCTTCGACGAGGGTGGACGCCGCGTGAGCGCGAAGCGCATTCTCCCGCTTGCCACCGTCCTGCTCGTGGACGACGAACGGAACGTGACCGAAGGCATCGCGGTCCTGCTCCGGCGTGACCCCTACGAGACCCTGTGCGCACATTCGGCCGACGAGGCCCTCGCGATACTGGCCCGCTGTGCGGTCGACGTCGTCGTTGCGGATGAGTCGATGCCGGGAACTACAGGATCCGAGCTTCTGCGCATCGTCGCCCAACGGTTTCCAGGCAGCGCGCGAATCATGCTGACGGGCAACGCGACCCTCGAAGTGGCCTTGAAGGCCATCAACGATGGAAAGATATGCCGCCTGCTTCGCAAACCATGCCGGCCAGATGATCTTCGCAGGGCGATCGCCGAAGCGGTCCAGGCGTCGGTCGCCGCGGCGGCTACCGAGCGAATTCTCGACATTGCCCGACTCGAGACAGCGCGACACGGGGATGGGCCGCCCGCGGCGTCGCACGGCCGCGATCACTCGTCGCGGCGCTTCGGCTGTCTGGATGGGCCAGCCCTCGAGTCGCTGTCAACGCGCGAACTCGAGGTCCTCGCACTCATCGTCGACGGCCAACGAGTCGGCCAGCTGGCGAAGGCGCTCTTCATCAGTCAGCACACAGTGCGGAACCACCTAAAGGCCATCTTCCGGAAGCTGGACGTGCACTCGCAGGAGGAACTCGTTGCGCGGAGTCGCGGCCTGCGCCGGGCTGGTGACCCACAAGATGACTCGGGCTAGGTCATGCGGCAGTCCGGCCGCGTGGCTCAGGCTGGGTCTGGAGGGATAACAACATGCTCGCCGTTGCCCAGCCCCGCGTCCTGTGCGTCGACGACGAACCACTCGTTCTGGACGCCCTCGCGACCATCCTGCGCCGCCAGTTCGAGGTGGTGAGCGCGCGCAGTGGCCCAGAGGCGCTCGAGATTCTCCGCCAACAGGGCCCCTTCGTTGCCATCGTGTCCGACTACCGGATGCCGCACATGGACGGCGTCGAGTTCCTCGGCCACGCGCGCGAGCTCGCGCCGGAGACGGTCCGCATTCTACTCTCAGGACGCGCCAGCCTGCAGGGTGCGCTCCTGACGATCAACCACGGGGTCGCGTTCCGTTTTCTGACCAAGCCCTGTGCCCCGCACCTGCTCTTGCGAGTGCTCGACGATGCGAAGGAACAGGCGCGGCTGCTGGGCGCCGACCGTCGCTTGCGTGAACGAAACGTCGCAGATCTCGCCGGCCACGTGGCCCGGGCG
>CANLQR010000196.1 GCA_947492135.1 Deltaproteobacteria bacterium | reverse complement strand
ACCACCGACCCGGCGACCACCGACCCGGCGACCACCGACCCGGCGACCACCGACCCGTCGGACACCGGCATCGAGACCGGCGTCGCGGACACCGGCACCGACACCGGCGTTGCGGACACCGGCACCGACACCGGCGTCGCGGACACCGGCACCGACACCGGCGTCGCGGGCACCTGCGGCTGGGACCTCAAGGCCGGCTTCTACGCCTGTGGCTTGGAAGGCGAAGACCCCGACGGCGCCAACCCGATCGCGTGCCCTGACGGTTTGGTCGAGGGTGGCGAGTGCGGGGATCTGACCGAAGCCGGCTGCTGCGCCGACGACGGCACGAACCCGTACTGCGACATGGGCGTGGTTGTCGTCGAAGCCTGCTAGGAGCCGACCCGAGTTCGTTTTGACCCCAAGACCCCGGTGCTGCCCAGCACCGGGGTTTTTCGTGTCGTGGAACGGCGGACCGGGGCAGTGGGTCTCGCGACGCCCGCCCTCAACTCCCGAGTGCAACCGCAGTCTCGCCGGACTACTGCTCAACGCAGTACACGCCGACCCTGCTGAAGTCGTCACACCCGCGCGACTCGCCGCTGTCGAGGAACCCCTCGGTGGCATAAGGATCGCCCACGCGAGCATCTCCGATGGATCCGTCCGTCCACAAGGAGCAGGTATTTGTGATTCTTGTGAGCCAGCCATCGGCGAGTCCTGACACATTTCGTTGAAGACACGGGTCGACACACGGTTCAATGGCTGCCAGCAATGGCTGTTGTCCTCCGTCTCGAACGCCGAGCAACGCCACATCGTCGGTGATCCACACGAGGTCACCGACGTCGTTCGTGTAGGCGGTGAACGGCAGGAGAACCCAGTCCAGTGACCGCGACGTGTCGAACGGATCCAGCGCTGCCTCGCGAACGTTGGGGTATGCGAACAACGCAACCTCGCCAGCGAGGCATCGGGCGTCGGCAGACGCTACAGGATTGTTTCCGAAGTCGCCGTCATCGACCAAAAAATTCCCTCGCTGGGTGATCGTCCGCACCTCGATGTCTCCTGAGCAGTCGGGCGCACAAGCGCCGATCTCGAGAACGTTGTCCCCATCGCCGTCATCGCAGCCCTCCTCCCCCGCCCAGATATCCCCGTCGCCGCACCTCGCCATCGTGCAGTCGGGCCGACACGCAGCGGTGAGCGCGTTGTCTTCACCATTGTCACAGTCCTCGTTCGGGTCGACCGTTCCGTCACCGCAGAACGGGACGGCGGGTCCGCCCGAGGTAGCGTCGGTGCCGGTCGGTCGTGAGGGGTCTTCGCTTGTCGACTCATCGTCGGCGCCCGTGCTGCCCGAGTCTGCAGTCGCGCTCGTTCCTACTGCGGTCGATCCCGACGTCATGGTGGTCGGCATGGTGGGATCCGTGGATTCCGCCGTCGAGGACTCGCTGCCGCCTGCCGTCGCGCTCGCCGATGGGTCGTTGTTCGGGCTGTAGCAGGCGGCGACCGCCAGCGGCCACAGGAGGTTGGCGAGGTTGGCCTTCATGAAGTCTCCGAGCATACTAGACCTGCGTCGGCCGCAAACTCGAGCTCGTTGCACACCTCTCGCGGCCAACGAGAGCCGATCTTCGCCGCGCCCCCTCTCGCCGAGCCTACGCTAGTAGCTCACACCCGTGCTGGCACCCGTCGTGGTCCCGCCTCCCGTGTCGCTGCCCCCCGTCGAGCCGCCCGCCCCCTCACAGACGCCGCAGCCAAGCGTCTCGACCTCGAGCACGCACACCGCATCCCAGAGTTGTTCGCAGCAGAACGCATCGACCACGCACACGCACTGCGCCACGTCGGGTTCGGCGCAGGACGGTCCGACTCCCGCCGCGCAACAATCCGTGAGGTCCAACGGTCCACCGGTGTCGCCCGCGTCGCCACCACAACCACCGCAGTAGCTCGACGCTTCGTCGATGCACAGCTCGTCCCACTGGGTCTCGCAGCAGTACGGATCGTAGCCGCAGACACACTCGGCAATCCCTGGATCAGGGCAGCCGCCGGCTCGCGCGGGCGTACAGCAATCCGCAGGAACCATGGGGCCCTCGCACGCGCCACACCCGTTCTGCGCGATCTGATCGACGCACAGCTGATCCCATCCGACCTCGCAGCAGTACGGATCGATCGCGCACACGCACTGGGCAATGCCGACGTCGGCGCACGACGGCTCGGGGTGAGCGGTGCAACAGTCGGCCGAATCGGTCCCGGCCGGGCCAACCCCGCAGGCCCCACACCCGGACTCGGTGACGTGATCGACGCACAGCGCATCCCATGCGTGCGTGCAGCACTTGGCATCGACCGCGCAGACACACGCCATCACGTCGCGATCGCCACAGCCGACGCCTTCGGCGACCTCGCAGCACTCGCCAGCGTTCGGTGGCTGCCGCGGAACCGGCACGTCGTCGCCGCCCGAGGTGCCACCACCGGCCGACGTCGTCGGCACACCGGGTGCTCCCGTCGTCACGCCGGCGGACGTGTCGTCCGCAGACTCTTCCGGCCCGGTCGATGATCCGAGCGCCGCCTCGCCGCCTCCCCACTGCGAGGACATGATGCAGCCCGCGCCGAGTCCTGCCATCGCGACCACCACCACGCGCCTGGCCGCGAGCCCCGCACACCCGCGTGCGGGCCCACCGACGCGCTCAGCCGACGGGTCGGGTGAAAGGCGGTGCACCGCTGCAAGTCCATTCGAAGTGATCGAGCGCGACCATGCTGTCGTACGCACCGTCGGTCAGATCGAAGATCGCGAACAGCAGGCTGATCTCCTCGCCAGCTTGGACCGGCGCGGTGGTCTGCAACCACTTCGTGCCGGCGTGCCCCTCCATCGAGAACCCGGCCAGCTCGGGCGCGTTGCAGGGCGCGGGACAGCCCGCGGACGGGGCATCCTTGTAGTCGAGGAACACGCCCGTCACCGAGATCGGATGGCCGAACTCATCGAACGAAATGTTGCCGGTCCAGTCCTCCGACTCCAGCCAAGCGACGTACATGTCATTGTACGGCGAGGCGTGGTCGACCCAGATCGGATACTCGACCGAGAAAAACGCGAAGTCGTAGCTGAGCCCATCGACGCCGTCGGGCACGACGGTGTCGACCCGAAGCTCTGCGTAGTCGACCGCCCCGGATCCTGCGATGAACTGGTCGAACAGCGAGTTCGAGCAATCGCCCGTACCGACCAACGATTCGTCTTCGGTGCAGTCGACGCCGGTCTCGGACACCTTGCGCACGTCGATCGGCTCCGGGAGCATGGCGAGGACCTCAGCACTGTGCTGCGTGCTCGGGCAGGAGATCGGCAGGCACGCAGGATCCGCAGCCTGCAGCTCTTCGGGCGGCTTTGCGAGGTCGGTGGCGACGCCGGTCGATAGCACCACGAATCGCTCGCCCTCACGTGGTGGATAAGCGCTCGACGTGCCGAGGTTGCCGTGGTGCACGGTGATCGCCGAGGCTTTGCCGCGAAACGAACCCGTGGCCGTAGGCCCACCGCCACAGTTGATCCCAAGGGCGTTGTAAGGGTCCTCGCCCTGCGCGTCACAAGGCTCGCTGACCGGGGCTTCGCACGCCGCCGGCGAATCGGGCTGACCGAGATCGAAACGAATGCCCGAGGTCTCGTCACCACCCGACGAGGTCGACCCCGACGTCTCGGGCGACGCAGATTCGGCTTCGCTCTCGGCGGACCCGGTGCTGCCGGTCTCCATGCCGCCGCCACCCGTACCACTCACGCCGACGTTGGAGCCGACCAGCCCACGGACCTCGCAGCCGAGTGCGACGGTGAGCACGAGGGCACCACAGCCCACCCGCAACCCCGTCGATACGCACTGCACCATCTTTGCCACGATAGCCCAGAAGTTTGCGAGCCGCACCCCTACGGCTGCTCGCCGTCGAACGCGATGGCTCGGCGGACCGAACCAGCGTGCGGGCCATCACCGAAGTCACTGAGGAAAGCCGCGGCCTTGGCTCGGGCCTCGTCGACGCGCCCGAGCTGCGCGAGCGCGTGAACCTCGATGGCACGACGTTCCTCGACGAGCACCCCGCGGGGGAACTCGCGCTCGTGCTTGCGGGTCGACGCCAGCGCCTGTTTCGGCGAAGAGACGACCTGTTTGCGTGCCAGGGCCACGAGTTGGGCCTCGCGCAGATAACGATCGCTGTCGGACTCGGGTACACGCGACCGCGGTGAGGGCTTGGCCGGTTCGCTCTCGGGCGTGGCGAGCTCGGGCGTGGCGAGCTCGGGCGTGGCGATCTGGGACGCCTCGATCGGGGGCAGAGCTGCTTCCACCGCAGGCCGCTGGTCGGGCCCCGGCGCGACGGCTGACCTCATCGGAGTTGGCCCAGAAACCACGCGCTCGACCGCTGGCGCCGGGACGCTCGGGGTGTCGGGGAGCTCCGACGCTGCCACGCTCGGCGCCGGCGTGCGTTGAGACGGCGAGACCGCGTCATCGCGTAGCGCCCACAGGCTCGCGAGCGCTCCGATGGCAAGCCCACCGACCACGGCCTTGAAGCCCACCGAGGTTCCCGCAGCAGCGGCGGGCGCCAACACGCCCGTCTGGGCTGAGATCGCGCTTCGCAACCCGGCCAGACCGGCGCCGTAGTCGATGCCAGCGGCCCCGGCGCTCGAGCCATGGGCGAGATCGGCACGCAACGCGGCGCTGATCGAGGGGTCCTCGAGCCAGCGAACCGGCTCGGCTGTCGGTACTTCAGTCATGCGCCTGCCCCTGCAACAGCTTTCTTTTCCGGGCCCAGTGCCTCGGCATCACGCGGATCCGATGATAGCTGCTGATGAGCCCGAGCGAACTCGCGTCTCGCCGCGTGCAGACGCGAATACACGGTGCCGACGGGAATTCCCAGGCCGTTGGCAATCGCGTCACACGACTCGCCCTCGAGCTCGAACAAGACGAATACGGCGCGCTTGTCCGAAGTGAGCGTGTCGAGCGCCCGCTGTACCCGAGCCAAACCCTGACGCGCCTCGACTGTGTCGCCGGGGCCGGCGCCGCGGGCTGGCAGCAAAGAGATGGCTTCGGTGTCGGCATTCTCGGGCTTTCGCTTGGTCTTCTTGCGACGGTCAGAGGCGACTCGAAAGGCGATCTCAGCCAACCATGTGGTGGGCTTGGCGGGCCCCATGATGAATCCCCCGCGACGGTGCGCGACCAAGAAGACCTCTTGGAGAAGATCGGGCACGTCCTGCCCGGCTGCCCCGAGCTTGAGCAGGAACCGAGCGACGAACTCGGAATGGGCACGATACAGCGCCTCCGCGTTCAGATGGGAGCCAACCACGGCTGTTGAGGAGGGTCCCACGGACTGCATGGTCGCACCAGCGCTTTCCCTTCAGACCGTGAAACCAACACCTGCAAGGCCACAAGAATCGCGCACGCGCTGACGTCAGTCCGCCGCGAGCGGCCGCTACCACAGAAGGATGGCGAGCCCGACCTCGAGCACCGCAGCAAACCGCGAGAAGCTCCGCGAACTTCGCACGCCTGCCGGGTTCGTGGCGTCAAACGTGGGCCGAACGGCCGTTCCTTGACCCTCCACACCAAAGAGCAAAGAAAATCGCGGCGCCACGCGGGTCTCGATGCGCAGGCCGATGGGAACCGCGACCCACGGTAGCCGGAGCGTGGCGTCGTTGCTGAACCCCTGGCCCGCGGCGAGGGCCGCACCTGCAAGCAGTCCGGAGCACCCGCGCAATCGCACGCGCCCCAGTCGCGGGCCCGCACACACGTCGACCCTGCCCGCGACCGCCGACATCAGCGCGGTCCCGTCGCCGATACGCTCGGCGCCCGACGACTGGGCCACCATGCCCGCGCCAAGGTCGATGAGCTCTCGCCAGCGCGCATAGAGGCCGAAGCGCACGCCGCCGCCCGTGCCCGGCGGTGCGCCGATCGTGAAGGCGCCCGCGAGCTCCGACCACAACATCCAGCGCCGTGGCCTCGGCTGCGTTGTCTTCACGGTGACGTCCGCCGGCTTGGTGCTCGGCGCGACTGGCAGGCGGGGCTCGGGCTCGGGCTCGGGCTCGGGCTCGACCTCGGGCGGCAACACCACTGGCAGCTCGGGAGGCTCGCGCTGGAGATTCTCGAGCAGCGTGGCATCGAGCGCCAGAGCCACCGCCAAGCCAACGACCGAGTGCAGATCGCTGCATCGTGCCGGCGCGGGATCGAAACGTCGAACCGCGATGATGTCCTCGCCTCGTCGCAGTGAAAACGCCAGCCGGCGCGGATTGGTCGCGTCGCCGACCACCTCGACGATCAGTCGAGCATCGATGCGGTCGCGCTCGATCCATGAACCGACCTGGGCAACGAGGCGCGCAGATTCGAGGCACGTCGCGCCGCTGCGCAGAACGATCGCCTCCGCGAGCGGCACGGTATCGGCGTGAGCCGGCATGGGCGACTCCGGCGTCGCGGCGTCAACCGCAGGCGGGCCGGCCACGGCGGCGAGCAGCAACAAGCTAGACGTGAGGCATGACAATGCGGGTCCGCGCGCGGCCGCAAGGGACCGTGCGCGTCGAGTACGCTACCGCGAATCTGCGAACCTGCCCAACCGGTAGGCGAAGCGGCTCCACGCCACGCCGAGCCCGGCAAAGCCGAGCAGCAGCACCGAGGGTCCGACTCCCATTGCGTGCAGTCCGTCGACCACCCACGCGCACGCAGCATCTCCCGCGCGATACACCGCGGTGTCGACCGCGTTCTGGCCGTGGAACTTCGCGACCCTCGGGGTGTGCTCGTACAACAGCTCGCGCGCGGGTTTGCCAAACGCATGCTCGCAAGCCCGGCGCACCACCTGGGCCACAACCAGCACCGCCAGCACCGGCGTGACGGCAAGCCCAACCAACACGACCACGGTGACGAGCGGCAGGACCGCCAACGCCCACGCCAGCGAGAGGCGGCCGAGGATGCGCCCGGTCAGACCGACCTGCACCGCAAGCGCCAGGACATTCACGGCCAGATCGATACTCGCGAACAGTGCGGTCCGTTCGCCTGGGTCCGCGATCGTGTCGCGTACGATGCGAGCCTGGACGAGGTAGAGCACCGTCGACGTGGCCGTGAACGCGAGGACATGAATCGCGAGCCCACGCAGCTCGGGGGTCACCCTCAAGGCACGCAAGCCGGCAAACATCCCGCCACCGACGGGGGACCGGGCCGGCGCCGCGTCGTCGCGATTCTCGACCCAGCGCTCCAGGACCAGCGCGGCAACGATCGCACCCACCCATAGACCCGCGCCAACCAGCAGCAGTCCGCGGGCTCCCAGCCGCTCGGCGAGGAGTAGCGCGAGCGTCGGACCGAGCAGCGCGCCCACCGTGCCCCCAGCCGCGATGGTTCCGAAGCTCCGCCGCGCTGCCTCGCCCTTGAACAGATCGACGGCGGTGCTCCAGAAACTCGCGACCGCGATCACATTGATCACGCTCAACCACACGAACGTGATGCGACTGAGCGCTGCACCGCCGTCGTCGATCGTCACGAACGCGAGGTGCAACGCGACGAGGCTCAGCGCCAGCGCGCTGTAGATCGCGATCGTGAGCCCACGGCGGCCTAGCCGCGACGCCGCCCATCCATACAGCGGCACCAGCACGAGCGTCCCACCCAGCGTGGCCGAAAACATCCACGGCAGATTCGAGACCCCGCCGGCGACACCCATCTCTTCCCGTGCGCTGCGCAGCACGAAGTTCGCGGTCATCACAAAGGCGAACTGAACCGCGGCCGCCAGCACGGGGCCGTGCCCACGCGCGCGCGGATCGACAGTCGGCACGGCGGACACCCGGCAGACTGTGTCACGATCGGACCGATCGGGCCTGCGAAAGCCTCGCGAAACCATGCGGGTGCGCCGCGGGTCGTAGACTCCGACACCATGTCCACGTCTGCCTCACGTCGTCGTTTCTTGCTGGGATGTGCGGCCGCGCCGTGGGCGTTGGGCCTGGGTTGCAAGCGTGGGGACGCGCCACCGTCCACCACGCCGGCGCCGCTTCCGACTCAACTCGGCGCCCCCGCCCCTGTCGTCGCCGCCAAGGCCCCCCGAGTGCTCGTGCTGGGCGGCACCGGGTTTCTCGGTCCCCACGTGGTCGACGCAGCGCTGGCCAAGTCGTGGGAGGTCACGCTGTTCAACCGCGGCAAGACCCGGCCAGAGCTATTCCCCGGCGTCGAGAAGCTCCAGGGTGATCGCGACGGCAACCTCGAGGCGTTGCGTGGTCGCACCTGGGATGCGGTCATCGACACTTCGGGCTACGTCCCACGCATCGTCGGCGATTCCGCGAAGCTGCTCGCCGATCAGGTCGAACACTACATGTTCGTGAGCTCGATCTCGGCCTACGCCGACTTCTCGGCCGTCAATCTGCTCGAGACCGCCGCGGTCGCGACGATGCCCGACCCGAAGGTCGAGGTGGTCAAGGAGTTCTACGGCGCACTCAAGGCGCTGTGCGAGCAGACCGCCGAGGCGACGATGCCTGGGCGGGTCACCAATGTTCGCCCCGGGTACATCGTGGGTCCGGGCGATCCGACCGACCGCTTCACGTACTGGCCGGTTCGCATCAAGGCCGGCGGCGATGTGGTGGCACCCGGGTTGCCCACCGATCCGCTGCAGTTCATCGACGTTCGCGATCTCGCGGCATGGATGATCGGCGCCCTCGAGCACCGCCACATGGGAGTCTTCAACCTGTGCGGGCCCCGCGAGCCGATGCCGATCGGCGAATTTCTCCAGACCTGTATCGAGGCGACCGGCAGCGACGCCAAGCTCACCTGGATCGACACCCCGTTTCTCGATTCCCAGAAGGTCGGGCTTGGTGCCGACCTACCCATCTGGGTGCCGGGCACCGGCGAGACCGCAGGCTTCGGACAGGTGAGCAACGCCAAGGCGCTCGCGACAGGCCTGCAGTGCCGGGACGCGCGCTCGATCCTCATCGATACCCTCGCCTACTTCGAAGGCCTGCCCGAAGCCCGGCGCAAGACGCTGCGCGCGGGCTGGTCGCGCGCGCGCGAAGCCGAGGTGCTCGCGGCATTTCGCGCCCGGAACGCCAAACCCCGCGCGGCCCCGCGCCGCCACAAGTCCAAGACCGCTGCCTAGAACCCGAGGTCCTTCTTGCGCTGATCGGCACCCGCGCTGGGTGTGCCCTTCTCGTTGACCACCGGCAAACCCTTGGCGCGGTCGGCATTGATGCCCTTGTATTCCTGCATCGCGGTGGGCAGGTCGGTCTCGTCGAAGATCGCCTCGACCGGACACTCCGGCACACACGCTCCGCAGTCGATGCATTCATCGGGATCGATGTAGAGCATCTTGTCGTCGCCGTGGAAGCACTCCACGGGACAGACCGCCACACAGTCGGTGAATCGGCATCCGTTGCAGTTCGAGGTGACAACAAAGGTCATGAACGCTCCTTGAGGGAGCGACATGCTAACCGCCCGACCCCCCTTTTTACGACCCACCGCGAGCAGGCGCAGGCTCGCGAGCTCCGCGATTCGCGCCTACATCCCCCTACGTGGCCGTATTGCGGCGAATTGGCCGAAATGGCGGGGAATTCACAGTCGTGGAAAAGCTGTGGATGGTTGGTCCCAACGCCGCGATCCGAGTCAGGATCGACACCGATCGGGGTGGTGGGCGCCGCCCGGTGGCCGGGCCGAGGCAACCGCGCCATCATCACCGCGGCTGTCCAAAATGGTGCGCCGCCAGACTCGGTCGATCTCGGGCCCCATCATCTACGGCTCTGTTGCTGTGGCGCTTTCGACAGCGCTGCTGGTCGGGTGGATCTACGTCATCGTCGGCAATCAGGAGCTGACGCAGCAGTGGGCCGCCAGCAACGTCTGGTTGCTCGTCGCGGGCATCGCATCGTTCACGGCGATCATCACGGTGTTGGTGTTGTTCTCGGTGTTCCTGGCTCGGGAGATCCTCGAGGTCCGACGCCAGACCACGTTTGTCGACTCGGTAACCCACGAACTGCGGAGCCCGCTGGCTTCGCTGCGTCTGTGCCTCGAGACCTTGCGCAGGCCCGAACTACCAGCGCAGCAGGGGGAGCGCCTCTACGAGATGATGCGGAGCGACGTCGAACGGCTCACCGGGTTCATCGACGACATCCTCGAAGCCACGCGGCTCGGCCACGGTGGTCGGGGCCATGCCGCGGTCTCCATCGATCTCAACAGGCTCGTGCAGCGATGCATCGCAACCGTCGGGCGTCGACACGCCGTCGACCAGGACATGTTTCACATCCACATTCCCGACCATCTGAGTATCGTCAGCGATCCGACCGCCCTGGAGATCGTCGTCAAGAACCTGCTCGACAACGCCGTCAAGTACTCCGATCCGCCGGCCGACGTGTCGCTCACCGCCGCCCTCGACGGCGCCCACCTCCGAATCGAAGTCGCCGACCGCGGTATCGGCATCCCGCGCCGGGATCTCGAGCGGGTTTTCGACCGGTTCTATCGCGTCGACGACGAGGCCGTGCGCACGCGCCGAGGCACCGGCCTGGGCCTGTTCGTCGTCAACGCGCTCGTCCGCGGCCTCGGTGGTAGGCTCAACGCACACTCGGACGGGCCCGGCACCGGCACGCGCATGACGATCGTCCTTCCCGTCCGCGAAGGCGCCAGCGAGCGCTCGGCATGAACGAATCAACGATCCGGATATTGCTGGTCGAAGACGAAGATCACCTCGCGGCCGGTCTGAAGCTGAACTTCGAGCTCGAGGGCTACGCCGTCGATGTCGCGGCAACCGGACGCGAAGCCGGTCGATTGCTGCTGGCCGACCAGCCCTATGACGCGATCTTGCTCGACGTGACGCTGCCCGACGTCGATGGCTTCGCGCTGTGCCAAAAGCTCCGCGACGCCGGGAACACCACGCCGGTCTTGATGCTCACGGCCCGGAGCGCCCTGGGCGATCGGATCGAGGGTCTCAACGCGGGCGCCGACGACTACCTGACCAAACCTTTCGTACTCGAAGAATTGCTCGCGCGCGTGCGGTCGCTGATACGACGCCGCGATTGGGGTCGCAAGACCGAGACCCCACGCAATGCGGGGAATGTGCTGCGCTTGGGTGAGGCGGTCGTCGACTTCGACACCCACGACGTGCGCATGCGCGGCGAGCCGCTGCACCTGACCAAGCTCGAGCTCGACCTGTTGCGATACTTTGCCGACAACCCCGGCCGCGTGCTCAGTCGCGAGGAGCTCCAACAAGAGGTGTGGAAGCTCCACGACTATCCGAGCCACCGCATGGTCGACAACTTCATCATGCGGTTGCGGCGGCACTTCGAGCCCGATCCGCGCAACCCCGTGGTGTTCTTGTCGGTGCGCGGGGCCGGCTACAAGTTCGTACCCCTGGCGCCGGGCTCGGGCGTGGCATGATGCCGGGGATGCTCACGATCTCTCGCTGCACTCAGGCGCTCGCTCTGGTCGCCGCGTTCACCTGGCTCACGGACGCTCGGGCCGACATCGTCGTCCCCAATCCGCACGCCGAGGCTTGTCGCGATCGGGTGGGCGGCGATGGGTGTGAAGTGGACGGCAAGGCCGGTGCGTGTTCCGTGCAAAAGTGCGAACGCCGGACCGGCGGTGTCCTCAATCCGGGAGTCAGCAGCTACGACTGCACCGTGTGTGACACCTCGTTGACGCCGAGCAAGGCTGAGCCGCCAGCAAAGGTCGCTCCGCCGAGCCCGAACTCGCCCGCGACGGCCCCGACTCCCGCGACTGGCGCGACGGCCCCAACTCCGGCAACGGGCGCGGCTCCGGCGAAGCCGAGCGCGGACTCGACCTGCAACTTCGCGGGTGACTCCACCCCGTCGGTCGGCTTTGCGATCGGCGTGGTACTGCTCGCGGTCGCGAGCCGCAGGCCCCGGCGCTGACGTCTCGAGCCAGCGGCCCTGCGCCGCTTCGGGTCCCCGCGGCTACCAGCGCCCGAACACGAGCTGTCCACCGATACCGTTCACGAAGCGATTGAAGTCGCGGACGATCCCGAGCTCATAGCTCAATCCGATGCCGAGGTAGAGGTTGTGCGGTAGCGGCAAGCGACCGAACAGCTTCATCGGAACCGCGAGGCCGATGTCCTTCTGCGTCTCGTCGGGCAACTTCAGGCGGTTGAACGCGACGCCCGCCCCGATCATCGAAAAGTAGTACTTGCCGCCGAACGCGAACATGAACGCGACGTGACCATAGTTGGCTCGCGTGGTCTTGTCGTCGATGCGCGCCGCGAGCAGACCGCCGGCGACGGCGTACATGCCAAAGCTGGGGGTGGGATTGACGCCGACGCCCCAGTCCATCGCATAGGCAGCACCGCCCGCGCGTATGCCCTCTCCGCGCCAGTGGGTGTACGCCGCGCCCTGGGCGGTGAACGCCCCGAGCAACGCGTGATCCCGCTTGGGCTTGCCGTCCTTCTTGCTGGGCTTTTTCTCGTCGTCCTGCTTTGCGTCGTCGACGATCTCTTCGGAGGGGTCGGCCGACTTGGCCGGTGCAGGCACGGGCTTGGCGGCGGCCGGGGGCGGATCGATCTTGCGCACCCGCAGGGCGGTCGCATCGGCCTTGGCCAGCGTCTGCACCGTACCATCGTCGGCGATGATCACCAGCGTGTCGCCCTCGGACGCGGCGAGCTCTCCTTCGACGTCACCATGGGCACTGGAGATCGTCACTTGCTTGCCGCGAACAGCGGACCACGCCGCGTCGGGAACCGCGGCGGCTGCCGGCGCAGTTTCGGGCACGACC
>CANLQR010000195.1 GCA_947492135.1 Deltaproteobacteria bacterium | reverse complement strand
ATGAGGCGGCTGCACAAGGCGTTCTTGCGCTACCACGATCCGAACAACTGGCCGATGCTGCGCGCGGCGCTGCGCCGGATGGGCCGCGATGACTTGATCGGCAACCGTCGCGACCAGCTCGTGCCGCTGTGGCAGCCGATCGGAACCGGGCAGGTGCCGGAGGGGCGAAGGCGCAAGGTCGGTGGCCAACCGGGGCGCGGCACTGCGCTGACGCAGCACACGGGGCTACCCCCCAATCCATCGGTACCGCGGCAAGGCCCCGGGGTTGCGACGGGTGGGGTCCAGGCCCGACGTCGTCGATCTGCAGGTCCGACTTGACGACCGCGGAAGTCGGTCCTATATAGTTGACCAGTCGGTCAACAATGAAATCGGGGACCCATGGGACGCTGTAGCGACGCGAAGGAGAGGCTGGTGGCCACCGCGGCCCAGCTGTTCCGCGAGCGCGGCTATACCGCGGTCTCCGTGGCGGACATCTGCGATGCCGCGGGCCTCAAGAAGGGCAGCTTCTACCACTTCTATGCCTCGAAGCTCGACCTCGTGCTCGAGGCGATCGACGAGTATGCCAAGGGTTACGCAGAGTTGGCCCGTCAGGGTATGCGCGAAGGGATGACCGCGCCGATGCAACTGCGGGCGATGTTCGCTGCGTTGCAGGGGTCGGTTGCCCAACGCTGTGCACAGGACGGTCGAGCGCGGGGCTGCCCGATCGGGAACCTCGGCCTCGAGATGGCCGACCGCGAAGAGGCGATCCGCACCCGGATTGCCGCCATTTTCGATCAGCTGCGGGCGGCCTTCGAGACGATCATTCGTCGCGGCGTCGCGGCTGGCGAGATGCCCCGGGTCGATCCCGCCGCCGCCGCGGAATCACTCATGGCGACCATCCAGGGCGCCATGCTGCTGACCAAGACCGCGAATGACCCGCGGGTGTTCGATCGGCTGCTCACCACCGCCATGGGTGGACTGTTGCCCAGCGCCCAACACGCGGCCCTATAGGCCCGGTTTCTTTTGTCGTCAGATTAGACGACCAGTCAACTACTACACCAGGCACCAGGAACGTCGCCATGTCCCACGCCCAACCCGAGACCACCGCCGTTGTTCCGACCCCATCCGAGGGCCGGCTGCACCTGCTCATGTCGCGCTACGTCGCCGACCAGCCGGGCGCGTTCGAGCCGCTGTATTCGGCCTTGGCGCCGCGGGTGCGTGCACGACTGAACCGGCTCGTCCACGATGCCGCGCTCGTTGAGGATCTTCTACAGCTGACGTTCTTGCGCGGGCATCTTGCCCGGGAGCGCTTCGAGTCGCTGCCGGCGGCCGCGGATCGTGCGGTCGAGGGCTGGTACCTGTCGATCGCGCGAAACGTCGCGCTCGATCACCTGCGCGAGAACTATCGCCGCCAACGTCGGCACGAAGCGGTGTTTGCCCGCGGCGATGGTGCCTCGATCGGCGCGCCCGAATCCGACGAGAGTCCCGAGGATCTCGAGCTTTCCAAGGAGAGCAGTCGCGAGGCCGCGGACCGCGTCGCGATGGCACTCGAGCGATTGCCTGCCACGCAACGCGAGGTCGTGCGGCTCCACAAGTTGCAGGGTTTGAGCATGGCCGAGGTGTCTGCGCGCCTGCGCGTGGGCCAAGGGGCGGTGCGCGTGCGAGCCCACCGCGCGTACAAGGCCTTGGCGGCGATCCTCGCGGCGCCGATGATGATGCCGCAGCACGCCTGAGGATCAACCCTCGGAGTACGTCCAGTCGCGCTTGATCGAGTTGTCGCAGTTCATCGTGCGGCTCGCCGCTCGCTTGGGACAGCTCCGCGCCTTGCGGCCGCCCTTGGCGTAGGCCCCCTGCGCAAACGAGGTTGCCCGCAAGTCGGCATGGGCAAAGTGGCAGGGATTACCGGCGCCGTCGTAGTACTCGATCACGCACGTGAAGCCAGCATCGCGCAGACGCTTCGCCGTGGCGCGGGTGTCGAGGCCGCAGATCACGGCGTCGATTCCGAGGGCCTGGTTGTGCATGCTGTCATCGCGATCGCCCTGACGCGCGCCGGAGTTGAGCCACAACACGGGCTCGTCGATCGGGGGCGGCGGCAAGCTCTCGACGATCGACTGCACCCGGCGTAGCACCTCGACGTGGAGGCCCACCGCCGTGGGTCCGACGCGAAGTTGCTCGCAGCCCACGCAACCCGGCACTGCCGCGGGCAGGGACGGCGTGTTCGCGTTTCCTGCGGGCGGCGTGCCGAATTCACGCTCCCAACAGCCCATCGGGGGCACCACGGGTGGCGCGGCGAGCGGTGCCGACGTCGGGGCCGCGGGTGTAACCGGTGTCTTGTCCGACTCGGACACAGCGACGCCGGGATCCGCGGTCGGGTCCCGCTCGGAGACAGGGCCGGTGGGTATCGCGGTCGAGGCCGGCTCGGCGGTGCACGCCAGCGCTGCGACTCCGATCACAACGAGTGTTCGCGCAACCACGTCTCGATTCCTTCCAGGTGCTTGCGCTCGTGCTCGGGTGCTGCGCGCAGGGTTGCCTCCGACTGCAGCGCGAGCATCCTCGCGCGCTTGCGGTCGCGCGCGACGGGGGCCTCCCACAAGGCCCGCGCGAGCAAAAACTGGGACTCTGCCGCGGCATAGGGATTTACCCCTTGACCAGCCAGGGCGAAGGCCCGCTCGAGCGGTGTGATCGAGGCATCGGCTTCGCCCTTGCGCAGCAACACTTCACCGATCCCCGTCAGCATCATCGCCGCATCGGGGTGGCCCTCGGGAAAGTTCTCGTCGTACAGCGACAGCGCCTCGCGATAGCGTTCGAGCGCCTCATCGAGTCGGCCGAGCGCCAGCAGTGAAATCGCCTGGTTGTTCAACGACGCGGCGATCTTCGGGCTGCGCGGGCCCAGCACGCGGCGGCGCATCTCGATCACCCGCGCCGAGATCTCGATCGCTCGCTCGTACTTCCCCGTGCGATACGCGAACGCGGAGAGATTCGTGAGCGTGATGGCGATGTCCGGGTGGTCGGCTGGCAGCACCGCCTCGAACAGAGCCAGCGATTGTTCGAGCGCGGCACCGCTGCGGTCGAACTCTCCCAAAGCGTGCAAGGCCGTCGCGATGTTCGACAACAGCTTGGCGACCTCCGGATGTCGCGGCCCGTAGGCTGCGATCGCGGCGTCGCGGGCACCCTCGAAGTCGGCCAGCGCGGTGGTGAAATCCTGGGCGCGAAACGCAACCCGCCCGAGGTTGCCCAGTGCCATCGCGCGCTCGGGACTGTTGGGGTCGAGGCGGGTCCATAGCTCGAGCGCTGCCAGTGCGTGCTGCCGCGCCTCGGCATAGCGGCCGGCCTCGTCGAGCACCGTGGCGCGGGCCACCGAGAGCCGGGCGAGGATGCGGTCGTTGCCGCCGAGACGCCCGAGCTTGGCCACGCAGGCCGCCGCCCAGCGCTCGGCCTGGTCGGTCAGTCCCAGCTCACCGACGATCGTGACGAGCTCGGCCTCGCCGTGGGCCACGAGGGTGTCCATGCCCTGGGCCTCGGCGAGGTCGATCGCAGTGACGATCTCGGCAGCGCCGGGTTCGGGCTGGCCGAGGTCCGCCGTCGCGAAGCCGACGCTCATCCGGGCCTCCGCGACAAGTGGCGCGTAACCCAGCGCCACCGCGGCATCGCGGGTGGCGCTGGCGAGCGCGAGGGCCTCGTCGAAGCGCGCGGTGCTGCGCAGCGATCGTAGACGGGCCAGCTCGCCACGCAGTCGCTCGACCTCGACGACGACCTCGGGTGACGGCGCCGGCACGCTGCCGCCGAGCTCGTCGGCGCTCTCACAGGTGGCGAAAGGCTCGAGGCTGCCGGTGCTTGCGATCGCGCGTTCGACGACCGCAGCATCCGCGGCCGCGAACACGCCCAGTAGTCCGTCGAGCTGCGCCTTGCGACGATCGAGGCAGAAGCCCCGACGCTCCATGGTCGACTCGCTCTGCTCGCGACGCACTCGGGTCGCCTCGCAGGCATCGATGCGCGCGGCGATCCACCCGTTGGTGTAGGTATCCAGGGCCGCGGCTGCCCGCGTCCAGGTCTCGGCGGCGTACGGCAGCCCGCTGTCCGAGAAATGCGCCGCGATCGCGGCACGTCGCTCGAGACTCCACACGTCGTCGAGATCGCTGCTGTGCACCGCACATGGCGAGGTCGGGTCGGCATTGCGACCAAACGCGACGCCGGCCGCGACCGCGACCGCAGCCGTCGATGCCAGCAGCACCGCGATGCCCGTGCGTCCGCGGCGGTCACGGCCGAGCTCCGCGAGCAACGTGGCCATGTCCGGCCAGCGCTCTTCCGGCTGGGGCGCCAGACCGCGAAGGATCACTCGTCGCAACCATCGCGGGACCCTGGCACCCTGCGGGGGTGGTCGCACGGCCTGGGCAAGTGCCTCCGCCATGATCTCGCTGGCGAGGCGCCCGGCGAACGGCCGCTCGCGGTAGACCGCCTCGTACAGCGCGACGCAAAACGCGAACTGATCGGCACGAGGATCGATCGCGGCGCCGCGGTGTTGCTCGGGCGCCATGTAGGCTGGCGTGCCCAGGACGAAGCCGGTCTTGGTGAGGTTGTCGCCGTCGGACACCGCGACCGCTACGCCGTCGGTGTGGGTGGATTCCGCGGACTCGCTGTCCATCGTGTTGCGAGCGAGTCCGAAGTCCATGACGCGGACGTCGCCGCGTCGACCGAGCAGCACGTTTTCGGGCTTGAAGTCGCGGTGTACCAGGCCCTCGGCGTGCGCGGCCGCCAGGCCCCGGCCCGCGGCCGTCATGACACCCAGGATCTCGGGCCACTGCGGGCGAACCCGGTCGAGCCAGGCGCGCAGCGTCTCGCCATCGATGAACTCCAGCGCAACGAACACCGCCGACTCGTACGTCCCCACGTCGAACACCGGCAGGACATTCGGGTGCGAGAGCCTCGCCATCGCCTGCGCCTCGCGCAGCAAGCGATCACGGGCACGGAGACTGCCGACGTTGGCGCGAGCTTCGGGGCGCAGCAGCTTGAGCGCCACCTTGCGATCGAGCTCAGGGTCGAAGGCGCTGTACACGACGCCCATTCCGCCACTGCCGACCACGTCGATGATCACGTAGCGTCCGACGTTGGTGCCGCGCGCGAGTCTGGGCGCGACGCCCTCGGCGCCGGTCTCCAGGCCATCGACGACCGTGGTCTCCGCCAGATCGTCTCGCGAGGACTTGGCCCTGTCGGAGATCGAGGCGCTCACCAGGCGCGAGCATATCCCCTCGTTCACGACGGTGGCGCGTGAATCGGGTGGGTCGCGGCCGTGGGGATCGGCGTTGGGGTCTATTGGCGCGCCCGCTCGCGCGCTGCCCGCTCGCAGAACGCTCGCTCGAGGTCGGCAAGTGTGCGCAAGACCTCGGCTGCGGCGTTGGGCTTGGGTGGGTTCGCGGTGTCGTTGGCGACTTGCGGCCGCTGGCACAGCGCGAGCGCCGACTCGGAAGAAGCCAGCACGTCGAGCCCACATCGACGCAGCACGAACTCGAGCGTCGCGGCGGTGAAGTGAAAATTGTGTGCGTTTTGCAGATACGACAACAGGTCGCCACGGTAGCCGGTGGCGATGCTCGCAATCCCCGGGACTTCGATCAGCAACAGACCGCCCGGACGCACCAGCCGCAAGGTCTGCTCGATGCCCTCGGAAAGATCGAGGTAATGCTCGAGTACGTGCAGCAGCAACACCAGGTCCGCCGGCTCGCCGGCCTGCGCCAACAGATCGTCTGCGCTGCCGTGCACCAGCGATAGGCCCTGGGCCCGGCCAAACTCGAGGTACTCGTCGCCGAGATCGACGCCGGCGACCCGCTTGCCTTGCTCTGCGAACGGCAGCAACAGTCCACCGGCGCCGCACCCGATCTCATAGACGGTGTCGATGGTTGGGAGCAGCTTCTCCAGCAGCTTCACCAGCCCACGACCGCGGCTGACCTGGCTGGCGAACAGGGCGTCGCCGTTGCCCGGCCCGGTGTAGAGGTCGCGGTAGTCGTCCTGGTAAAAGCGCGCGGTGGAGTCCGCGTCCATGCGCGGATCAGAACGCATGAGCCCACAGCTGGGGCACAAGACCGTTCGCACAGGCAAGCCATACCGATCGCGCCCGGCGATCTCGAGGTCGCTGGCGGGCTCGCCACAGAAACACGGCGCCGACTCCAGCGCATACGTCCCGTCGTCGAGCTTTGCCAGCACGCGGGCGCGGGCTTCGAGCTGGCCGGGAGTGAGGCGGATCCAGGAGCGGTCTTGGGGACCGCCCCGAGGACCATCGTTCGCGCGGAGTCGAGCAGACAGGGCCATCAGTCTTTTCGTGTAGCGCGCCGCAGCCGCACTGCCACGGATCGGCCCGCATCAGAACCGGATCAGGCCGCCGCCCCGCGGGCGGATCGCCACGGCGCAGTCGCGCTGCGCAGCCGTGCCCCGCGGATCATTCCTCGTGGTGCCCGGTCGTGCTACCCACCGGTGGTGCATTGTCTCGTCGTTGGAGTTGCCGGTGCGACCGGCTCGGGCAAGACCACCGTGGCGACTCGGCTTGCGGCGGCGGTCGCTGGGGATGTCGCGCTGCTGCAGCACGACAGCTACTACCGTGATCGCCCGGACCTCAGCTATGACGAGTGCAGCGCGCTGAACTTCGATCACCCCGACGCGCTCGAGACCGAGCTGTTGGTGGCGCACATCACTGCGCTGCGCCAAGGCGAGCCGGTCGCTGTGCCGGTCTACGATTTCACGACCCATCGCCGCGCCGCGCATACCGAGCGGGTCGTGCCGGCGCGCGTGATCATCGTCGAGGGGATCCTGGTCCTCGCCGAGGCTCGGCTCCGCGAGCTGTGCGACATCAAGCTGTACGTCGATACCGACGCCGACATCCGCGTGTTTCGCCGGATCCGCCGCGACATCGAGCAGCGGGGGCGGAGCTTCGACTCCGTGCGCCAGCAGTACTACTCCACCGTGCGACCGATGACGCTGGAGTTCGTCGAGCCGTCGAAGCGATGGGCCGACATGATCCTCCCCGAAGGCGGACGCAACGACGTCGCGCTGGACATCTTGTGCACCAAGCTGAGGACCTTCGCTCATGGATGAGACACCACCCACGGGGTTCGGCCGGGTCAAGGCGTGGTGGTCACGCAACAGCGTCAAGCTCAAGGAACACTTCGCCGAGTACGGGCGCATCGCCATCATCACGTACTTCACGATCTTCTTCGCGACGGTGGCCGGGTTCGCCATCGCCATCGGCGGTTCGGGCGAGGGCGCGTGGGCGTGGGGGACCCTCGGTGCAGCGTGGCTCGCGACCAAAGCCACCCAGCCGCTGCGCATCGGTGCGACCCTGGCGGTGACGCCGGTGGTCGCGGCGGTATGGCACCGACTGCGCGGGCGCACACCGCCGGTTGCCCCGCCGATCACCGAGGCCGGCGAACCACCCGCGAGAACGCCCGACTAGCGCCAGTGCCGCTTGCGTGGCGCGTCCGCGATGAAGTGGGTCGGGCTCGACACCGGCGGCCCTTGCTTCGAGGTCCACCGCCACAGCGCCGAGATCCGCGGGCCGCAGTCCTCGACCTTGGGCAGCGCGTGCAGCCAGTCGGCCTGGCAGCGCCCGCCCATCACGTAGAGATCGCCGTTGCCGAGCTCGAACACGTGCTCGGGGCCGGCCGCACAGGGCCGCAGCACGACGGGTCGGGTGGCGCCCAGGCACACCGCAGCGACCACCGTGTTGTCGAGATAGCGCATCTCGTCGTCACGGTGAAATCCCACACTGTCGCGACCGTCGCGATACATCACCAGGCCGATGCCGCCCGCGCGGATGCGGTAGCGGTTCTCGAGCACGAGGCCGGTTGCGCGCAGGATCGGGATCGCGGCGAGTTGTTCGCGGCGAAGACTCGCACCGAGGCGCGGATCGGGGATCATCCGGCCGTCGCGAACGCTGCGGCCCTGCGTCCACGGCAAGCTGGCGCGGAGATGTTCGAACAAGGCGTCGGGTTCGGGCACGAAGCCGTGGACGACGTCGACCCACGAGGTCGCGTCGAGCTCGACGCGCACCACAGCGGCTCTGCGATCGATCGGTAGCGGCGGCGGGTTCACTGCGGCGCGCTCGGTGGGTGGCTCGACCATCAGTCCACCGTCATCCCGACCACCGAAAACTCCCAGCGCGCGGGCTTCTCCGAGAAGGGTTGTATCGGCAGATCGAAGCGGGCCGAGTCGCCCGGCTGCAGCACCTCGCCATTGGCGTAGGCGTCGTCGATACCAAGCAACTTGCCCGCGCCATCGAACGCAAGCGCCTGGATGTGGACGAAGCGCGCGGGCACCGTGCCGCCGTACACCTTGCCGTGCGCGGAAAAGCCGTTGCCAAAAGCGGCCGGTTCGATCGGGCCGGGCTCGACGCGCAGTCCCTCGACCCGCGGCGGGATGTAGGTCGCCTTCTTCGGGACGATCTCGAACTCGATCGTCGTGAACGCCGGCGGGTTCATCACCAGCAGCTCGGCGGCCTGGGTTGCGCCCGGCGCCATGACCTCGTCGGCAAAGCCGAACGCGGTGCCGACCTCGACACCTGCGTCATTTTTCAGAACCACCGTGATCTTCGGGCGCTCGATGACATACGGGGAGTCGTTGGTGACGTAGCCCGTCGCGTAGAACGTCGTGCCCGAGCTCGGGCGCCGGTGGTGCAGCTCGAAGTGCGCGGTTGCGGGGGCCTCGGGGACGGGGTCCGCGGGTGCCTCGACGACGACGGTGGGGTTTGGGGCTGTGACGGTGGGGGGTGTGACGGGGGAGAGTGCCGACGCGCTCGTCGGTGTCGCCGTGCTCGGCACGACAATCGTCGGTACCCCGCGATCCGATGCGCTGCTCTTTGCCGGCGCCTTGCCTAGCACGATCACCGCCGCGCCGATCGCCGCGGCCGCCACCACGGCACCCACGATGATCGCGGTCGTGGGACCGCGGGGGCTCGGTGTGGTGCCCTTGGGCGTGAGGGCTTTGGGTGTGCCCCCTGTGATCCGATAGCGGACGCCGCAGTAGACGCACGTGTGCAGGCCCTGCGCGTCGGGACGCGAGGAGTCGTTGGCGTTACACGTGGGGCAGCTCAGGGCTTCGGCAGGCATGCGGGCGCGCTGGCCATGGTACCGAGGAAGTCGCTGTCGACCCAGACCGTCGCACGAGCGCCTGGCGTTACGCCCAAGGGTGCTGCATCGGCGCAGACCCGGTCTGCGCGGCCGGTTGCGGCGCCGCGGGGCTTCTGGGTTCAAGAACAGTCGTATGGTCCGCGTCGATGAACTCGAGATCCCCGCACTGGACGGTCGCCCGCTGGGCGCAGTGCTGATACACCCGACCGCCGAGGCCCGCGCGCAGGTGGTCATCCACGGCGCGACCGCGGTGCCGCAGCGCTTCTATCGCGACTGGGCCACGCACCTGGCCGAGCGCGGCGTTGCGGTGCTCACCTACGACTATCGCGGCATCGGTCGATCACGCACGCTGCCCATCGCCGCCGATCGGGTCACGATGTCGGACTGGATCGACGATGCCAGGGTGGTGCAGCGGTGGTTCGCCGCGCGTCGTCCGGCGCTACCGCTGGTCGCGGTGGGGCACAGCTTTGGCGGACAGATCGCCGCGACGCTGCTGCCCGCGGCCGACGCGATCATCACGGTCGGCGCCCAAAGTGGGTACGTCGGCGGCCATGACTCGCCGCGCAAGCACTGGTTGTCCGCAGTGATGCGGGGGCTCATCCCCGCGATGACGCGTGGGTTCGGCCATCTGCCAGGCTGGGCGGGGTTGGGCGAGGACCTTCCCGCAGGCGTCGCGCAACAGTGGGCGCGGTGGTGCAGCCATCCCGAGTACTTGTTGTCCGAGCTGCCGCAGTTGCGTGCGCGCATGGCCGCATGGCACGGGCCGATGTATGCGCTGACGTTCGATGACGATTCGTTCGCGCCGCTGGCCAACGTGCAGTGGCTGCACGATCGCTTGGTGGGCGCGTCGATCGAGCACGAACATCTGCGGGTTGCCGCGCTGGAGCTCGATGGGGTCGGGCACTTCGGCTTCTTCCGGCGGCGGGCGGCGAGTGAGTTGTGGCCGCGGGTCGATGACTTTCTCGCGCGGGTTGGGGTGGTGCCGATCGAGGATGAGTGCGAGCGCGTGCTGGCGGATCTGCAGTACGGCGTGGGGTAGGGGGGGTAGGGGAGCAAGCGTCACCTTCAGATCACCATCCACCAGGGTGCCGCGAGCACGCGGTCGGTGAGCCACTCGACCTTGCTGCCATCGTGCAGCAGCAACCCCGCACGCGAGCGCCGCCCGTGCTCGGCATGAAATGCGGCCAAGCCCCGCGCATCGTCGATGCGCGCGCGCGTCGACGTCTTCACCTCGATCGGCAACAAGCCCTGCTGCGACTCGACGATGAAGTCGACCTCGTCACCGGCCGCCGTGCGCCAGTACTGGATCGTCGGCGGATCGACCTGCGCTCCGGCCCACGCGAGCAGGTCGTTCAGGACGATGTTCTCGAGGTGCGCGCCACGGGGATCCGTCTCGCCGGCGAGGAACATCGCGAGACCGGTGTCTCCCCAGTACGACTTCGGCGACTTGATGAGACGCTTGGTGCGATTCACCGCATATGCCGGCAGCGCGACGTGCTGGTACGAGAGCTCGAGCAGTCCGAGATGGCGCCGGATCGTCGGCTGCGGCAGTCCGACGTCACGACCGAGTTCCGTCTGGTTCACGAGGTTGCCGAGCCGCAAGCAGACGGCGCGCATCAGCCGACGAAACGCGACGATCGATGCGACGGCAGATAGCTCGCGAAGGTCGCGTTCGAGATACGTCTGGGTGTAGCCGGCAAACCATTGGGTTCGCGCGCCGTCGTCCCCGAGCGCATGCGCGACCGTCGGATAGCCGCCCGCGCGCGCAAGCCGGCGCCAGTCCGTGCGGGCGGTCGAGTGCGCCGCCAACACGTCGGGCCAATCGTCGTCGCGTGCGGCGAGCAGCTCGGACCACAGCCCCGCGCGACCGGCTCCGAGCAGCTCGCGACGCGTCATCGGCCGAAGACCGAGGTGGACCACTCTGCCAGCGAGGCTCTCGGACACCGCCTTCATGAGACGGAGATCCGCCGAGCCCGTCAGCACGAATCGGCCGGGCGTGCGCCGTCGATCCACCGCGCGCTTGATCGCGTGGAGCAGCTTCGGCGCGCGTTGGACCTCGTCGATCGTGATCGGCTCCGAACCGCGCAGCAGCGCCTCGGGCTCTCGTTGCGCGCGATCGAGGTCGTCGAGATCGTCCAGCGTCACGTAGCGCCGACCAGTCAACGCCTCCACGAGTGTGCTCTTGCCGGTCTGACGTGCGCCACTGACCACGACGACCGGCGCGCTGCGAAGGGCGCGGTCGAGCACCGGCGCGAGCAGGCGGTCGAGTACATCATTCATGGCGTGTATGATTATCATACACATCATGAATGACTGTCAAACCGCTGCTGCCGCCGCCCAGTGGGGACTTGGGTGGGTGATTCGGATCGGTTGGCGTAGCTGCCGCTCCGATGGGCAGTGTTCGGTGGGTGCGGCCGGCCCTACTTCAGGCTATTGAGGTACGCGTTCTCGACGGTGAGTCGCATCGATGCATCCTCTGCCCCGATCGGCGAGTTCACGAACAACACCACCTCGATGTTGCCGGGCATGTAGTACGCCAGCGACTTCTCGATGTCGCTGCCGCCCCAGCCACCCTTGCGGTAGTAGACCTTGCCGGCGGGCGTGTCGATCGATCCGTTGATCCCCAGGTGCCCCTCGATGGCGGCCTTCGCGACGCTCTCGGGCACGATCTTGCCGCCCCGACGGAACGTGCCGAGCACCTTGGCCACGTCGTTCGGCGACAGGCGATAGCCGACGCCACCGAGTTGGGTACTGACGTCGCCGGAGTCCCAGCCGGTGTTGTCGGTTCGGCTGCCGTACGCGTAGGCGGAATCACCCGACGGGATCGGGCTCATCGCAGCGACGCCCGACGGCGCGAGGACCTTCGCGTTGGTGCGCGAGATGAGCCACTGCGTCGCAGCGATGTCCCACATCGCGTCGTTGATCTCCGAATCCCACTCGGTATCGGCCGGCACCCAGCCAGATACCGTCGCCCCGAGCACGCGCAGCAGCGAGAAGTTCACGTTCGCGTAGTGGCTCTTGGGGTCCGTCGACACGTCGCGTGCGACCTCGCGCTTCATCGCTGGGAACGATCCGTCGCTGTCGTCAGACGCGAACCCCGAACGGTGCCGCATGAGCTCGCGAAAGCTGATGTCGGCGACGTTGTTACCGACGCTCCAGTAGTCGGGCAGGTAGGGCCCGATCTTCGCGTCGAGTGAGATGCCCTGCTCGTCGAGCACATCAACGATCGTGATCGCCGTGAGCAGCTTGCTCACGCTCGCGATGTGCATGCGGGTGTCGATCGTCCAGCCCTTGTTGCCCTCGGTCGGGCTCTTCGCGTAGTCCCAGATCACGTGCGTAGCGAGCGAGCTGTTCTTGCGGACGACCATCGAGTAGCCGCGGACCTTGTCCTTGAGCGCCGCGTGCAGCGAGTCGGTGAACAGGCCGATGTCGAGCGTGGGCGTTGCGACGTGGACCTTGGGTTGCTTCGCGATCACCGGCGCGCCGTTGCCGTCGTCGACCTCGAGGTCGCCGGCGGTGTGGGCCGGGCGGAACTTGTGTGCGCGGGCCTTGCTCTCGGTCACCGGCGCCT
>CANLQR010000194.1 GCA_947492135.1 Deltaproteobacteria bacterium | reverse complement strand
TTGCGGATCCCCGCCGCGCGCACCGCAGGCTCACCGTGGGCCGCGTCGCGCAGCGCGGCGGCGAGCGACATTTCAGGTCCGAGCATCGTCGCCGTGCTCCCACAGGTCGAGCAACGCGGCCTCGAACGCGAGCCGGGCGTTGGCGTTGCGTTCGAGTCGGGTCTGCAGTTCGATCAATGTCTCGGTGGCACGCGTCCACGCCCGTCGATCGCCGCGGGGCGCGACGACGTCGGGCACACCATCGCGCCCGCGGAGGCGCTCGCGAAGGTCCAGCAGCCATAGCTCGCTGGTTCGCATCACCGCCAAGCGTTCGCGCGCCGACTTTCCCGTCGTGGGGCCAGCGGTGGCGCTGGCCCACGAGGTCGACAGGGCCGAGGACTCGCCAGCGAAGATCACCGCGGGCCCGCGTTCGGCGGCGCGGGAGGCCTCTCGCAGTAGGGCATGCGTCGCGTCGAGGGTGACGTCGAGTGCCAGCTCGATGGCCGTACCCGCGCTGCCGTCTGCGAGTCGGATCGCCAACAGTCGCCGTGCGGCGGGCACTTCGTCGTCGCTGGGGCGGTCGGCGAGCGCGTGGTCGAGTGCGAACGCCACGTCGTCGTCGCCGAGTCGGCCAAACCTGAGCACGGCGCAGCGCGACAAGATCGTCGGTAACAGGCCGTCGAGGGCCTCCGCGATCAGCACAAAGTGGACCCCGGGGCGGGGCTCCTCGAGCGTCTTGAGCATCGTGTTGAACGCTTGATCGGTCAGGGCTTCGGCAGGATCGAGCACGACCACGTGAGCGTCGCCCTCGAACGGTGCGAGCTGGAGGCGTGTGGCAAGCTCGCGGGCGGCCTCGACCTTGATCTTTGCCCCGATCGACTCCGGCACCATCCACTCCAGGCCGGCGTGCCGATCGGTGTCGATCCGGTGACAGGTCGAACACTCGCCGCAACCGCGGCGCGGCGCCACCGGGCAGTGCAGCGCGCGGGCGAGCGCGCGAGCGACCTTGGCCTTGCCGACGCCTCGGGGTCCGACGAACAGCATCGCGTGGTGGAGTTGCCCGCGAGCGAGCGCGCGCTCGAGCCCCGCGAGCGCGACCGCGTGGCCACGCACCGCACCGAACCCCGCCGCCGTCGCTTCGATTCCCACCGTCGGCGCGAGAGAATACACCCAAGCCAGCGGTCCACGCCGGGACCCGGTTGTCCGTGACTGAGGTCGCTGACCCATCGTCTCCTTGTTTCGGGCACCGGGCAGTGGCGGCGAGCGTGTGAGTTGGTACGCTAGCGGCTCATGCGGGCGACCCGAATCGTGCGCGGGTCAGCCGCCCGGTCGGTCAGCGCTGACGCACCAAGAGGACTTCTGCGATGAGTGACAACAAGCCTGGGCTGCTCAGCCGCCTCAAGAACTCGATCTCGAGCACGCTCACGAGCGCGGTGGATGCGGTGTCGGATCCCGGCCAAGAAGTGGCGCTGCTGCTCGATGATCTTGCGACCCAGATCCAGTCCGCCGAGAAGGACCTGCATCAAGCGGTCGTGGATCGCAAGATGATGGAGCGTAAGGTCGAGGGCTTCGCGAAGGACGAAGCCGAGTGGGGCAAGCGCGCCGAACAGGCCCTGCGACTCGACAGCGAGGATCTCGCGCGCCAGGCTCTGCGACGCAAGGCCGAGATCTCGATCCAGCTGAGCGAGACCAGGATCGCGCTCGCTGAGCAAGGCCGGCTCGTCGAAAGCATGCAGGTCCATGTCGCCACGTCGAAGCAGAAGTTGAAGATGCTGAACCTGCGTCGCGGCACGTTGATGGCGCAGGCCCGTGCCGCCAAGCGCGGCGTCGCCCCTGGGCAACTCGGCGACGGCGGAACCTTGTCGCGCATGGAGGCGATCGAGAACCACATCGCTTCCCTCGAGGCGCTCAACGAGGCCCATGCCGAGCTGTCTCCCGAGGTGCAGGACGCCGAGATCGACGCCAAGCTCGCCGAGCTCGAGGGCGACACTCGGGTCGACGACGAACTGGCCGCGCTCAAGGCTCGCATGAAGGCCCAGCAGGCGCTGCCATCGGGCAGTAGCGACTCCTAAACGCCGACATGGCGAAGGGAGAACCGTCCGCGCGACTGCGGGTCTCGGCCTGGAGCCCGCCGTCCGCGGCCGGGGTATGGCTGTTGCTCGCGCTCGCGACCGGCGCGAACTTTCCCTACTTCGAGCAGACCCGCAACGCCAACGAACGACCGCGCATCATGCAGGCGATGGCGTGGGTCGATGCCGACGAGTGGGCGATTGACGGCAAGGCGGTGCGTGGACTCGAGGCCGGGCCGGACACCGCACGATCCAAGCACGACGGACGGCTGTACCCGAACAAGCCCCCCGGTGCGACGTTCGCCGCCGCCGCGGGCTACCAGGTGGCGGTGGCCTTGGCTGGCGACGACGGGCCGACGTTGCGCGCCGTCACGGGATGGTCGCGGTGGTTCGGCGGTGCCCTGCCGACGTTGCTGCTGGCGATGGTGTTGTGGCGGCGCCACGCGGGGGTCTTTGGCGCTGGTGTGACGATGGCCGCGGTCCTGACGTGGGCTCTGGCCACGCCGGCGATCGTCTATGCCCATCTACTCTACGGGCACGCGCTGGCGGCGATGTTCCTGCACGTCGGCATCACGGCGATCGCGGCGGGTCTCGAGCGGACCGAGAATACCGGCCGCTGGGCCTGGTGTGCGATCGGCGGGGCTCTGGCCTCGGCTGCGATCGCGGTGGAGTACATCGCGGCTTTCGCTGCGATTCCGATCGGCGTGGGGTTGTTGCTGCGCTGGCGCTCGGACCGTCGCATGCCGGCGTCGATCGCAGCGGCGGTGATCGGTGCGCTCATTCCCGTGATGCTGCTAGCCGCCTATCACGATCAGGTCTTTGGTTCGGCATTCGCGACGGGCTACCAGCATGCCACCGTGAGCGATTTCGCCGAGAAACACGGGCAGGGCTTGCTGGGGCTGGGTTGGCCGACGTGGGCAGGCGTGCGGGTCCAGTTGCTCTCGATCGATGGTGGACTGCTGTGGTGGGCCCCGGCCGTGGTGCCCGGCATCTGGGGGCTCGCGATGGCGGGGCGCGACGAGGCCCGACGCTTCGAGTCACGCGTGCACTTGATCTTGGTGCTGGTGTTCTTGTGGATCAACGTCAGCCTGTCGTTCGAGGGTGGGTGGCGTGTGGGTCCGCGCTACTTCGTGATCGCCTTGCCGTCGCTGGTGCTGGGTTGGGCCGAGATCTATGCCCAGGCACGGACCCGCGCGCCATGGATCGCGCTTTTGTTTGGCGTGGCGGTGTACGGCGTGATCGTCAACGGGCTGGCCGCGAATCTGTGGCCGCACTTTGACTCGAGCGGAGTCGACGTGCCGGTTGCCGAGGTGCTCGTGCCGCTGTGGCAAGGGGATCTACGGCCCTACGTCGCACTGGGGCCGGCCCCGGGGTGGCTCGCAGGGATCGACCTCGTCGCGGTCGTGGTGATCACGTCGGTGATCGGTTTCGCGCTGGTGTGGATGCGCGCGATCGAACCCGCGGCACGCACCTGGTTTGCCCTGGCCGGGGGCGTCTTGGTGGGCGTCGTGTTGGTCGGGCTTCACACGCTGCTGCCACGCAATCCGAACGCCGCGAGGAACCTCGGGTACATCGAGAAGGTCTGGGAACCGCATCAACGGCCGGGTCGCACCACGAGTCTGCCGCCGCTGGCAGAAGCAGCGACGAAGGCTCCCGCAAACCGAAGGCGTCCGGCCTCGCAGCCCCATTAATAGGTCCATTGCGGGGCGATCGGAATGACCTTCCCCGGTCCACGTCGAAGATGTACGGTCGTTCGCCAACCGTTGCTGCTGGTCACGGTCGCGTCCTTGCCCCCTCCACCCCCTCGGAGATCTTGTGATGTTCATTCACGCGCTCTTGCTTCTTGCGCTGCAGATCGAAGGCATCGACGCCAACGAAAACGCGGTGATCGACTCGTCGGCCGCTGACGCCGAAGAGTCTCTTGTCTACGGGATGTTCGTCGACGTCGACGCAGCCGCACCGGCCACGAGGGCGCCCGCGCCGCGCAAGGCCGCTCCCACGACGCGCACCGCCGCTCCCACCACGCGTACTGCACCTCCCGCGACGACCAAGAAGGCGGTACCGGGTGTGCGTACCGCAGGGCGAGTGGGTCCGCCGCCACGTCCCGGTCGGAACGTGGCCGCGAACGCGGGCGTGCGCAAGCCGCCAGCGGCAAAGCCGGTGGACAAACGGCCCGCGGTCAGGCGCAAGACGCCCGCGCGAATTCCCGTCACGGCCTTCACCACCAAGACCAACCGCGCGGAACTCGAGAAGCGCGAGCGCACCGCACCCAAGCAGGTCCAGGCTCGGCTCAGCGCGCTCCGCAAGACCATCGTGGCCAAGAAGCGCGGCTTCCGGGTCGGCTACACCAAGGCGATGGATGTTCCGATTGCTCAGCTCACCGGCTTGCGCGAGCTTCCGGAGCCCAAGCAGCTCGCACTGATGCGTGCGCAGAATGCCCGCGCCCGCGCGATCATGCAAAAGCGCGGCGTCAAGCGCATGCCGAACCTCATGCAGATGGCGCTGCGTCGGGCCAAGCCCATCCGCCCTGACGGGATCCACAGCACCAAGGTCGGTGCGCCCATCGTCGAGCCGAAGAAAGGCAATAGCTCCGACAACGTCGACAATCCGGTGAAGCCGATGGTCGGCGACGCGGTGTGCTCGCCGAGCTCTACCGCGTTCAGCTGGAAGGAGTACCTCGCGCCGCCGCGCTCGCAGGGCACGTGTGGTAGCTGCTGGGCGTTCGCAACGATGGGCGTGTTCGAGGGCGCGAGCGCGATCGCCAACGGCTTCGACGCGAACCTGAATTTCTCCGAGCAGTACATCGTCGACTGCGCCACGCATTCCGACTTTGGTGATATCGGCAGCTGCGCCGGCGGATACACGCCGCTGGTCTATGACTGGCTCGCGCAAAAGGGCGCGGTGGTCGAGGAAGAGGTGCCGTACCTCAACAACGACGGCCAGTGCAACGACAAGGCCAAGCCGACGCACAAGATCGCCGCGTGGGGCTTCGTCAATGAGCAGACGCTCAGCCCCAGTGTCGACGAACTCAAGGCCTCATTGTGTGCCCACGGCCCGCTGTCTTCGTCGGTCTACGTGACGCAGGCGTTCAGCGCCTACGCCGGTGGTGTGTTCGACGAAGGCGCGAGCGGCCAGCCCAACCACGCGGTGGTGATCGCGGGCTGGGACGACAAGCGCGGGGCCTGGCTGGTGCGCAACTCTTGGGACACCTGGTGGGGCGAAGACGGCTACATCTGGGTGAAGTACGGGAGCAACGAGATCGGGCGTTCAGCCGCCTGGGCGGCCGTCGAGCCCAACACGCCTGAGCCGAAGGTTCAGACCTTCAAGGCGCGCCAGCTCAGCGTTCGCAACAAGACCGGTGCCGACCTCAAGCTGTTCGTTCAGTACAAGTCTGGCGGCAAGTGGGCACCGGCGAAGCCCGCCGAGGACGCCGAATCACTGGCCTTCACCGTCGCTGATGGCGGCGAGGCGTTGCTGTCAGGGGTGGAGTCCGGCCAGAACGCTCCGCCGCTTGCGGCTTCGGGCGTGCGCTTGTGGGCCGAGAGCAAGGATGGCCAGCAGACCTGGACGGCGTACAAGGGCAAGAACCTCGACCTGACCCCCAAGGGCGATTACAAGGGCACCGAGCTCGAGACCTTCGTCTTCACGTTCGATCCCACGAATATCGACTCGGCGCCCAAGACCAATCCTGGCAAGAGCAAGTCCGCCGACGCGATGTTCGACGAAGCCTACGCTGCGTTCGACGGGGGTAGCTACGCGAGCAGCCGCAAGCTGTTCTCGGACTTTCTCACCAAGTTCCCCGGCCACGCGCGCACGGCCGAGGTGCGATTCTGGCTCGGCTATGGCTTCTACATGGAGAGCCATTTCTACGAAGCGCTGATGGAGTGGTACGACGTCGTCGGCAACTATCCCGAGGATGACTTCGTGGCCTACGCGCTGTTCTACTCGGGGCTCGCCTACACCGCTCGCGGCCAATGCGATCTCGCTTTGCAGTGCTACGATCTGGTCGCGCACGCGGGGTATCGCTCGGCCACTTCGGAGTGGATCGACGCCGCGAAAGAGCAGATCATCGATGTGACCAAGGGCGAGTCGAAGGCGTCCTGCGGCTGACGCGACGACGTCGGTGAGCGATCACCACGAGGCCGAGCAGCCACCAGGGCGGCTCGGCCTTCGTGTTTTCACCGATCGAACAGCCGCGCTTGTCGTTGGGCGGGACCACCGGCGGATTGCCGGTGTCGGTCCGGGGCGGTTCGCCTCCGCTGGCGTTGGCGGTGGTGTCGGTGGTCGACGGTGCCGGACCTGGCTTGCAGGCCAGGCAGGGTCCGCAGGTGCTCTTGGGCGGTGGGCCCGACGAATAGTCGAGTTCGCAGCACTGGTCGGGCTGGCACGAGCCCGGTTCGGTGCGCTTCTCGGCCTTGCCAGCGGCGTTCTGGACCACCCGATCGGCGCTGCAAGGGGCCCCTTGCGTCTTGCCCGCGCAGGCCTCGACGCCGGGGTTCTTCTCGTCCGCGCTGGCGACCAAGGGAAGCAGGAGCACCAAGGCGAATGGGAGCAGGTGACGCGCGAGCACGGTTGTCAGCATCGCACGCGATCAGGGGGCGAGTCACGCCGAGGTGGAGCATGGCGCTCGGGTGGTGTCATCGCTGGGCCAGTGAGAGCGCCAAGCTGGTCGACTCAAGTCTGGACGCCCGGGGGGCGATGCTCCACGCACATGCACGCCGCCGCCCTCGAACTCGCCCAGCGCACCGCGACGACGGCCGGCCCGTTGGCGTTGAGCCTCGCCCAGGACTGCCGCGACATCGCGCAGACGATGCGTAGCGGTGAGCTGGGGCCTGCCCTGGCCAGCTTCGAGTCCACCGCCGATCGGCTGCAACGGTTCTTGACCTTCGTGGTGGTCTCGTCCGAACTCCTGCGCCCCCATGCTCCGGCTATCGGAGTGGTCCTGGCGGACTACGGTCGGCGAGTCTTGGTGCTGCTCGACCGCGTGCAGGTGGCGCTCGATCGCAGTGATCTACTCGACCTCACGACGGTGCTCGAGCACAGGCTCGGTCCCGCGCTCGGCGACTACCACGGTTATTCGGGCCACGTTAGCTCCGCGCTCGCGGCTCGCCGTGCCGCTTGACCCCGCGGCGTCGGCGTCCCCACGCGCGCTCGGCCGCGATCGCTAGACTCGCGCCCAGGCCGAACAGCGCGAGGCCAAGCGGAAGGCCAAGCGGAAGGCCAAGCGGAAGATCATTCGGCCGATCGGCTTTGGGCCGAACGGGTTCGGCCAACGCGAGGGTGATCTCGGCGTGGGCGGAGCACACACTGGCGATCACGCCGTGTACCCGGGTGGTGACGTCGGAAGGTGCGTCGTCGGCAAGTCGTCCTGCGACCAGCACCCGGGTTTGATCGCCGTCGCGTTCGACGTCGACACGGACGTCGTCGATCCAGCCGGTGGCATCGAGCGCTGCTGTGATCTCGCCGGCATCCGCGAGCTCGCGCCGCGCCGCCTCACCCTCGCGATTGGGAACCAGGGTCGGATCTCCGAACAACGACGCCTTGCTCGCGCTCCGCGGCGGGCGAGCGGGCGAGGCCTCGCCGCAGGCGGCGGCCACGAGCGCCAAGACCAAGGGGGCCCCGCAGGCCAGCAGCCGGGGGCGAGCAGCGATCCAGACCATGCTGCGGCCGATGGCACCGCCGATGGCGGCCCACGTCAAGATTCCGGCCGACTCGGCGGACCACGAGGTGATGCGACGGTGTGCTCGGCTGAGGCTGGCGCGTGGCCGCTCGCAGGGAGTGGAGGGCTCGACGGCGTGGTTCTCGGGTCACGTCGCTGCATCGCCGCCGCGAGCTTGGTGAGCACCCGCGCGTGCTGGCGCGACACGGTGCTGACACTCACCCCCGTCTGCGCCGCATACTCGTGCATGCTCAGGCCGTCCGAATACAACGCAGCGAGCATTCGCTGGGTGTCCTGGTCGCTGTGGTCCACGAGTCCGCGTAGACGCTCCAGGACCTGCGTTCGCAGCGCGCGATCCTCGGGGTTGTCGTCGGTGTCCGCGACGGTCTCGGGATCGACCGGGGCGAGGCGCGAGAGCATGACCGCGGCGGTCGTCTGCGCGACGAGGGCAGCGGCAGCCTCGACGCGCTCGCGCAGGTTTCGGGGATCGGTGATGTCCGTGGAGGGTTGGACACGCTGGGCCTCCTCGAGCAGGGCCTGCGAGGCCTGCAACGCTCGCAATGCCCGAGAACGGCGCCGCACGTGGGGTGCTGCACGGCGCGCCGCGTCGATCATCGCGCCACGCACACGGTAGTGGGCGAATGCGGAGAACGGCACGCCGCTCTCGGGATCGTAGCGGAGCGCGGCTTCGATCAAGCCCTCGCACCCGGCACTGTGGAGCTCGTCCGCGCTGGCGTGGGAGACACCGGTCGAGATGACCCGCGCGAGCCCAGCCACCCGCGGAAGGTACTGCTCGACGAGGGTCGACTGCTCTGGGGTGAGCGCGGTCATTCCTGCGGTGTCATCGTCTGGAGATCGCGCAGGTGCTTTCGCAGCGCCCACTTTTGTTCGTCGGTGAGGTTGTGGAAGCGGATGCCCATGTCGCGGGCCGAGCTGCGCACCACCACGCCAGCCACCGGTAAATTGGAGCGCAACGACGGGAACGTCAGCACCATCTGCACCTCGGTGCCAGCGTCTTCCCAGCCGGCGCCCCAAAAACAGCAGCCGCCCAGGCTGATGTCGCCCAGCGCTCGACACAGCACGACCTCTTCACCGATGACGTCGGCATGAGCGTCGATCGCAAAGCGGGGGTGGAGGCGGGCGTCAGCGGTCACTGTGGCGTCGATGATAGCCGGCCTGCCCGCCGCCCGCGTCGGACGAGGTGACATTCCCACTCGGCACCGGCTGCCAAAATGTCACGCAGCCTGGCAAGATCGCCAGGGGATCGGTACCAGGAAGTGGCGCCAATCCAATGGTTTTTCGCCGCGACGGGGCGTCCGCGGCGGGGCTTGCAAGCTTGCGCCGGTGGACCCGGGAGCGGTATGGCTTGCTTTGCCTGGGCTGCGGCTACCTTCATCATGCGATCGCGACTGACTCGTCTCGTCCTGTGCCTGCTCCCGTTGGTCGGCACGCCTGTCGCCGGCTGCAAGAAGGAGCCGACGATTCCCGGCACCGAGATTCCGGACAACGACGTCAACCGCGACATCTTGGCCGTGCTCGAACGCTATCGCACCGCGTTCGTGCGCCGCGATGCTGCGGGTGTGCTCGCGACCGCGCACCCCTCGTACTACGACACCGCGGGTACCGACGATCCTGGCGATGATCTCGAGTACACCGAGCTAGGCTTGGTCTTGCGCGAGCGCATGGCCGGCCTCGACTCGGTTCGCTTCACGATCGACTATCTCGAGATCGACGTCATGAAGGACCGTGCCACCGTGCGCGCCTGGATCGACGCGAGCTTTCGCTTGCAGGCGATCGCCGACGACTCTGGCGCGGTCGAGGTCGACGGCAGCCACACACGCAAGCAAGACCATGCGTTGTTCGAGCTGATCCGAGATGGACGTGCGTGGCGAATCACGCGTGGGCTGTAGTCGAGGTTCGCGTCACTCGCGGGCGAAAAAATCGAGGCGGTCCCGCCACTCGGCCCACTGCGCGAGGTAACCGTGCGGCTGGTCGGGCTCCTGCATGAGGACCCGCAGAACGCGGTTGGCGTCATCCCAGCGTTCGAGCAGCGTGTACGCCTCGAGCAACGCGACCCGAGCTGCGCGCACGAACTCGGGGGTCGGCAGTTGATCGCCGTCGTCCCGTAGCGCGCGCTCGAGGTGCGAGGCCGCTCCGGACGCCCGCTCGGCACCAAGAAGCTGGCGCCCGAGCAGATACTCCCCGAGCCCGGCGAACTGCGGAAGTCTGGCGATCTCGCCGGCGGCCCACCCCGCAGTGATCGCGCGGACGACTTCGTCATCGCTGCTGTCGAAGGGCGACAGGTACGCGAGTACCAGCGGTGCGAGCGCGGCGTTGCCGGCCGCTAGCTCGCGCAGCTGCAGGACTCGCAAGCGCGCCTCGGACTGCGGTAGGGCGATGGCGGCATGATAGGCCGCGGCCGCTGCCTCGTGCTGCCCCAAGGCGAGCTCGACGTCGCCGAGTCGTTCGGCGATCGCCGCTTGCATCGTCGTGGTCAGATCCTCGGACTGGGCGAGGCGGGCCAGCACGCCCCGGGCTTCGTCCCACCGTGCGTCGAGCGCGAGCACTTGAGCGAGGCCCAACCCATGCTCGGGTTGCTCGGGCTCGAGCGTGCACAGACCACGATAGCCTTCGACGGCCTCGGCGAAGCGCCCGCGCGCGACAGCGCGATCGATCTCGACGCGGAGCTCGGCGGTGCGGTGGGCACATGGCCGCTCGAACACCGAGGAGCGGCGAAACCGCTGCGCCGCCGCCGAAACGTCGTCATCGCTCACGCCGTCGCGGCTCTCGATGAAGTCGAGCCACTCACGCTCGAGCTCGCCCAGGGCCGTCCCGTACGCCGCGTCGAAATCGCCGGCGCTGCGATACAGCAGCGCCATCGGCTCGAACCCGCGGGTCTCGATCAGGTACAGGCAGAACGAGCCGGCCGCGGTGTAGGCGACCTGGGAGGCCTTGGTGAAGAAGCCCGGGCCCATGATCGCGCCCATCGCCGGCAACTTCTTCAGCCGCGACAGCACGGTTGCCTGGTCGTGCAGGTCGAGTCGCTCGGATTCACGGGGGGCCATCGCGGTCGCGAAGCCCTCGATCAGTCCCATGTTCAGTCGGCCACCCGAGAGACTCACGCCGAACAACGGGTCGCCGATCGTCGCGCCAAAGATATGCGCGAGCTCGTGGTGGAGGACCGGGTGGGGGAAGGCGCGGTGGTCCAGATAGATCTGGCGTCGCCAGGGAGCTGCGACCTGCACGGTCCCAGCGCCCATCATCCGGCGCTTTTGCTCGGTGTTCGCGAACACGAAGCTCGTGACCTTGGCGGCAGGCTCGCGGCCATTCATCGCCGTGCGCAGCTGCGCCCAGGCGAACTCGTGCTCGCGGGCGACCGTGTCGATGGTGCGAGCATCGGCCGAGCGCGGCGCGTAGTAGATGATGAAGTGCTCGGTCTCGTAGGTACCCGACAGCACCTCGGTGATCGACGCGAGATTGGCGGTGAAGCCCAGGCTGGCCCCGCGTAGCCCGATCCATGCGGTGAGCACCGTCAGCAGCACGACGGGTCCGCCGCGCACGAGCGTCGCGCGAACTCCGAGGCGGCGAAGCCGGAGTTCGGGCCCGAGCCAGGCCGCAAGTGCCAGCAGCGCTGCCGTGGCACCCAGCGCGTTGTAGCCGCGAAACCGCACGAACGTGTCGCTGACGGTGACCGCCTCGTCGTAGACCGAGCCGGAAAAGTACCCCCAGAACGGATCGTAGGCGAAGACCACCGGGTCGGCGATCAGACGCCACACCCCGATGGCCGTCGACGCCAGCATCGGCGCCGCGCCCAAGGCCAGTGCGCGGGCGCGTGTGGAGCCGAGAACTCCGCCCCACATGCCGGCGATCATGCCCAGCACCGCTCCCACGCACGGGCCGAACACAAAGAAGAGCGTCCCGCCCAACGGTTCGCACGCCCGTTGCCACAGCTGTCCAACCAGCGGCATCGCAAACGCGAGCAGTAGCAACAGGCCCAGCTCTCGCAGGGCATCGCGCAGGATTTCGCGCAGACGTACACCGCCTTGCTGCCGCGCTGCGCGAATGGTGTCGACACCGACGGCGATTCCACCTGCGGCCGCCAGCGGTCCGAGGACGAACGCGTGCTCATAGCCCAGGGTTCCGACCAACGGCACCGTCGTGAGGCCGGCGCCGACCAAGACGGTGGCTACGCGACGGCGCGTTCGGCTGTCACTCCACAATGCTCGCCACGGTCTGGACACGATCGACGTGTAGGCTAGGGTCCCGCGTCGTTCCTACGCAACCCAAAATCCACGGCAGGGGCCCCGACGATCAGAAAACATGCGCCGCGCAAAGGGCCTGCCGCCCGGCCTGCTGGGGCCTACAGATGGCCTTGCGCGAGCCTGCAGGTGCCTGCCAAGCTGCGCCGCGATGTACGGCGCGTCGTTCGCTTGTGTCGCGGGCTGCTCTCCACGGCTGTCGTTGAGTGAGGTG
The DNA here is from genome assembly GCA_947492135.1 of Deltaproteobacteria bacterium. Classification (GTDB taxonomy): domain Bacteria; phylum Myxococcota_A; class Polyangia; order Nannocystales; family Nannocystaceae; genus Xiheibacterium. The sequence continues at coordinate 505 of CANLQR010000194.1, read as the reverse complement.
GTGTATCGCTGCCCGGGGTGCGGGGGACTGCTCGAGGTCGTCCACGATACCGACGCGCTGCGGGCACGCAGCGCTGCGGCGTGGATGAAGCTCTTCGACGACCGCTGGCTCCGAACCACCTGGCCCTACGGCTCGGGCGTGTGGGGAAAGAAAGAATGGGTCGCGCCCCACCTTGCCGATGAGAACGTCGTGTCGCTGCTCGAAGGCGGTACGAATCTGTTCTGGGCCGAGCGCTACGGCCGCTCGATCGGCCTGGCCGACCTGTGGATCAAACAGTGTGGGACCAGCCACACGGGCTCCTTCAAGGACCTGGGGATGACAGTGCTGGTGTCGTGCGTGAAGCAGATGATCGCGCAGGGGCAGCCCATTCGCGCGCTGGCTTGTGCCTCGACGGGCGATACCTCGGCGGCGTTGGCTGCCTATGGTGCCGTGGCCGGGATTCCCGTGGTGGTGCTGCTGCCCGAGGCGAAGATCAGCGCCGCGCAGCTGGTCCAGCCGCTGGCCA
>CANLQR010000193.1 GCA_947492135.1 Deltaproteobacteria bacterium | reverse complement strand
GTCTCCACCTTCGCCAGCATCGAGGCGATGGAGCGCCTGCTGGCGATGGGAATGGTCGAGGGCCTCACCTCGGCCCTCGCTCAACTCGACGAGGTGCTCGCGGAGCTGCGCGATCACGCCGCTGCGTTCCGGGCCTGACTCCAGCACCTCCACGTCGCCGCGGCCACGAGGCCCTGCTGCTTTGCACCCTACCCCGCACTCCCCACCCGACCGGGCGGCTCGCCACCTATCACACCCCAGTTTCCTGGCACTCGCGGTCGAGCCAGATGCAGACCCCCACCTGCATGACACACGTCGGCTGATCATCGATGAGCGCGCAGATCGGGTTGCACAGCCCGAGGTTCTCGTTGAAGGCGCAACCGGCAGTTTCATTGCAGGCCACCGGATCGTCGATGACAATGCAATCGGGCGCGCCCCCTCCGTCGGAGGTGCTGCTGTCGCTGGTGGCGGGCGTCGTGCCGCTGGTATCGCTGTTGCCGTCGGTTTGCGCGGTGCCCGAGGAGGTGGTTTCGCCTGCCGTCACGCCGGACTCCGTGCTCGACGTCGGAGCCGTCGGGTCGATGGAATCGGTGGTCGTACCGGCGTCGGAGGTGGTCGTACTCGCGGTGGCGGTCGTCGCGTCGGAGCTCGTCGTGCTCGACGTTTCGGTATTGCGGGCCGGCTCGCCGCAACTGCTGTTCAGCGCAGCGAACGCGAGGATCGCCGGGATGCGGAGCGTCGGGGCTCGAATGGGCGCAGTCGCACTCGCGCGCGTGGACATGATGGGCCGGTCTCCCTCGCGGGTTCAGAGTACCCCGACCACTGGGGCTTGCCAGCGCCACGTGGCACAATGCGCGCCGGATGAACGACTCGCCGCCGCACCTCGACATCGAGTACGTGCCCACGCCGTACTCGGTGGTCGACAAGATGCTCGAGGTTTGTGAGCTGCGACCCTCGGATCTCGTCTACGATCTCGGCTGTGGCGACGGCCGCCTGGTGATCGCGGCGGCCCGCGACTGGGGCGCGCGCGCGGTCGGCTTCGACCTCGACCCGGCGCGACTGCGAGAGGCCCGCGCCAACGTCGTCGCCGCCGGCGTCGCGCACCTCGTCGAGATCCGCGCCGCAAACCTGCTCGAGGTCGACCTGCGCGAGGCCACGGTCGTGACGCTTTATCTCTCGACCGAGCTCAACCTCGCGCTGCTCGACAATCTCCGCGCGCTGCGGCCGGGCTCCCGCATCGTGTCGCACGACTTCGAGATCGGCGAGATCGATCCGGAAGCGCTGTGGACCGTGTTGGCCGAGCACTTCGCGCCCGAGCCGCCACAGCGCGACCACCACATCCTGCGCTGGACGACGCCGCTGGTCGAGCTCACGGAATGAACGGGCCGCCGTGCAGGAGCAAGAAGAACCGCCGGAAGTAGGGTCGCGCGGTCGAGCCAGGCGCGACATTCGCCGGCGTGGCGGCTCGGCGCATGGTCGCGAGACAGGTCCGCGAGTGGCGCCAGGGGGGTGTGCTACCATGGGCCGAGGAACGATCGTGGCGCGCACACTCACCGTCAGCGGCCGTCTAGCGAGTCCCACCAGCGTGGTGCTCGACGAAGCAGTTGCGGGGCATTTCGATCGCGCCGTCCTCGTGACGATTCACAGCTTGCCTGCGAGCCCCGGGACGCCACGACTCGTCGAGGTCGTCCGTGCGGCAGCGCCCGCCCGATGTTCGAAATCCGAGCTCGACGCCCGCCTTCGAGCCGAGCGGGATGCATGGGATCGCTGAACGATGCTGGTGTATCTGGACGCCTGCACACTCATCTACTTGGTGGAAGGCGATGTTGCGCTGGTAGAGTCGGTCGTGCGCATCATCGATCGCGATGACGTCCGGCTCGTCACCTCGCAGTTGACGCGGCTCGAGTGTCGCGTCCAACCGTTGCGCGTGGGCGATGTCGACCTGCTCGGACAGTACGAGCGGGTGTTCGCCGCCGCCGACCTGAGCTTGATCGAGGTCACCGAGGCGATTCTCGAGGGTGCCACGGAGATCCGAGCCAAGCTGGGCTTGAAGACGCCCGACGCGATTCATGCGGCGACCGCGATCGAGGTCGGAGCTGACCTCTTCGTGACCGGAGATGACGCCTTCACGCGAGTGCGGGAGCTTCGGGTCGAGCTGGTCGCTATCTCGTAGTCGGCGCGGCCGGGGTCAGGGCGATGGGCGCGGTCGTGCGCGTCACGGAATGAACGAAGCGCTCCACGGCGGTCGAGCGCCTTGGCCGTCGTCGAGCATCTCGCGCCAGGTCTCGTCATCGAGCCGCTCGAAGCTCTCGGTGAGCACCGTGCGAACGTCGGACATCGGGCCGATGTACGCACGTGCGAGGTCGGCGTCGCACGTCGGCACGGTGAGCACCAACAGCATGGGCCGCGCGGTCGCGGTGTGCAGCACCCAGCCGACGGGAGTGCCCGCGGCGTCGGTCGGCGCGGTGTGAACGTCAGCGACCGTGGGGCGCGACTCGGCAAGCGTTGCGGGGTTGTAGAACAGCGACGGGTACCAGCCGTCGTAGGCGATCTCACCGCAACCGATGGTCTCCTGCTCGATCACCTGACCGAGAAAGGCGATCTGCTCGCCGGTCAGGGTCTCCCCGGCGAGCTCGCGGCTGGCGATGTCAGCGAGCGTGGCCATCACGCCGGACCAGCTCGCGAAGTACTCGGCCGCGACCGTGCCGCCGTTGGCGATCACGCTGTACCCGGCTAGGTCGAGCGCGTCGACCACGGCGGCTCCGCGCTCGCCGATCTGGCCCATGCGAGCGTAGAACGCCGGCACGGGCTCGACGTAGCCGTCGGGATATTCGCAACCGATGCCACCGGAGTAGGACTGCTTCGCGTACAGCAGCGTGTCGTGGCGCAGCTCGGCTCGCGAGGCGGACTGGGTCACCAGCGTCTTGTGTCGCCACGCCTTGGTGCGCATCGGCTCGGGATACGCCGCGTACTCCTGGGCGCTGGGATTGAGCGCGCGCACGGCCGACAACCACCCGGCGTAGAAGCTCGCGTCCCAGAACTCCTGGGGGTGGGCATCGACCAAGAAGCGCAGCTCGTGCAGCAGCCCCTGGTACCCGTACTGGTCGAGCTCCGGCTCGAGCAGCGCTGCGGCCTCGTTCGATCCGAGCACGAACTGCACGTCGAGCTCGTCGGGGAGCATCCGCGTCACCTTGGTGCCGGTCTGTAGATCCTGCACGCGATCGTAGGTCACGTTGTTGAAGACGTAGGAATCGAGGGTGAAGCGCTGCCCGAGCAGAAGGAACACCCGCGGCAACAGCAGCGGCGGATCAGCCGGATCCGTGATCATGATCTGCGACATGATCCGCTGGATGCCATAGCGTTTTTCGACCAGGGTCTCGAGCAGGGTTGCGTCGTCCAGCGCAGCAAGCCCGTCAAAGTCGGCGATGCCGAGATCGGACAAGAGGTTCGGAAGATCGGCGGGGCCCATGCTGTCGGGATCGCCGATCATTGCCCGCAACACGCCGTCGATCCGCGCCCAGCCGAGGTCGCCACCACCCTTGGCGAGCAGCTGATGCAGCAGCACAGCGCCCTCGAGGCCGCGGCGGATCAGCTGGGGCTGCCCTTGATCGAAGGCCACCAGGCTCAGATCGGTGCGACCCAGCCAGATCATCGCCCCGAAGTACTGCGTCAGCTCGGCGGAGTCGGTGTAGTGACCGCGCGGCTTGAATTGGCTGTAGTCGTAATCGACCGCGCGGCCGAACAGCTCGAGCGTGGTGACGGCTCCGGCCTGGGCGTCGGCCAGGATCCGCTCGACGCGTTGGGCCGCGGCGTCGCCCGTGACCGCTGCGACCGGGGCACCGCCGAGCAGCGAGCGGGCGACGGTGAGGTACACATCGGCGTCCTGGGCGGCGATGGTGAACTCGGGCGTCAGGTCACCGTCGAGTTCGCTCGCGAGCTCGGCGTGCATCGACGCGAGCACCGCGTCGAGCTCGGGGATCAATGCCTGGGCCTCCACATCGGTGAGAAACGCATCGAACGAGCGGTGCAGGGCATACAGAATGCTATCGGCGGTGACGAGAACCGGTAGATCCGCGTGGTAGAGATCGAGATACGATTGCTCGAAGGTACTCGTGGGCGCGACCGGGTCGAACGCGACGAAGCCACTGGCGGCGAGCTGTTCGGTCTGCGCGGCGTCGAGCGTGTGGACCTGGGTGATCGCATCGAGACCGACGGCAGCCAACGGATCGTAGGAGAGCCCGTCGATCGGCTCGTGCGGTGGGTACGTCGCGAAAAAGCCATCGACGTCCATTTGCTCGGCCTCGGCTTGGACCTCGGCGTAGCGGACCCAGAACTCGTCGCTCTCGGGCTCGAACGGCTCACCGACGCTGTCGCCAGACTCGTCGCCCGACGCGCTCGTGGTCGGGCCAGGGCCGCCGTCGTCGGCGGTGAAGTTCGGTGGCGCCGAGGCCCCGTTGCATCCAAGCGCGCCCGCTGCCGCAATCCCGAGCCGACGTGCGATCGCATTCCAACGCATGCGACCAAGCTAGCACGCCGCGAGTACGTGTGAGCGCAACTCGACGAAGGCCGGCGAGGCGAAGCCAGCGGGCGGCAGTCGGTGGCGACGCCCAGCGCGTGACGGGCGAGCCGCGATGGCGTCACCGCCGTCGCGCCGGGTCAGCCGAGGCACGCGTACAGTGCGTCGAACTGTGCGGCGCAGGCCTCGACGGACGGCTGATCCGCGGCGTTGCAGCTGAACACCGGCATGCTGCCCATGCACGCGAGGGCCTGGTTGTAGACGAGGCCGCAGTCGCCGGCCTGGAGGTCCATGCAGCCGGAAATGCAGGTCGCCTGATCGGGCGGGCCGGCCGAGCAGGCCGCCGCGAGCACGAAGCTGCACGCGGTCTCACAATCGAGGCAGTCGGCGGGGAACACCTCGAGGCCCATCCACGTGCCCTGCTCGCAGCGGATGACGTTGCAGAAGGAACAGGGGTCGTCGCACGGGCCGCCACAGCTGAGGCCCTCGGCGTCGCACGGTGTGCCGTCCTGGGGAAGCTCGTCGGGACAGACGTCTGCGCCGGTGGTCGCGGTGGAGTCGCTGGTGCCGACCGAGGAGACGGAGGTGACGGTACTCGTCGCGTCTCCGGTGCCGGCGGTGGCCTCCCCGCTGGCGGTGGCCTCCCCGGTGGCGGTGGCCTCCCCGGTGGCGGTCGGTGCGGTGTCACCGGTGTCGCCGCTGTCATCGGTGCTGCTGGTGCCGGGGCCGCACGCAGTGAGAAGGATGAGGGTGAAGGTGCAGCGTCGGAGCATCGCGTAGTCCGGCTCGAACGATACGCGCATCCGCGGCCGCTCGTCGATCGAAGCCCTCACCCTCGGTCACGGCGGCGCGAACGACCCGCTGCCAAAGTCGATGCCGACATCGACACACCACACGCTGACGCCGTCGAGCTGATCCAGCGTCACGCCATCGGGCAAGATCGCTTCGAGTTCGATCCCGTCGTAGCCGCCAGGCTTGATGAGGTCGTCGGTCATCGCGTAGCCGTTGTCGTAGTCGCCACCGACCCCGCCGTAGAGTCGGACGTCGATGCCGGTGCCGTCGTAGGTGAAGTCGTGGATCACGACCGTGCAGTCATCGACGATCTCGGCACGTCCGCCGACCCCGTGGAACTGCGCCGATAGGTCCGCGACCCAGCCCACCCGCTCGTGCGTGATCGGGCAGTTGACCGGCTGCGGGCCGCCGCTGTCGCCATCGGTTCCACCCTCGGCGGTGGCGTCCGCGCTGCCGTCGTCGGCATCGCCGTCCCCGGGGTCGGTGTTGCTGCCCTGCGTATCCCCAGGCTGCGTGTTGCCGTCGTCCGCCACGCCATCGTCGGCAGTGCTGACGCTCTCGCTGACGAATGCGATGATGTCGCGGAGCTCCGAATCGCTGAGCCGGTCGGCAGCCCAAAACGGCATGATCCCACCGGAGAGACCGTCGTAAACCTCGCTGTCACCGCGGCCGCTGTGGCGCACGCGCTCGGCGATGTAGGCGGGGTCGAGCCCGAGCCCGGCGATCGGCGGTGCGAGGCTGCTGCCTTCACCACCTGCGGCGTGGCACACCGCGCAACTCGCATCGAACATCTCGCGGCCGACCGTGGCATCGCCACCGCCGAGGTCAGCGGGCGGGTCGACGATCGAGAACTGCAGCGCCGGTGCCGTCGCGGGTGCGAGCTCCTCGAGGAACACCTCGAGCTCGAGCCAACGCGGGTCCTGGGCCGTCCACGGCTCGGCGTTCATCCACTCGGTCAGACAGCTGTTGACCGCGTCGCGCATCTCGGCGACTTGACCGTTCTTGTACGACGGGCGGGCCGCAGCATCGCCAAGCGGGTGCGCGGGCCGGCGAAAGTCGGCCGCGGGCTCCTCGAGGGCGTGGCAGGTCGCGCAGGCCCAGCTGTTGCCGTCCTCGACAGTGCCGCGATAGATCGCTTCCCCGGGGCTGGTCTCGCTGCTGGTCTCGGGGGTTCCGCAGGCCGCGAGCAGCGCGGTCACGAGGATGGATCGGGCCTGGAGCGGCGTCGGCACCGACGGCTTATCCCGAGCCGCGGGTGTGGTTACCGCGGCGGGCGCGGCGTTGATCCAGCGAACTCGCCGCGGCGGATCCTGCCGGCGTCGTAGGCGTCGTGGGTCAGGGTGGACCGGAGATCAACACCCGCGTGTTGTCGTCGGCGGTCGCGACGACCAGGTCGTCGATTCCGTCGCCGGAGATATCCCCGGCCGCGGAGAACATCGTGATCATCGGGAGCGCTCCGCTCGGCAGGTACTCGACGAAGCTCGGTTCGCCCGTCGGATCGACGATGACGGTGCGACCCCCCGCGAGGATGTCCGTCACGTCGTCGCCGTCGATGGTGCGATCACGCGTCGCCAACTTGCTCGTCCCGTCCACAGGCCACTTGTCCTACCCACGGGCCGCTCGTCCCGCCACATGGCTCGTCGCCGTAGCTGCTGCTACCCTGGAGTTGCGTGATGCCGACGAATGATCCGGTGCTCGAGGTCTTGCGCGAGATGCGTGGCGACCTCGTGCTCGTGACGACCGAGCTCGGACGCTTGGTGCGTCATGCCGAATACACGAACGCGAGGCTCGACGAGCACGGCCAGAGCCTCCGCGAGCACGGCCAGACCCTCCGCGAGCACGGCCAGACCCTCCGCGAGCACGAACGGATTCTCGAGCGCCAGGACGCGAGGCTGCAGAGCATCGACCGTCGGCTCGAGACGATCGATGATCGCGTCGACTCGCTGGAGCGGAACGCCGTCGCGACGGTTGCAGCCCTCGAGCTACTGCACGCGGGCGTGCAGGCGATCGTTCCCGCGCTCGAGCAGGGACGCCTCCGCGATGATCGACTCCACGCGCGCGTCGACGAGTGCGAGCGGAGTATCGACGCGCTCAAACAGGAACCCTGATCGCGCGATCGCACGCGCGGCGGGCTACGCCCAGGTCTGAACCAAGGGCCTGATCGACGCAGTCGTCGGTCACACCGAGGCAGGTTTCTGTACCGCGCTTGGTCGACTACAAGCGCGACCCACCCCGGGGTCGAGGATCGGGCTCTCGGTCGCGTCGGTGCCCAGCAGCCCGGCTCCGCGCGCCTCCTCCACGTCGTTCCTGGATGGGCGACACAACTGCGGCATGCTGGTCGGCGTGGTCGGTGCCGCGCCCCTGTCGATGCCGACGCCGCCCGACCCCGTGTGGGGCTGGACGCTCGCGTGGGTCGGCGCCTGGCCGATCGCGATCGGCCTCACGATCGCAGCGATCGCTTGCATCGGCAGCCCTGCGCTGCGTCCGTCGCGGCGCGACTGGCTGGTCGTCGCGGGCGTGCTCGCGGGCGCGCTCGCGTTGCGGCTCGGGCTCGGAGTCTGGGCGCCGCTGCACATCAACGGCCAAGGTGCGCTGTGGATCGGGGCGGCGGCCGGCCGGCCCTCGATGCTGGTCGGCTATGGGCCGGGCTACGCCGAGTTGTTCGCGTCGCTCACTTCGGGGTTTCCTCGTGCGCCCGACGTGGCGATCTTCACCGCGAACGCGGTGCTGTCCGCGTGCGTCCCGGTGATTGCGTTCATGCTCGGTCGGGTCGCCGGGCTGCCACGCGATCGCGCCGGCTTTGCGGCGACGATCCTCATCGTCGACCCGATCGCCGTGCGGTTCTCTGCGACCGAGTCGTACTTCGTGCCGATCATCGCGCTGACCGCCGCGGCGACGACGGCGATCGCCGCATCGGTGCGCACTGAGGCGCCGTGGCGCCGCGTCGCGTTGCTCGCCGCCGCCGCCGCGTTCGCGGTCCAGACCGCGCGGATCCATCCCGTCGCGTGGATCCCCGTGGCACTTTGCCCTCTGGGCGCACTGTTGCCCGCCGCATCACTCGGGCGCCGCGTCGCGAGCGTCGTGGTGGCCACGCTGGTCGTCGCGATCGCCGTCGCCAGCACCAGCGCGGGTTGGATCGCGACGCTCGGCGGGCACGCGACGCGGTACGGCGACACCGTCTTGCAGCAGGCCGGTCGCGCATGGGTCCTGGTGCTGATCGCGTCGGCGTTCGTGCTCGCACGCTCACGGCACTGGCCGCTGGTCGTCGTCGCCACCGTGGCGCTTCTCGCTGACGCAGTCCTGCGCCCGGTCTACGGCCAGAGCGCGGTGTGGCAGGGTTGCTTCGATCGGCTGTTCTTGGTGACGCCGGTCGTCGCGATTGCGGCAACGATCCCCAGCGGCTTGTTCGGCACCAACCTGCGGCGGATGTTCACCGGCGGCGTGGTGACAGCCGCGCTCATCGCCGGCTGGCCCCTGCGCGAAGCCACCGCCGAGCAGCTCGAGTACCGCTGGCTCGCCGCCGAGTTCGCGCGCCTCGATCCCGGATGTCGCGTGGCGAGTCTGTCGCGCACGGGCCAACGCGTGCACTACGTGCCGTGGTACGCGCTGGCCACGGACACCGTCGGTCCGACGCCTACGCGGTGGATCAGCATACGCGACCCCGCGGCACTGATCGCTGCGACAGCCGGCGGTCGCTGCGTCATCTGGGCCCACACGTCGCTGTGCGAGAGCGCCGAGGCTCGACCGCTGTGCACGGCGATCGAGCACGCGGTTGTGCTCGAGGAGCTCGCGAGCGTACGTTTGCCCGCGATCCCCAGCGCCGACCCGTATCCGTACGATGTCGATCCGGTGCGCGTGTCGTTGCAGCGCGCATGGCCGCGATGACGAAAACGCCGACGCCCCGCGATCATCGCACCTCGGAATCGTAAGCTCTAGTGGTGTCTTTTCATTCCGGATGAAGAGAATCCCACTGTGTCTCATCACCTGCGCGAGCGTTCTTGCGCCAAACCTCGCCGCTGCGGAGACCTTCGAGGCCGGCTCGCTGGTGATCCCGATGGACACCGACTACCAGGATCTCGGCGTATTCGAGGCGTTCGGGCTGGTCTACCAGCTTTTGCTCGCCGACGTCCGGGTCCACTGGGTGATCCGGCCGGGCAAGGGCTACGCCGAAGAGGATTTCACCACGTCGGCGGTAGACCTACAGACCAACGCAGTGATCCAGGACCACGGCTATCGCGGTGGTCCGTGGGTCATCGATTTCGCCGACAGCGACGCCGCCTTGCAGGTCATCACCGACTGGCACGCACAGTTTCCCACCGTCGCGGTGCACCAGACGACCGAGGACTTCGACGGCGACGTGGCCAGGACGCTGGTGGTCGCACCGACGATCGCAATGCTCGCAGACGGCAACCAGGACATCGCACGCAAGTACATGCAGGCCGCGAGGATCCCGGACTCGGTCGGTGATCCACTGTGGCCCAACACCAGTCCCGACATGCTGGACGTCAGTGAGCTGTCGGGGCCGACCGAGCTCAATCACTCCGATGGGGCGCTGTTCGACGCCCAGGGCATCCCGCAGTACTGCCAGTTGATGTCGATGCACTGGGGCGTCAACGATGCCGAGGCTGATCCCGAGGTGGTCGCCGAGGTGCGGTCGTTCTTGAGTCACCCGGTGCACTTTTTCGCGGAGTGCCAGGCGGTCAATGCGTTCGAAAATCTGGATCCGCACGGCTTTTTTCTGACCGAAAACGGGTTCGAGATAGGCGATCGACCCGATGCCTACGACTTCTATCAGCTCGACACGCCGTTCGTGCAGTTCGACGGCACGTTCGAGTCGGTGGGTGGCAGCGAGCCGGCGTATACGCTGCCGGCGGGCGACATGTACAAGGCCCAGGACATCGTACTGATCACCGAACAGGGCACGCCGATCGGTGTCAACGACGTGTGGATGACCGGCTTCATCGACGGGATCTGCCCACAGTCGGCGCCCAACAACCCGGGCCCGGTGATCGTGGGTCCCACGCCCGAGCGGCCGCATGCGCCATGCCTCACTGCGGGGAAGGTCAGCTACCTCGGCGGTCACGAATACGACGTGGACGTGCCGATCTCCGGCAACCCGCAGAGCCAGGGCGCGCGGTTGTTCTTGAACTCGCTGTTCGAGGCGCCGTGCGCCACGGTCGAAGGCCTTCCGATGGTCACGCTGGAAAAGACCGCACCGGTGTTCACCGCCGATGCAGAGGTCACGTTCGTGCTCGACTACCAGAATCAGGGGCCGTTGCCGATTCTCGACGCGGTGATCACCGATGATCTGCCGGCGGGAGCGACGTTCGTGTCGGCGACCGGTGGCGGCGTGCTGCAAGGCGACACGGTGACGTGGGCGGTGGGCAATCTTGCCAGCGGAGGCAGCGGGAGCGTCGACTTCACGGTCACGCTGCCGGAGTTCGGCGACTACCCCAACGTGGCGAACATCGGCTATCGCGTCGGGCTCAACGACCTCGGGGTCGACTCGAATCTGACGGTCACCGAGTACGGCGAGGCCGCCAGCAGCTCGAGCGGTGCGGCGTCGTCGGGCGCCGGCAGCAGCGATGCAAGCGGCGATTCGGCCTCGGGCTCCGAGTCAGCGTCGGGTTCTGGCTCAGCGTCGGCATCGGACTCGGCGTCGGGTTCTGGCTCGGCGTCGGCATCGGACTCAGCGTCGGGCTCTGGTTCGGCGTCCGGCTCGGCCAGCGCAGACGGTACGAGCGCAAGCGCGACCGACGACTCGAACAGCGGCACCGGTACCGGCTCGGGCGGCGTTGGTGAGGGCAGTGGGGCCGGCTGCGGGTGCGGCTGGGCGCCGGGTCATGGTGGTGGCCTGCTGGTGTTGGGGGTGTTCGGCGTGGTCGCACGGCGTCGACGGACGATGTGCTGATCCGGCGACGGCGCTCGGGATCCCGGCCCGCGGCCTTGGTCATGCGCTGGGACGCCAGGCGCGGCGTAAAGTCGATCCCCGACAGGGCCCTCGAACTCGTGCAGCGGATTCAAACCAACACTTTCAATTTACATGTTATTCCAAAGTAGATGTTCGAGCGAGCGCTCGTGTTGCCAGCGTCCGGGACGGAGACCTTCTTTCTGTGGGGGCCACGACAGACGGGCAAGAGCACCCTTCTACGGGCCACGTATCCCGACGCGCTGTGGCTCGACCTGCTGCGCTCTGAGCAGTTTCGTCGCTATACCGAACGACCCGAGTCGCTGCGCGAAGAGGTCACCCTGTTGCCCCGCGGGACGCAGGTCGTGATCGACGAGGTGCAGAAGATCCCAGCGCTGCTGGACGAGGTGCACTGGCTGCACGAAAACCGTGGCACTCGCTTCGCGCTGTGTGGTTCGAGCGCGCGCAAGGTCCGGCGCGGCGGCGCGAACCTGCTCGGTGGGCGCGCGATCCGGTATCACCTGCTAGGGCTCACGGCGCGCGAGCTCGGTTCGAGCTTCGACCTTGATCGCCTCCTCGATGTCGGGTTCTTGCCGGCGATGGTGCAGTCGACGCGCGCCCGCCGGATGCTCGACGCGTACGTCGGCGACTACCTGCAGCAGGAGATCGCCGCCGAAGGTCTCGTGCGAAGGCTACCGACATTCGCGGAGTTCTTGCGCGTCGCTGCGCTGTCGGACGCCGAGATCGTGAATTTCTCGTCGATCGCCCGCGAGACGGGCGTGTCGATGCCGACCGTGCGCAGCTACTTCGAGATCCTCGAGGACACGCTGCTCGGACGATTTCTCCCCGCGTTCCGGCGGCGCCCTAAGCGACGCACGGTGGCGGCGCCGAGATTCTACTTTGCCGACGTCGGCGTCGCGAACGTGCTGGCCAAGCGCGGGCGCGTGCAACGCGGGTCGTCGGCGTACGGCAAGGCGTTCGAGTCCTGGGTGTTCCACGAGCTGTCGGCATTCGACGCGTACGCGGAGACGATGGCGGGACTGGCGTACTGGCGGCTGACGACCGGCATCGAGGTGGATTTCATCGTCGGCGACATGGACGCTGCGATCGAGGCCAAGGCGAGCGTGCGCGTCACGTCGGATCATCTCACCGGATTGCGTGAGCTCGGGCGGGACTTCCCAGGAGTGCGGCGGTTCGTGGTGGCGCTCGAGTCGCGGAGCAGGGTCACGGAGGACGGAATCGTGATCCTCACGGTCGCGGAGTTCTTGCGGCGGCTGTATTCGGGGGAGCTGGTGCGGTCGGGTTGATCGAGGCGTGCACGCCAGGCCCCCGCGTCGTTGCCGCCCGCAACCTCGCGAGGTGATCGTGGGTCCCACGCCGAGCGGCCGCACGCGCCATGCCTCACTGCGGGGAAGATCAGCTACCTCGGCGGTCACGCATACGACGTGGACAGCGCACGACGTGGCAAGTCCTGCGGTGCGAAGTCGGCCCTCGCCACTGGCGCGCGAGCTGCAGCCGCGTGTACCCTCCCGCGGTGCAAAT
>CANLQR010000192.1 GCA_947492135.1 Deltaproteobacteria bacterium | reverse complement strand
TGACACGAACGCGGGGGACCAACCTGCTGTTTCGCAACGACGGCGGCGGATTCACCGAAATCGCCGAGACGAGCGGGCTCACCGAGTTCGGCCACGGCGCAGGTGCGGCCTTCGGCGATATCGACAACGACGGAGACGCCGACCTGTTCGTCGCCACGATCGCCTCTTTCGCCCATCTTCTCTACATCAACGATGGCACCGGCCACTTCACCGAGGACGCCTTGGCGCGCGGCGCCGCGATCGACACGGGCGTGATTCACATCGGCATGACGCCGACGTTCGCCGACTACGATCTAGACGGCTACCTCGACGTCTATGTCGGAGAGTGGCGGGTCATCGCTGCGATCGGTGACACCCCGTCGAACTCCCGCCTGCTTCGCAACCTTGGTGATGTCGCGCCGGGCTCCTTCGAAGACGTCACCCTCGCCGCAGGCATCGATGCCGACGGCGTATGGGCCCTCGGCAACCAGATCGCCCCGGGGACGTACACGTTCTCGCCGGCGTTCGTCGATCTCGATGACGACCGTTTCCCCGAACTCACGATCGCGAGCGACTTCGGGACCTCGCGAGTCTACTGGAACGACGGCGACGGGACCTTCACCGACCGAACCATCGAGGTCGGCGCTGGCGTCGATCGAAATGGCATGGGCTCTGCGCTCGGTGACTACGACAACGACGGCGACATGGACTGGTACGTCACCTCGATCACCACGGCTCCCGACCCGGTGGACAATCGTCTGTATCGGAACCTCGCGCCGCAGTTCTTCGTCGAGGTCGCCGAGGCCACCGGCGCCGGCGACAGCGGCTGGGGCTGGGGCTCGGTGTTCTTCGAGGCGGACAACGACGGCGACCTCGACCTGCTCGCGGTCGGCGGCTACTACTTTGGCTTGCATACGCAAGATCCGATCAAGCTGTGGCGCAACCAGGGCGGTGGACCGATGTTGGACATCTCCGAAGATGTCGGCTTTGGCCCGCCACGACAGCGGCGTGCGGCGCTTGCCTGGGACTACGACAGCGACGGCGACCAGGACGTGTTCCTCACCAGCAACGCGGACGCGCCGGAGCTGTATCGCAACGACAGCGGCAACGAGGCCGGATGGTTGCGGGTGCGGGTGGTCGGGTCGACCTCCAATCGCGACGGTCTCGGCGCGCGCGTTTACGTGACCGCGCAGGACGGCGACAAGGAGCAGATGCGCGAGATCGGCACAGGATCGCATTTCATGGGTCACAGCGAGCGTACGGCCCACTTCGGGCTCGGTGCCGGGGACGCGCCGGTGGCGTCGGTGCGCGTGTTCTGGCCGGCCTCCGAAACCGTTCAGCTATTCGCCGACGTCGCGCGCAATCAGACGTTCGTCGTCGAAGAACCGTAGCCCATTCTCGAGCCGGACCCGGCGTCGCCGCCGCAACGCGACCAGGGCGGCACTGGACGCGGTGGCCCGGTCGCACTACTAGAAAAGGGTGCGGCTACTCGTCCTCGCTCGCCACGACGTCGCCGGTTCTTGGTTTCATCTGTCGACGCTGCTGCGTCAGCGCGGAATTGCCGACGCACGGGTGGTGACGTTCACCCATGATCCCGCGCTGGGCTGGCCCGCCGACATCGCCGATGTCTTCGATGGCGGTCAGGAGCTCGAGTACCTGATCCGGACCGCCGAGGCCTTCCACTTCGTGGACCTGCTCCCGGGCGACGTGGCGCTATTCGACGGGCTCGTGGCTCGCCGCTGCACCACCGAGCCCGTGCGGGTCACGCTGCAGGTCGACGAGCGACCCCAAGTCGCGTGGGCCCAAGAGCTCGGCCGTCTCTGTGAACAGTACAACTGGCCGCTGGTGTCGACGCGTCCTCGCGTCCATCCCAGCGCGGAGTTCATCGCGCCATTCGTTCCGCTGTGGCGAGCGCCGTGGATACCGGCGTGCATCGGAACGCGGCAACGCACCCGTACGGGCGAGCGCATCGTATTTGCAAGCAGCGCCACGCGACTGCGCGACCAGCCGCGACTCGAGACGCTGGTCGAGCGTGCCGAAGCCGCCTCGCGCAAGCTCACCGACGTGCGGGTCGAGGTGCTGACGGCACGGCCCCACAGCGCGGTCCTCCAGCGCCGCCGACGCAGTCACCTCGTGCTCGTCGGCGCCGACGGACTCGGTCGCACGGGCCTCGAGTCGCTTGCGCAGGGCATCGCGACAGTGGCCGAACTTTCGGCGGCCGACCATGAGGCGTGGACCAGGCTTGCCGGCGCACCGCCGCCCGTGATCCCTGCGCACGCACTCGAGGCGGCGATGTCCGAGCTCGCCGTCGAGCTCGAGCCCGACCTCGCACGACGTCGTTGGGCCCTCGCCGCTGCCGATCCGCAGCGGTGGATCGATCGGTGCTCCTCGTGGTGGACCGGGGACAGCACGCAGCGGGCGGCTTGAGGTCGAGGCGCCCACCAAACCGCCGGGCCCGTCAGGCCGGCCCGACCAGCTCGTCGAGGAGCGCGTTCGCTGCGGTCAAGAGCAGCGCATACGTGGCCTCGTAGGAGTCCACGCCGTGGCCCACGGGGTCGGCGACATCGGCCGCGGGCCCCTGCGCCGCCGGATCCATGATGTGCCGTAGCAAGCGGAGCTTGGCCTTGCCCGGCTGCACGGGCCCCACCGCCGAGAGTCCGCGGAGGCGCTGCAGATCGCTCAAGTTCGCCCGATCCATCGCGAGGATATGGTCGAAGCGGTGAAGATCGCCGGGCTCGACGCCGCGGGAGCGAAGCCCTGTCAGATCGATGCCATGGCGAGCCGCGACCGCGACCGAGTTGCGGTGCGGCATGTGACCACCATCTGCCCAGCAGCCCGCACTGTCGATGAGGAAACGATCGGCGACACCGCGCACGCGCGCGCGCTCGCCAAAGACACCCTCGGCGAGGGGCGAGCGGCACAGGTTTGCATGGCAAACGAACAGCACGCCGATGCGCGAGTGCTCCACTTGGCTCAGCCCTCGAGCAGCTTGCGGACCTCGGGGTCGTCCTTGACGATCTCCCACATCGGGTCGAAGTCGACCTGCGACAGCAGCTTCTTGCCGCCGCGCGCCTTGACCTGCTTGAGGTACTCGCGGGTGGCCTCGACATCGCCGGTGGTGGCCGTCTGCTTGGCGAGGTTGAACAGCGGGTCGGGGTACTTGGGGTCCTTGGCCGCGGCCCACTCGAAGAACGTCTTGGCGCGCTCGGGCGCCTCGAACAGCTTCTCTCCGCGAGCGTTGGCAGCCTTCGCCACGTCGCGGAGCTTCGCGCCCGAGGTCTCGAGTTCGGCAAGCGCCACAAGTGCGCGCTCGTCGGTGGTCTTCTTGCCTTTGATCTCCGCTTGCAGCGCGACGGGATCCGCCGGCGCCGCGCCGCCCGTGTCATCGGCCTTCGCGTCATCGCCGTCGGCTTTGCCCTCGTCGAGCCCGGTCGTCGACTTGACGCCGGTCTCGTCGGCGCTCGTGCCTGGGCCGTCGGCCTTCGCGTCCACTTTGGTGTCGCCGCCGTCGGCCTTCGCGTCCACCTTGGTGTCCCCACCCTCGGCCTTCGCGTCCACCTTGGTGTCGCCCCCTTCGGCCTTCGCGTCCACCTTGGCGTCGCCGCCGGATGCGACCGCGGAGCTATCCTTTCCGACGGGCAGTGGTTTCTCGCCCCCGGTGATGGGCTTGCCTTGGTTACCCCCGCCGCACGCCACGCTGATCGCCAGGATGACGAGTGCGAACGGTACGCTTTGGGATGGGGAAACGGTTCGACGGATGCCGGACGTCATGGTGTGACCGCGAGTGTAGCGCCAGTTCGACTGTGGATTCACATCGATCCGCTCGCTGTCCGCGCGCAGTATCCCGTTGCACCAACTTTGACGTATGCTCGCCACGCTCATGGTTTCCGCGGTTTTTCTCGCGTTGGCCCTCGTCGCTGCACCTGCGACGAGTTCTGCCTCTGCCCCCCCTTCGCCGGGCTCCCCAGCCCCAACGGCTGCGCCCGACCCGGCCCTGGAGGCTGCCGTACACAAGATCTTCGACGAGGCGTGCACGATGTGCCACTCGGCCGGGGGCGACCCCGCCGACCCCGGCGCGCTCGATCTCGAGGCCTCACCCGCATCGTTGATCGGCAGGAAGTCGGTGGTCACCGGAAAGGCCCGGGTGGTCGCTGGCGACCCGGGGTCGAGCTATCTCATCGACAAGCTGTTCGGCACCGCGGCGATGAAGGGCGACCTGATGCCGCAGGGCATGGATCCCCTCAGCAAGGAGCAGCTCGAGACCATCAGCAAGTGGATCACCGCGCTGCCCAAGCCCGCAGCAGGCGACGCCACCGATCCGACCGTCGATCCGACTGGCCCGGTCGGCGGCCCGGTCGTGCCGGTCACGCCGACGCGGCGCGAGCCCAAGCCGTTTCACGGCACCGACCAGATCGTGCTGCCGACGACGTCGACGCTCGGCAAGCGGGTGCTGCAGTACCGCATCGACCACCGCTTCGGCCGCATCGGCACCGAGCGCGGCGCGTTTGGCCTCGACGCCGGCGTCGTGATGAGCATGGGCATGCAGTACGGCATCCTCGATGGCTGGGACGTACGACTGCGCCGCGGCAACTCGCGCAAGGGCTGGGAGCTTGGCACCAAGTACGTGCCGGTCCGCCAAGAGGCTGGGATGCCGGTGTCGTTCGGCGTGATGGGGTCGGTCGACTTCTTCCGCGATTTCGACGTCGCCAACCCGTGGTCGGGCAACTTGATCGCCATGCTGTCGCGGCTGTGGTTCCAGCGGTGGGCCACGATGCTGACGATGGGCTACCACCTACGCACCGACCACAACGCGCGTCCGACCGTCGACTATGGTGACGGCGCGGGGCCCGTGCTGGTCAAAGATACCCGCGACACGCTCACCGTCGGGCTCGCGACCAGTGTGTATCTCGGCAAGCGTAAGCAGTGGGGCCTCGACCTCGAGTGGCTGTTGCCGATCCCGGCCGGCGGCACACCCGACAGGTTCTACTATCGCGGTGGCGACACCGATCCCAACGGCAGCAAGATTGGCGCCTGGGGCTTTGGCGGCTCGTACACCACGGGGAAGCACTTTTTTCAGGTGTTCTTCACCAACAACCGCGAGATCCACACCAACCTGGCGGCTGCTGGCGGCCAGAGTGGCAACCCCTTCAAGACCGATGGCGTCGACAGCAAGAACCCCTTCCACAAGGCCAATTTCTTCCTGGGCTTCAACCTGGGGCGCGCCTTCACCCTGGGTTCGCGTGTCGATGCGGCCAAAGCGAAACGCAAGAAGAAACAGTCCGGTGCGCAAGGAGGTGCGTGATGCATAGCGTAGGTCGCACACTCTTGGGATTGGTGGCGCTCGTGCCGGGGTGCGAGCAGGTCAAGCGCATCGCGGATGAAGGCGGCGGCGCTTGTGTGCCGGCGCCGGTGCAGGCCGCGTTCGATCGCAGCTGCGGTGGTCCGTCGTGCCACACCGACGGTGGCATGGCCGGAGGACTGGCGCTGGGCGGGGGCCAGGCTGCGGACGCGATCGGTCGCGCGGCGGTGGGCAATCCGCTGCCGTTGATCGAGATCGGCAACACCGGAGGTAGCTACCTCGCGCAGAAGATCATGACGGATCCCTCGGTGATGATCACCGGCGGCCGGATGCCGCTGGGCTTCCAGGCGAGCAACGAGAACCAGGTCGCGGACATCAACACGATCCTCAGCTGGATCGCCGGTGGAGATCTGGGCGAGTGCGGTGGTGGGATGGACTCCACCGGGATGAGCGGCACCGATGTCGCAGACACCGCCGATACGATGGAGCCCGCGGTTCAGCTGTGCGGGCTCGCCGACCTCGACCCCGCAGCGGTGGCGATGCTCGACTCCGGAACCGCCGCGTCGCAGATCCCACCCGACATCGCGATTGTCCTGCTCGCCAACTGCGGCTGCCACTACACCGACACGTTCAGCGTCGAGGGCGTGCCCGACTACTCCGCCACGCAACCGTTCAAGATGGACACCCTGGCCGGCTTCGCCGCGACCAGCCCCGCAGGAACCACCTACGCCGAGGTGGCGCGCGCAAAGGTCAATGGCGAAGGCCTACCGATGCCTTCCGAGCCGTTCTGCAACATCGGCGGCGGCGAGGCGATGGATGTCGACCAGCGCGCAACCCTGGTCGAGTGGCTGACTGCCGGAGCCCCCGACTGCACCACCTGGGCGGGTTGCGGCGAGATGACGCAAGCCTGCGGCCTCGAGGACCTCAAGCCCGGCGCGGACAACCCGATCGTGTCCGGCACCGGTGCGATGCAGCTCCCGCCCGACATCGGCACGATCCTCGGCGACAACTGCGGCTGCCACTTGGCCGACGACCTCACGGTCGCGGTACCCGACTACATGGGCATCATCGACATCTCCACGTGGGAAGGCTTCCAGGCCCCGTTCGGCGTGACCGGTCCGATGCACGAGACCGCACTCGATTACGTCACGACCAAGTTCATGCCGCTCAAGGCCGGGTGCGACATCGGTGGTGGTGAAGCGATGCCGTTGGATCAGCGCGCGGTGCTGGTGGAGTGGCTGACGCAGGAAGCGCCCGACGGCGCAACCTGGGTGCCGTAGGCGGGGCGCGGCTTCGCAACGATGTCCGGCCGGCCAGGTGCCGTGCCGCCGGCACGGGTATCGTGTGGCACAGCGTACTCGGGCGACGGGCACAAGGCTGGTCGCTGCATTCTTCGCTCGCATTCAGGGGACATCGACTTTCTGCTACGATCGCTCGCGCGCCGCTTTTGGCGCCGTGATTCGCCTCGTCCTGCCCTTGGAGAACCCTTGCAATGATTCGTACGCTATCAGCCCTGTCCCTCGTCCTTGTACTCCTCCCCAGCTGCGCGGCCGAGGACAACGCCGGCACCGGCGAATCTGCGGGTACCGGCGACACCGAAGGCACCAGCGGTGGCACCGCCACCACTGCACCGACGACCACGAACACGTCAGCAAGCACGTCAGCGAGCACCACGGCTGACACCACCTCCGATCCCGCGACGACCGACCCGACGACGACGACCGACAACAGCTCGACTGACGATTCAGGCACGACGACGGACAACCCCGGCACGACGACGGACGATCCGAGCACCACGACGGACGACCCCAGCACCACGGGCGGTGTCGCCGGTGCCTGTGACCCCGAGGTCGACGATGACGTGTGTGGGACGTGCGTGAAGGAGTCGTGCTGCCCTGAACTCGAGGCCTGCAACGTTGACGCGGACTGCACCTGTTTCCGGGACTGCGCTGCGATCACCCCGGGCATCCAGGCTGCCTTGATGTGCGCGACGGAATGCGACATCTCGTTCCTCGATCTCAACAACGCCGCGACGGTCGTCGGGGCGCTGTCGGTATGCACGCAGACCGACTGCGGTCCCGGTATCTGCCTCTGAGTAGGCCGCACTCGCTCGCCGCGAGCCCGCTCAAGCCTTCGCGCGCTTGCTCGCCGGGACCGCCGCCACCGGCACCACCAGCACCCCGAGCTCCTTCGCAGCCTCGGGGTGCACCTCCAGCTCCACCACACGACCCGCACTCAGCAGCGAGGCGATCGGCGTGCCTTCGACGATCGGCACGCCCGACAGCGTCTTGAGCTCGAGCTTGGGGTGCTCTTTGTCGTGCTTGTCGAGGAGCTTCTCGAGCTTCTTCTGCAGCCCCTCTTCCACCGCCGAGTAGGCCATGCGGCCGCGGCACTTGGGGAACGCGGAGCAGCCCAACCACGGGCCGCGCTTGCCCCGACGCAGGTTCATGGCGCTGGCGCACTTGGGGCAGCGCAGCTCCTCGACCACCAACGGCGGTGCGGAGGGAAACTTCACCCCGCCCTTTTTGTCGAGGTTGAGTACGAACGTGGTCTTGGGGTAGTTGATCGACGCCAAGAACGGACCGAACCGACCGTTGCGCAGCTCCATCTGCGAGCCGTCTTCGGGGGTGGCGATGTCGACCATCTCGGGCAACAGCGGCCGGCCCTGACGATCGATCGGCGCCGAGTAGTCGCACTCGGGATAGGTCGTGCACGACAAGAACCGGCCGTTGCGACCAAAGCGATAGCAGGTCCGTGAGCCGCACTTGGGGCACTTCCACAGCGCCGTCTGGATCTCGGCCTTGGCGTGGGTCATGCCCTCGTGGGCGCTCTCGAGCGCCGCGGAGAACGGCTTGTAGAACGCGTGGAGCATGCCGACCCAGTCGCCATCCTGGTCGGCGATCTTGTCGAGCTCGGTCTCCATCTGGCGGGTGTAGCCAACATCGATGAGCGTCGGAAATGCTTCGGTCAGCTTGTCGGTCACGACCTCGCCGAGATCGGTGGCGAAGAAGCGGCGTTCGACTTGCTCGACGTACTTGCGGTCCTGGATCACGCCGATGATCGAGGCGTAGGTCGACGGCCGGCCGATGCCCTCGGACTCCATGGTCTTGACCAAGGACGCCTCGGAGTAGCGTGGCGGCGGGTTGCCGAACTTTTGCTCGACGTCGATCGCGAACGCGGCGACCTCGGTTTTGTCCGGGAGGTTCGGCAAGGTCTGTTCGTCGGACGCCAAGGGCACGCCGGCGACTCGATAGAACCCGTCGAACACCAGCACGCGTCCGGTCGCGCGCAGCACCGCGCCAGTCTTTTCGTCACTGCGCTCGAGCGTGACCGCGGTGCTGTCCCACTGCGCAGGTGTCATCTGACAGGCCACGAAGCGGCGCCAGATGAGATCGTACAGGCGCGCCTGATCCTGCGTCAGCGAGCCGGCGATCTCCTCGGGCCGACGGAGCACCGAGGTCGGCCGGATGGCCTCGTGGGCCTCCTGCGCGTCCTTGTTGGAAGAACTGTAGCGCTGAGCCTCGGCCGGCAGATACGAGGGCCCCATGTCGCCGATGAAGCCACGCGCCTCGGTGACCGCCTCCTCGTTGAGATTCACCGAGTCGGTGCGCATATAAGTGATGAGACCGACCTGGCCGTCGCCGGGGATCTCGACGCCTTCGTACAGCGCCTGGGCTGCACGCATGGTCCGCTGGGCGGTGAAGCCCAGCTGGTTGGCGGCCGCGATCTGCAACGACGACGTGATGAACGGCGGCGCCGGCTTGGTGGTCGTGCGGCGAGTCTCGACGTTGGTCACGCGATAGCGAACATTCGCGCCGACCTTGCCCGAGACCTTGCGGACGAACTTGGCGGGGCCCTTACCTTGAGGATCCTCGGTGGTGGTGACCTCGGGCGCGACCAGGCCGACCGCCTGGGCCACTTTGCGCACGTCGGCGCTGAGATCCCGGGGTTGGTCGGCAGGGCAGCCGATGTCGAACTTCTTGCCGCCGAACTCGACGAGCGACGCTTCGAAGCCGCCCTGCTCCCCGAGCCACGCGTTCTTGACCTTGACCGTCGGGCCCTTGCCGCGCTCGTCCTTGGTGTCGAGCAACGCGAGCCACTGCTTGCCCATGCCCTCGGCCTTTTTCAGCGCCGCAGCGAGCAACGCCGAGACCTCCCAGCGCTCGTCGGGCACAAAGGCCCGGATCTCGCGCTCGCGCTCGACGATGATGCGTACCGCGACCGACTGAACGCGTCCCGCGGACAGTCCGCGAGCGACCTTCTTCCACAGCAGCGGTGACGCCTGGTAGCCCACGATGCGATCGAGGATGCGACGCGCCTGCTGGGCGTTGACCTTGGCCTCGTCGATCGGGCGAGGATGAGCGAACGCGCGCTGGACCTCGGTCTTGGTGATGGCGTTGAAGACCACGCGTTTGGCCGCCGACGGCTTGATCCCCAGCACCTGCGCGAGGTGCCACGCGATCGCCTCGCCCTCGCGATCAAGGTCGGTTGCGAACCAGACCTCGCTGGCATCCTTGGCGAACCGCTTGAGCTCGGTGACGGTTTTCTGCTTGCCCGCGAGCACGACATAGGTCGGCCGGAAGTCGTGCTCGAGGTCGACGCCCGGAACCGGCTGCTTCTCACCCTTGGGTGACTTCTCGGGGAGGTCGCGGACGTGGCCAACACTGGCGTGGACCACGAAGTCGGCACCCAGGTACTTGTTGATGGTCTTGGCCTTGGCAGGAGACTCGACGATCACCAGTTGCCGGCCATTGCCGCGCTTGAACGGCCGGGCGGGGGCATTGATGTCCGCGTACTCGTCGTCGGACACGACCTCGAGCGCTGCGGTGGACCGAGCGCTCGCGGGCAGCTTCTTCGCCGTGGTCTTGCTGGCCTTGGCGCTGGGCTTGGCGACCAGCTTGGGTGCCGCCTTGGGCGCCGCTTTCGGAGCCGCTTTCGGGCTGGGCTTGGCCGCCGCAGCTGCGGCCGGCCTCACCACCGGCGCGGCAACGACCCGACGCTTGCCGTTGGTCTGCGTACGATCGGGCTTCGTGCTCGCCTTGGCGGCCGTGTCGGACTTGCGTCCACTCGTCGAAGTAACCGGAGTCGGCTTGCGTGAAGTGGACGACATCTTGATCCCAAAGCGAGAAGCGACGACGGTGCACGGGCCACACCGGGGGGCCGAATGTAGTGGAACTGGGCCGGCTCGCAACCCGGCTCCGGCCCACTGGGTCTGTGCTCGTCGGGTGCTTGCACCGCAGGACGCGTCTAAAAGGGCGTTTGCGGGCCACGCACGACGCACGAACGAAAACGGCGCCGTGTCCGCACGGCGGGGACGGCGACGCTACGATTCAAGGCGCTCAACTGCGGGACCGCCAAAAGCGGCACCGGCGCAACGGCTCACATCCCCGCGGGAGGCAGACCGTTTTTCGCCTCGCAGATGTTCCGATAGCCGACTGCAGGATCGGTCGGACAGGCCTGACCGGCCTGCAACGCCATACAGAAACCTCTTTGGTCGGCGACCGTCAGGTGCTGAATGCACGAGGTGAAGACTGGCGACTTGGGGTCGCCGCCCGCGAGCGCCAGACACACCGTGCCGTTGGGATCCTGATGGGTCGCGTGGGCCACGTTGTTCCAGTTGGTCGTCGGCACGACGTCGGTCTGGCCGATATCTGCACCGCTCACGGCTCGCCACACGCCACCTTCCTGGACGCAGTCCTTGTCGGCGAGCTCCACGGTCTGGCAGCACACGCGACCCATGCCACACACGGCCGAGACGTCACCCGCGACCCACTTGGGGTTGCACGGGATCGGGCAGTTGAGCGCCGCGATATCCAGGAGGCCCGTGCCCATCGGGATGTCGTCCGTGCGCACGCACATGCCCGAGGTCCCCTGGCGATTGGCCGTGTCGGCGTAGAGCGGCGTCGACGAACCAGGGATGTTCTTGCCGAGATAGTTCGGCAGCTCGCCATCCGCGGTCGACGGATCATCCGAGCAGCAAAAGTGGGAGTCCGGGCAGTTGTCGCCCTGTCTGGGGTCGCAACGAAACGCGACCGTCGGGTAGTTGACCTTGATGCACGAGGTCGCGACGGTCGAGCCCAGCCCCACCGCTAGCCCGTTGACAAGTAGAAAGCGCAGAACGTGTTGCGGCCGCATTTTTGACCCCCGAACGGTGTCACGGTGCGCACGCCTTGTAAAGTTCCCCACATCGCGCGAGATGAGCCGGACCGGGGCGCTTTGGCCGTGCACCCCGGCCTGCGGAATCCGCCGGGGCTTTGGCGCGTCGCCAGGACGCGGGCTAGGATCAAACACGTGATGCGAGCAAACAAGACCGGGAACTCGTCCCCACGGGCCTGCGGCCTCGATTCCGGGCCTGTTCGTGGCCAGGGTCGATGGCGGGCTGCGGCCTGCGGTCGCTTGGCGCTGGCCCTGGCGTTGGGCGCCTGCTCTCAATCGACGCGGGTAGGAGACGATCCCGAAGCGGTTCCTGCCGGTGGTGACGGGGGCGCCGCGGCGACCACCGGCGCCGCGGCTGCACCCGTGAAGCTGGGGCCGATCGGCAAGACCAGCGTCCGAGAGCACAGCGCTGGCAAAGCGTGGGTGATCGAGGAGGCGGGTGCGACCCGCCTCCTCGACTTGGGTCAGGCCGAGGGCACCGGTCACACCGTCATCGACCTCTCCGACACCTGGACGCCGTTCATCTTCACCGAGAAAACCCCGGGCCAAGAAGACCGCCAGAGCAACGACTACCGCGAGCGCTACCTCGCGCTCGCGAGCGACAAGGGCGATCAGTGGGGCGAGCCGCTCGATCCCCACGAGAAGAACTTCCTCGAGCTCTACGGCATCCCTCCGACGCTGTCGGTGATCTGGAACGAGTGGCAACGCCTCGCGACCGACGTCGAGCCGTGTCTCGTCAAGGAAGGCTACGATCCGCAGTCGTTCGCGAACTTCACGGGGACCATTTCGTTCTCCAAGTCCTCGCAGTCGACGCGGGTGCGCCAAGCCGCGTGGGCCAAGGCCGCGCTGTTCAAGAAGGCCAAGAAGGCCAAGCTCGATCTGTCGACGCCCGAAGGCCTCGCGAGCGCGGCTGCGCATCCCAAGACCAAGTCGCTGTACAAGCAATGGCGCTCGGCGCAGGTCGAGGTCGACGTCATCGCCAACGCCCAGAAGCGTTTTGTCTGCGAGCGCATGTACAACAGCAACGGTGGTCGCGGCACCGTGGAGTACGGGGTGTTCGACTCCGAGACCACCCACGCGCTCGCGGCGTTCGAGCGCAAGCACGACATCATGGGCTGGGGCCACTTCAAGGAGGACAACGTCGCGATGCTGGCGAAGACGCCGGCGCAGGCCG
Organism: Deltaproteobacteria bacterium; assembly: GCA_947492135.1. Lineage (GTDB taxonomy): Bacteria > Myxococcota_A > Polyangia > Nannocystales > Nannocystaceae > Xiheibacterium. The sequence continues at coordinate 150 of CANLQR010000192.1, read as the reverse complement.
TGCATGGCCGGTTGCTGCGGATGGTGGAAGAGCGTGTGGTCTCCGCGGCCGGGATCGTCGAGGACGGCTCGGCGCGGCAATGGAAAGCCGACTTCACGTGGAAGGACAAGTCCGGGGCCGCGCAGCCGCTGCGCGATCTGGTCGCCGAGT
>CANLQR010000191.1 GCA_947492135.1 Deltaproteobacteria bacterium | reverse complement strand
GCGGGCACGCCGTCGACCAGAGCCGACGGCGGTTGCGGCAGAGCGTCGCGCTTCGCCGCGAGCATCGCGAGCATGCCCAGCGACGAGAACGGTGGTTCTCCGACCAGGGCGTGGTAGAGGAGCTCGCCAACGGCGTACCAGTCGGCCGCGGGGCCGACTTCGGCGCCGAGCGCCTGTTCGGGAGCCATGTACATCGGCGTGCCGAGCAGGGCGCCTTCGGCCGTGACGCCGATGTGGTCCTCGACGCCATGCTCACGCACGAGCCCGAAGTCCAGCAGAACCACGCGGCCCTGGGGCGTCACCAGCACATTGGACGGCTTGATGTCGCGGTGCAGGATCCCGGCGCGATGAATCGCGTGCACGCCATCCGCGAGCTGTCCCACCATCGCCCGCAGCCGGCCAAGATCGCGACACGGGGCGCGCCGCCGGCCCACGATCGGCGGCCCGCACAGCGCCGTGATGAAGTCCGTGCCCTCGATCAGCTCCATCGTGAAGAACAGCTGTTCACCGTCGCCCAAGAGCTCGTGCAGAGCGACGACGTTGGGGTGGCGGACACCGGTCAGCGCCCGGAACTCGCGCTTGAATCGATACACGCGCTCGGGCCCGAGGCGATGCATCGTCTTGACCGCGACCCGTTGTCCGCGACTGTCGTCGAATGCCTCGTAGACCACCCCCATGGCGCCTTGGCCAACGCGCCGGATGATGCGAAAGCGGCCCAATCGTTCGGGGTCGGCCGCCGCGGGCGGCGGACCACGCTCCTCCATGGTGCGCGTGGGATCCGGTGCAGGGTCCTCGTCGGGCCCGCCTGGCTGGTCTTGAAAGTCGGCCATTCGGACGCAGGGACGATCCAACGATCGCGGAAATCCGCTCGGTGTTCAACGCACCCAAAACGCCGTCCGCCGGCCCGCGGCTCACGCACCAACAGAGGCCGTCTCGGGGCGCCTACGGGACATCCTCGGGAGCTTGGCCCTCGTGCTGATCGGCGAAACACAGCAGGGACGCAAGGTCTGGCGCGTCGAAGCGATGCACCCACGTCCACGAGATCGCCGCGAAACGCTCACCGGTCAGCAGCGGGTCCTTGGTCAGCAGCACGCGCAGGTCCGCACGCATCGCGACGACTTGCCGCAGCACCTCGAGTTCGTCCGGGCAATCATCGTTGCAGCGGTAGGCGAGCACGATGCCACCGTGCTCGAGATTGTGGATCCAGGTGCCTCGCGGCACGACGGTGTCGTGCTCGCCCCAGAGTTCCCACATCGGGTAGTGCGGTCCCGAGTGGGGCGGCTCGGCCATCCACTCGATCTCGCTGCCCTCGGTGACGTGCTGCTGGCCCTCGGAACACCCCGGCTCACCGACGACGGCGTCACAGCCAGCAACCTCGGCGTACGAGGCCGGTGGAAGCTCGCACTCGCCGAGCGTATCGCCACCCGTGCTCTCGGGGCCGGTGTCGGTCGTCGCGGACTGGGTGGCACTCGACGTCGACGTTGACGTCGCGAAGGTCCCGCCGCCCGTCGTCGGGTCGGCGCTGGTCTCGTCGATCCCCGAGGCTTCGCAGCCGATCAGGATCAAGCTCAGAACAATCGCTCCGCGCATCGCCTCTCCGAGCATAGCCCAGTCTCGAGGCTCCAAGCGCCACGGCCAGCAAGCCGCCGACCAAGCCCTAGCCGCCGTCGCTGGCGTCCTCGGCCTCGGGACCGGGCGGCGTGGCGTCCTGACGATCGTCGAGGAACCCGCGCGGCAAGAAGACCTTCTGGGTCCCCGCGGTCTTGCCCCGTGGTACGCGAACCGCCGTGGGTGGGAACGGCTCGTCGACGCCGAGCGTGTCGAGCAAGTCACACACGCCCTCGAGCGTGCATGGGCCCATCACCTGGGCGCGAAACGCCGTGCTGCCGCGGAACCCCTTGGTGTACCAGGTCGCGTGCTTGCGGAACATTCGCACGCCCGCGTCCACGCCCATCCACGCGCACAAGCGCTGGACGTGCTCCCGCATGATTGCGGTCACCTGGCCGAGCCGTGGGGGATCGATCGGTTCGCGGCCATCGAACACGTCCGCGAGATCGCGAAACAACCACGGCCGGCCCAGACACCCACGACCGACCACGACGCCATCGCAGCCGGTCATCCGCATCATCCGCAGCGCATCCTCGGCCTCCCAGATGTCGCCGTTGCCGAGCACCGGAATCGTTCGCACCGCTTGCTTGAGCTCTGCGATCGCTTCCCAGCGGGCTTGCCCGTCGTATAGCTGGGCCGCGGTGCGGGCGTGCAGCGCAACCGCAGCGCAACCCTCGTCCTCGCCGACGCGGCCAGCGTCGAGAAACGTCGATAGATTTTCGTCGATGCCGATCCTGAACTTGATGGTCACCGGTACCGATCCGGCGTTGCTGACCGCCGCGCGCACGATGCTGGCGAGCAGTCGCGGTTTGATCGGAATCGCCGCGCCGCCACCTTTGCTGGTCACCTTGCGGACCGGGCAGCCGAAGTTCATGTCGATGTGGTCGACGCGGCCGGCGTCGACCAGGCGCCGCACCGCCTCCCCGACGTACCGTGGATCGACACCATAGAGCTGAAGGCTCCGCGGGGACTCGTCCTCGCCAAAGTCCGAAAGCTTGAGCGTCTTGGCGTTGCCCTCGCACAAGGGTCGCGCCGTGATCATCTCGCTTACGTACAGGCCCGCACCAAAGCCACGACAGATCGCGCGAAATGGGTAGTTGGTCACGCCGGCCATCGGTGCGAGCACAACCGGGGGCCACACACGCATCGAGCCGATCGGGATCGGGGCAAACTCGCCGGGGGTGGCAGGAGCCACGTCGCGGTTGAGCGCGCTGCGGTAGATCGGATCCACGAGAGACCTGGCCATACCATGGCGCCCGGCCGGACTCACAAGCGACCCGACGAAAGCTCGGGGACGCTCGGGACCGCGCGAGAGCTCGGTTTGGGGATCCGGCCTCGGGATCCGGCCTCGGGATCCGGCTCGCGCCGAGCCGGTTCTGGCCGGTTATTTCTGGCCCAGACCGGGGTTTGGTAGCCCAAGGGGGTTGATCGAGAAGCCAAAACGCCGCAAGCAGGTGTCACGCCGTCCGGCGGGCAACCCGAACCGCAAGGTCGAGGCGGCCGCACGCGGGCGAACCAAGGCGCCGGCCGACCCCGCGGAGCGCAAGACTCGCAACCGGACGATCCTGGCCTTGGGCGTGCTGGCCGCGATCAACGGCTACGTCTTCTTCGGGCGCGGCGACAACGGGTTGGCCGCGCTGTCGGCACTCGGCGCGACCGCGATCGAAGACCGCAGCGGGCCGCTGTTGCCCCACGCAAGCCCGCCCGAGTCTGCCTGTGGTGGTGACCCGGTGCGGATCTTCGAGGGCCTCGAGTCCTTGCTTGGACTGTCGACGACACTGTCGGGCGGCTACACGCTGAGGCTCGGCCTGCTCCAGCTCGGCATCGCGAGCGAAGAGATCGACAGCATCGAGGCTGGCGTCCGCAACCATGTCGATCTGTCGCTGCTGGGCGGCAGCGGCGCGCCGCTGCGGGTGGCGATCGACCGGCTCGGCACCGTCCACGCCCTGGAGATCGAGCTTGCCGAGGGGCACATCCTGCAGGCGTGTCGCACAGTGGACGGCGGCGAACCGTTCGCAACGCGCAACATCCAGCATCCGCTGCGCACCGACGTGGAAGTGGTCACGCTCGAGATCGGTGGCGACGCCGACCTCTCAAAGGCTGTGCTCGACGCCCAAGAAAAGCCCGAACTCGCCGACATCATCGCACGCACGCTCGCGTTTGATCTCGACTTCACCACCGAGATGCGGCCCGGTGATCGGATTTCAGTGATGATCGAGAAGCGTTGGCTCGGCCGGCGATTCCATCGCTATGGGCAGGTCCTGGCGGTTCGTTTCTCTGGCAGCGCAGCGCGACTGGCCTACTTCCGCTACAAGCCCGAGGGTGCGCCGGCCGGCTACTTCGACGCCGACGGCGAGCCCGTCCGCCGCGCGCTGCTGCGCTCGCCAGTGGGCTACTTCGCCGTCGATCCCGAGGCCCGCGCCCTGCTTGCGCCCTCGATCGAGGTCATCCAGGGCCGGCTCGGCGCGGTCTACCGGCTGCCCGAGGGTGCGCCGATCGTCGCGCTCGGCGATGGTGAGATCGTGGAGGTCGACGAGGCCAGCAACGAGGGGCACGTGCTCGAGGTTCGCTTTGATGACGGCACGACCGCCCGCTACGGCCACCTGATGCGGGTGATCGGCGAGCCTAAGGCCGGGACCCGAGTCAGCCAAGGTCAAGTGATCGCGCTTGCCGGCCACAGCGGGCGGACGCCGAGCGATCGCCTGCGACTCGACCTTCGCAACGGCGATGAGCCCCTCGATCCGATGCGGGTGCTGGGCCGCGATGCCACCCGGCCCGCGCGCGTCGGCACGCCGATCTCCGCGACCGCGCGCAAGCGATTCGACGAAGACATCGGACCGTGGGCGCGCGCCCTGAAGCTCAGCCGCTAGGCTGCTAGCCCCGCGGCTCGATGCCGCAACAAACGCGTTCGAGCGCGTTACGGACGCGTGACCTGCGAGCGACCGAATGACGATGCGTCGAGGCCGAGCCGCGACAGCAAGTCTTCCACCCGGCGCGCGACGGTGATCCAGCGATCGCCACCGGAGTGCAGGTACACCACCGAGGGAGCCTCGTCGTTGCCGCGGTAGTCGAGCGCGAACGGCAGTTCGGTCCCGACCTCCCCGATCACCAACGAGCGCAGCGGATCGATGTCACCCGGAGGGCTTCGATCGTCAGCGTGACCAAAGTAAGCGGGGTTGGTCTCGGCGCGCCATGTCGAGTTGCGCACCAACATCGCGTCGAGGTCGAGGAAGACCGCGCCGCTGGGCTTCTCGCGAAACACCCGCTGGAGTGCGAGCGCAGTCGGGCGGCGCCAGCGATGAGTCTCCATCGCGCGGACCAACGCGGGCGGAAGCACGAGCCCGTTGATTCGGATCTCGCGCACGGGCGTGCGTTGGGGTGACTCTGATCGCACGAGAGGGTCTTCGCTGCGGCGGTGGACGAGCTGCGCAGCTGGCGTCGAAGGCCCAGATGCCCGAGCGGCTCCGCGATATTCGCGAGAAACCCGTGTGCGCAGGCTAGCACCGAACGGTTGTGCGCGCCGCGCTCGTGGCAATACGGGGTGAGAGTGGCCGCACGACGCGTCTGAGGAAAGCGCGGGCCGCGGAACGCGGGGGCCGAGCGTTGCCCTGCCCGTTCACCCCAGTCGTTCGCCGGCCGCGAACGCTCGCCCCGCTGCGTACGCGCGTGCCGACATCCGCCGCTTGCCGGGTGGCTGCACCTCGGCGATGCAGACGCCGCCGTCGCCGACCGCGACGTGGAGTCCCGAATCATCGACGGCGATCACCGCGCCAACCGGGCGTCCCTGGGGCTCGCGCGACGATGGTCGCGCCGCGAACAGTTTGATCAGCTCGTCGCCACGCTGGCATGTCGCCGTCGGCCAGGGATCCATCCCTCGAACGTGATCGACGACCTCGCGCACGCCACGTGCCCAGTCGACACGCCCTTCGTCCTTGCGCAGTGGTGGCGCGAGCACGATGCCATCGGCAGGTTGCGCGGTGGGCTCGGGCACCTCGGGGAACTCGCCCAAGAAGGTCGCCAAGGCGGCTGCGCCGAGCATCGAGAGCCGAGCAAAAAGCTCGCCCTGGGTCTCGAGCTCGTCGATCGCCGTGTTGACCACGCGGAACACCGGCCCGGTATCGAGCCCAGCATCCATCTGCATGATCGACACGCCGGTCTCGCGATCTCCCGCCAAGATCGCGCGCTGGATCGGTGCGGCACCCCGCCACCGCGGGAGCAACGAAGCGTGGACGTTGATGCAGCCGAGGCGGGGCAGCGCGAGCAGATCCACGGGCAGGATCCTTCCGAACGCGACGACAATCGCGACATCGAGCTCGTACGCGGCAAGCGCGGCGAGCAGCGTGCCATCCTTCATCTTCTCCGGCTGGATCACGGGCAGCCCGGCCATCAACGCGGCGAGCTTGACCGCGGGGGCCGCAAGCAAGCGACCACGACCCGCCGGACGATCGGGCTGGCACACCACAACCCTCAGATCGCAGCAGCGTTGCACCACCTCGAGGCTCGGCACGGCGAACTCGGGCGAGCCCATGAAGACGGCACGAAGCGGTGGACTCGGCATCGCTAGAACTCCTCGAGCTGGGCGAGGTAGGCGTTGCGCAGCAAGTCGCTCAACAACACGTCCCTGGCTTCGGCCAGCGCAGCGCGCAGTTCGATGAGTTCGGCGGCCAGCGCGGTACGAGTGGTCGGCTCGAGGCGGGCGTCCGCGAAGGTCCGATCCAGATCGGCTGATGCGACCCGGACGTCGCAGCGCGTGGCGTCACGGGGCAACCCGAGCACCGCAAAGTAGTCGGCCTCGCGCGCGAGCGTCAGCCGATCGAGGATCCGCTCGCGGTCGATCGCGGCAGGATCGTCGGCGACTCGTGGCGCAGGCAGCGGCTCACCAGGCAGCTCGAGCAGCTCGAGCACATGCATGGCATAGACGACGTTGAGCAGCTCTGCCTCGCCGGCACCGGGGCGAGCCAGCAGCTCACCGAGACTGACGCGGCCATCGAGGTGGGGAAGCCAGGCCTCCTCACCGGGCAGTAACTGCAGTCCGGCGACGATGTCGAGCCGTGCCGCGGTGCCCTCGGCCGCAGCGTTGCGCAGCCGCGGATGCGTTCCCGGACCCCCGACCAGACCCAGCAAGCGCGCGGGCTCCATCCGCTGCCGGATGCCCTCGACCAACAACACCGCCGTGGGTGTGGTCAGCTGGATGGGCTCGGCGCAACGAACGTCGGGCTCGAGGCGCCAGCTGCCCTCGCGCCACGGCAACGTCGAGTCGACGATGCGTGCGAGGTGCTCCTGCAAGGCGCCGAGCATCTCCGACTGTTTGAGAAAGCCGGCCTCTACGAGCACCTGTCCGGCGCGACGGCCTTCGGCTTCGGTGAGCCTGCGACCCTCTTCGTACTGCGGCCGCGTGAGCATGCCGCAGCGCAGTAGCCCATCGAGCAAGCGATCGTGTCCGGCGCTGCTACGAGCGAACACGATCGCACCGCCGGCGAACCAAACGCTCTTGTCGACTCGACCCGAGGTCAGCGTCAGTCGTCCGGTGAAGGCTGCCCGATGGAGTCGACTCAGCAGCCGGGGAACTTCGACCGTCGCGAGATCGCCCTGATAGTCCAGAGGCAGCGGTACGCGATGGCGAGGCCCTTCCGAAAACTCGCCGGTCACCACGACCGGAGCACTGACCTCGTGGATCTCCGAGGTCACCAGATCCGGGGTCCCGAAGCGGACGCCGGTGGTGACCCGCGGCAATCTCGGGCTCGAGTCTTCGAGCAACACCGTGGTTTCGCGGTGTCCTGGCGACGCGCGGTGGGATCGCTCGTACGAAGAAGCCTGCACCGGACCGACCACGCGGAGCGCGGCAACCTCGAGACGATCCTGGGACTCGCCGGGATCGAGGACCAGATCGAGACCCGAGTCGAGGGCAGAGCCGCGCTGTTCGAGCGCTGCATCCGGCACGTCGTCGAGGCCGAGTTGGGCCAGGTCCAGATCGTCCGCCGACTCGCCCACCGCAGCGTCGAGCTCCTCGGGACTCCGTCGTCGCGCGTCGAGAATGCCCAGCGCGCGCTGCATCTGGCCCGACAACGCACCGGAAGCCTGGGCTGAGGACTGGGCGGCGGCGTGTCCCGACGGTTGGCCGGACATCGGGCCGCCCGCGTCGCGCAACGCCAAGGGCCTGACCTCGGGCTCGTCGAGGACCTCGGTCTGGGTTGGCCAGGTGCCGCTACGCGGCTCGTCATCCGCCACGCCCGCCAGGCTCGAACGGGGCTCGCCCGGGCTGCGTGCCGGTATCGGCGGTCCCGCAAGAGCTTCGAGCGCTGCGGCCAGGGCGTCGGCGACGACTGGCTCTTCGAGAAAATGATCAGCGCCCAGGTCGAGGACATCGGCGAGATCAAAGCCGCTGTCGATCAGGCCCCCGCAGAGCATCACAGGGATCGCCGCGCCACGCTGGGCCCGACGCAGGGCCGACATGAACGCGGGCGGATCAACATCGTCGAGGCACACCACGATCACCCGCGGGATTGCGATCTGGAGCGTGGCCGCGGTGGCCGCCGCGAGCACCACCTCCGCGGAATAGCCCAGGGCGCGCACCTGCTGCAGCAGCGCTTGCCGCCCCACCGGATTGCCGACGATCAGAACCTCTGCCGACACCTGCGCAGCCGAGTCTACAACATGCTCTGCGGATCGACGTCGACCATCGCGAAGGTTTGCGCGGCACCGGTGCCCGCGGCCCCGAGCAACGGTCGCAACTCGGCAAGCAACCACCGCAGCGCCCCGCGCTCGCCCGCGCGCAGCAGCATCTGCCAGCGTGTGCGCCGATCGATGCGCTCGATCGGCGAGGCGACCGGCCCCAGCAGCGCCGCCACCGGGTCGCCAGGGTGGCGCCGGACCACGTGAGCGACCGCCTCGGTCATCCGACCGCCGAGTTCGCGCGCCCGCGCCGCAACGCTGGCCGGCACGAGCCCAGAGACCCGCACCAGCGCGAGATGCCCGAAAGGGGGGTTGCCGAGCGCGCGGCGCGACACCAACTCGACCGCGGCGAAACCGTCGTAGTCATGCTCGCGCGCGAAGTGAATCGCCGGGTGATCGATCGCCCACGCCTGGATCAGCACCCTTCCGGGTCGGTCACCACGACCGGCCCGGCCCGCGACCTGGGTAAGCAGGGCGAAGGTGCGCTCTGCCGCCCGGATGTCTGGCATCGCCAAGCCGTGGTCACCCTGGAGGATACCGACCAGGGTCACCCCGGGAAAGTCGTGGCCCTTGGACAGCATCTGCGTGCCTACCAGCACGTCGGCTTCGTGGCGACGAAAGGCATTGAGTGTATCGAACAGCGCACGGCCGCGTGTGGCATCGCGATCGAGTCGCAGCACGCGGACCCCACCGAGTTCGCGCGCGAGGGCATGCTCGACGCGTTCGGTGCCGACGCCACCGTGGGACAGTTCGTGGTGCCCGCATTTCGAGCAACTGCTCGGGGTCGCCTCGATGTGTCCACACAGATGGCACATCAACCGATGGCGCTGCAGGTGGTAGGTCATCGACGGCGCGCTGCAATCAGGGCACTGCTGGAAGCTGCCGCACGCCTCGCACACCAGCGAGGTCGTGAACCCGCGGCGATTGAGAAACAGGATCACCTGCTCGCCCATGGCGACGGTCTCGGCGATCGCTTGGCGCATGCGCGCGGTCAGCAGCGACTCGGGATCGGCGCGGTGGACCGACAGTGCGACGACCTCGACCGCGGGCAACGGACGCGGGGTCGGGCGCGTGCGCAGCCGCAGCCAAAGGTGACGCCCTGCCTGGGCCAGCGCATGGCTCTCGAGCGACGGCGTCGCAGTGCCGAGCAGCACCAACGCGTTGGCCCGCTTGGCCCGCACCAGCGCGACATCGCGGCCGTGGTAGCGAACGCCATCTTCCTGTTTGAAGGATGGATCGTGCTCTTCGTCGACGACCACGACACCGAGGTTCGGCACGGGTGCGAAGACTGCAGAGCGGGCACCGATGACGATCGGCCGCAACCCACGATGAATCTGCTGCCAGGCATCGAGCCGCTGCCGCGGCGTGAGTCCGCTGTGCAGCACGGCGACCTCGTCTCCAAAACGCGCCCGGAATCGATCCGCGAGCTGAGGTGTCAGCGCGATCTCGGGGACCAACACGATGGCGGCCTTGCCCGCCGCGCGTACGTCCGCGATCAGCTGGAGGTAGACCTCGGTCTTGCCGCTGCCGGTGATCCCTTGCAACAGCGACGACGCGAACGTGCCGGCGGCGAGCTGCGCCCGCAGCTGGGCGAGCGCATCCGCCTGATCTGCAGTCGGCTCCTGGGGTTCGGTCGCAGCAGGAGCGCCGAGTTCGAAGGGATCGAGGGTCTTGATCCGCTCGGCAAGCTCGACGAGCTGAGCGGCGACCAGCGGTGGCAGCAGCTCTCGTACCCTGGGGAAGGGCCCGCGCAGCTCGCCCAACGCGATCCAACCGTCGTCGCCATCGACGACGCGGCGCTCGAGTTCGTCGAGCAACGCGCGGCGTTGCTTGCTGCGACCGATCACGCGCTGTAGCTCGTCTTCGCCGCTGGTGTCCCGCAGGGCATCGGTGCGACGAACCCAGGTTTCGGTACGCAACTCCTCCTGCGCCCCCCACCCCACCTCCACGAGGCCTCGGGCTTCGAGCACACCCAGCACCGCCGAGGCACTGCCACGCCGCGCGACGACCTTGACGACGCGTGACACCGGCAGTCCCGCGCCTCCAGCATCACGCACGGCGTCGAGCACCGCGCGCTGGACGACGCTGAGATCGACGTCCCCGAGCAGAGGGCCCCCGCTCGCCAGCGCGGCCGTACCTGCGGTGGTGATCGTCGCGATCCGGGCGTCGGCGTGCGTGAGCATGCCCGGCAGCGCGAGTCGATAGACCTCGCCGATCGGTGCGACATAGTACTCGGCGATCCACTCGCACAGCGCCGCGAGTTCCGTGGTCAACGCGGGTTCGACCACGTCGAGGACGTCGAGGATCGGCTTGAGTACGTGGGTGCCGCCTTGGGGTGCAGGCTCGGGTCGCACCACCCCGACCATGACGCGAGCGCCCAGCGGTACGAGCACGCGGGTTCCCGGGGCCGGGACCTGGACCCAGTGTTCCGGAACGAGGTAGGTGAAGGCACGGTCGAGCGCGACCGCGACCGCGACCGAGACGCGCCGCTCGGGCGCGACGCCGCCCGGTTCCACTAGCGGCGGCCCCGCGCGCCACGGGCGTCGGCGGCGGCCTGCTCGGGCGTGGGGATCAGCGCGGCATGCTGATCACGAGCCCGCTGCCAGGCATCGATCGTGCCGGACACGATCATCGCGACGCCCACGGCAAACACGGTCGCGGTCGCGCTGTCGAGCCACAGCGCCGAGAGCCCCTCAGCGGTGGCATCGGCGGCGCGCGCACCACCGGCGACGCGCCGCTGCAGATCCATCAGCGAGGCGCCCGCGAGCACCACTGCGCCGACGATCATCACGCGCAGACGCTGCGGCAACGGACCGATGCCGAGCCCACGCGCGGCCTCGGGACGCACGGGCCCGAGTCGCCGCATCAACGCCGCTGCGAGCACGCCTGCGGCGACCAGCAACACCGCGATGCTCGCGAGCGCACCCAAGCCGGCTTGAACCACCGTGGCCACCGCACGCATCGCCGAGTCGAGGTCTGGACTGGGCTCGCGCAGCACTCGTGCGGTCGCCTCGGCGACGCCGCCGAGCGACCCTGAGCCCCAGCGCAACCATCCACTGAGCGCGACACAACCGATGCCCGCGCCCAGCCACGCCGAGTCCGGTCGTACGCCACCTTGCCAGGCGCTGCGCAGACGTGAGGGGCTCGGCGATGTCGACACCGTTCGCAAGGATGTACCAAGCCCGGGCTGAGGATGCCAACTGGCGGCGAACGCCGCTATGCTGCGCGGCAATGTTGCCTGTCCGCACCCTGCTGGGCCTGACGTCGGTGCTCGTACTTGCACTGTCCGCCTGTGAGAGCCGGCCGGTCGAGCGTCACCGCGGCACCAAGGGACCGGTCACGCCGGGCGCGACCGACCCGCCAGCTCGCCCACGCGGCGCTGTGGTCGAGATCGTGCTGGGCGCCGACCACGGTTGCGCCCGCTACAAGGGTGGACAGCTGCGCTGTTGGGGGGGCAATGCGCAGGGTCAGCTCGGCAACGGCACCTATGAATCGACCGTCGCTGCCGTTGATGCCGATGATCTCGGCCCCACCACCCAGATCGTCGCGGGCGAGGGCTTCACCTGCGCGGTGGTTGGCACCCAGAGCGTCCGCTGCTTTGGGCGCAACGACGAAGGCCAGCTCGGCGATGGCAACGGAGGACCTGGGCGACCGACAGCCGCAAACGCGGTCGAGGTGCGCGGTCTGACCGACGTCACTGGGCTCGTGGCCGGACGAGCGCACGTGTGCGCGCTGCGATCTGGCGGGACTGTCGAGTGCTGGGGCAGCAACCGCGACGGCCAGGTCGGCAACGACGGACGCAGCGCTTGGGTCGCGCCGGTGGCCGTCACTGGCCTCAGTGATGTGGTTGCGCTCGCCGCCGGCGACGGCCACACCTGCGCGCTGCGAAGCAAGGGCAACGCGCTGTGTTGGGGCCGCAATGATCGGATGCAACTCGGCGGCGCCGGACCTTCGGGCCCCAAGCCCAGGGCGATCGCGCAGACCGAAGGTGCGCTGTCGATCACGGCCGGCGCGCAGCACACCTGCGTGCGCACGGCTGCAGGCAAGGCCGGCTGCTGGGGCGACGATACGGCGGGCCAACTCGATGGCAGCCTTGGCGGAGCGAGCAGCTCGCTACGAACCCCGGCGGTGTCGCGCGTCGCCGAGATTGTTGCAGGCGCGCGCCACACCTGCGCACGCACCCAGGACGGCAAGGTGTCGTGCTGGGGGGACAACAGCAAGGGCAAGCTCGGCGATGGTACCGAGACGCCGCGGACCACCGTCGCCGAGGTGACGCGACTCGACGACGTCACCGACCTCGCCGCCGGAGCGACGCGCACGTGTGCGCTCGTGCGCGGGCGGGTGATGTGCTGGGGCGACAATCGCGGTGGCGCGCTGGGGATCGGAATGCCGGGGCCGGGCGCAACACTGGCCGAGTCGCCGGTTCGCGATCTGGCCGACATCACTCAGCTCGCCTCCGGCGCCGACTTCTCGTGCGCGCTGAGCAAAGGCAGCGTCTGGTGCTGGGGTGCCAACGGCAGCGGACAGCTCGGCAAC
>CANLQR010000190.1 GCA_947492135.1 Deltaproteobacteria bacterium | reverse complement strand
TGGCTTCGCCGGCTGCGAGCGCGTCGTCGTCGAGGATCCGGCGGACCTCGCCGATGCGCTGCTCGGCCTCGGCGTCGGTGCCATCGTAGAGGCGCCGCAAGAGCGCCATGCCCTCGACGCCGACCAGGAGCTCGCGCAGACGGACGTGCCGTGTCATGCGGCGGACGATACCTCACCGCCGCACCCGATCACCGCCCGCGCAGGCGTTCCTCGATCACCGCCACCAACCGCACGCGGGCGTCCTCGTCCGACATCCCGAGCTCGCGCAGCTCACCGTCCGCGATCGCATCCGCGATCCGCTCGACCGTGAGCAACAAGATCGCGTTCTTGCCCGCGTCGTCGAGGCCGAGCTCGGCCATGTGCATCATCTGGGTCCGCCGACTCGCGCGGTGGGCCCGACGGATCGCGGGCTCGGTCGCGACCAGAGCCCGCAGGCTCGCGCGCAGGCCCGGCCACGCGCGGTGGTGCTCGAGCACCGCGTCGGCGATGCGGGCCGCCTTTTCGGCGGGCGTGCGCGCATCGGCGACGATGGCCTGCACGCCGTCCCACTCGCGGGCGATCCACGCCTCATAGACCGCGACGAAGATCTCGGCCTTGTCGGCGAAGTGCTTGTAGAAGGTGCCGGGCGCGTAGCCGGCCGCGCGCGCGATGCGATTGGTGTCGGTGCCGAAGTAGCCGTCGTGCTCGAACGCCGCGCCGGCCGCGGCGACCAGACGTGCGCGCGTCTCGTCCGGCGTGCCGCGCACGGCTCGTGGCCCCGCGCTCGCGGCGGCCCGCTTGGCGGGACCAGCACGGCGGGTCGCAGGTGCGCGCGTCATCCGGGTAAGAGCATACCCCGACACGAAGAAGAGGACGCGCGCGAGGCCCAGCCGCTCGGACCGATCGCCGAAGTCGCCGATCGTGCCGCGCCCATTACAGCGCGATTTCTAGCCCGGCCTCGGCGACGAGATCGAAGGCCTCACCCGGCGTGATCTCCTCGAGCCGACCGGACGACGCCGTGGTGGACGAGCGCCCGACGCGATGCCCAAGGCGATGGCGACGTCGAGCTGCTCGCGGAGGTCGGGCGTGGCATCGACGAGCCACACGGCACCGCCCGGCAGGGCGAGCGCCACGCTCTCGGCGAGTTGTCGTCGCCTCGGATCACGGCGCGCGGCCTGGCAGTTGGGAGAGTCGCACGCGGCCTGCGGAACTGTCGTCGGGGTCGGCTTCGCCATGCGACGCGTGTGCGCCCACGTCCTCGCTACGGGATGCGCAGCGTCGCTTGCCCGGTCATGGGCACGAGTCGGGGGCGCGGGGTCGGCCAGAACACCAGCGCAGACAGGGCATACCCCGACACGAAGAACACGACGCGCGCGAGGCCCAGCACGTGGGACCACGGCGCGGGCACGACGTACGCGAGCACGCCCACGACGGGGAAGGCCAGGCCCGTCGACAGCGCGACCATGCGTGCGAGCCCCGAGTCGCGGGGATACGACAGCGCCAAGCCGATCGCCGCGAAGTAGCCGATCGTGAACTTCACCGCGCTCAGCACATACTGGGCTTCGATCTGCGCGGCGCTCGGTAGGCCGCCGGCTTCGGCGACGTGGAGCATCCCGAGGATGTGGAAGTTCTCGATCGCGTCGAGGCCGGCGGCGACCAGGACCGAGCCGAGCACGAGCCGCAGCACGAGCTGCGAGGTGTGCCCGCGCCGCGCCGAGACGTACGCGACGAAGAACGCCGAGTACGCGAGCAAGAACAGCCCATCGAGGGCGAACACCGTGCGTAGCGGGCCGGCGTGCTCGAGCAGCTCGCGTGCGTATTCGGCCGGCGCATGGATCGACTCGAAGTACTCCTGCGACGTGCCGCCCAGGGCGATCGCGATCATCACCGAGGCCAGCGCGGCGGCCAGGACACCGAACAGCGCGATGGCGTGGCCGACCTCGGAGCGGGGCGCGGCGAGTTGATCGGACGGGCGCGGAGCGACGGCGTCGTTCATAGTGATATTTGTATCACCACAGCGCAACCCGTGCAATACATCGAGGCAAGATTTCGTTTCCGCGCCGGTTCATGGTCGTCCTCCTCGCGCTCGTGGCGTGCTCGGATCCCGGCCACGAAGGTGCCGGCGACGCGGCTAGCGGCAGTGGTGGCGACACGTCCAGCAACACCCGGACGGTCCGGATCCGGACGACACCGACGCTGTCGCGCGCCACTTCTCGTCACTCGTCCGCAAGGGACAGCCCGTAGCCCCACGCACAACCATCCCGCCCCCGGGCACTCACCCGCCGCAGGCGAGGTCCTCGTAAGCACCGCACGCACACGAGTCCATCGGGAACCACCGTCCCGAATCGTGGTCGCACCACTGACACAGACCGGCTGCCGGCACATGACAGGTCGTGCACTCGAAGCAGAACCACGTCCCAAAGTTCCGCGCGAGCGGGTCGTTGGATTGCCCGCACTGCGCGGTCCAGCAGCCGTTGGGATTGAGCCCGTCGACATCGCACTGGTTGGGCACGCCCTCGGGAATCTCGCAGCCGTTGGCCCAGTCTCCGTCGCAGTTGGACCACGGTGCCTCGCACTGCTGTTCGCACGCGCCGGCGTTGCAGCTCGCGGTGGCGTTGGGCCCGGCCACGCACGGCTGTCCACACCCCCCGCAATTCGCGTCGTCGACGACCGGCGCTTCGCAGCCGTCGATCCAGTCGCCGTTGCAGTTGCCGAAGCCCGGATCGCACTCGAGGCCCATGCACAGCCCCGCCATGCACATGCCACCGGTCGCGTTCGGGGCCACGCACGGCAGCGGATCGCCCAGGCAGGTCCCGTCACCGTCACACACGTCCGGCCCGCTGCACGGATCACCATCGTCGCAGGCCGCACCGGCCAACTTCGGCGGGATGTCGCAGACCCCTCCGATGCACTTGCCGTTCTCGTAACAGCCGGTATCGAACACCGTGCAGTCGTCGTCGTCGTCGCACGCGCCGAGATCCGGCGGCATGCTGGGCTCGTCGTCCTCGCCAGGCCCCGACGAAGCCGACGTCGTCGCCGACTCGCCACCACCGCCGTCGAACATGCCGAAGGTGGCGGGGTCCTGGCCCTGGCCACCCGCGCAGCCGAGCCCCAGCCCGCCGAGCAGACCAGTCACGACGGCAAGCCAACCGGCACGGGTCATCTCGTCAGCATATCAGCAACCGATCCAGTGGGAGGTCGATCGGTCGAGACGGGTCGTAAGCCGGGTTCTGTCCCCGGTTCGATTGCTCTTGCCGGGTGACGATCATTCCTCTTGGCGGCACTACCCGAGGCGGGGCGGGCAGCCCCTGATGAGCCCTCTTTCGAGCGCCCATCTGCCCCTGCTCGGCCTTGCTCCGGATGGGGTTTGCCGTGCGATCTCCGTCGCCGGAGATCCGGTGTGCTCTTACCACACCGTTTCACCCTTACCCGCGCGGACGCGGGCGGTTTGTTTTCTGTGGCACTTTCCTTCGAGTCGCCCCGACTGGCCTATGCGACCAGCACCCTGCCCTGTGGAGCCCGGACTTTCCTCGACGCTGCCGCCCCTTTGGGCTACCTCAGCGCCGCGATCGTCTTTTCCCGCTCGGCCGATCGGCCTCCCGCGTGCAGGGTGCACGCGGATCGAGCGGTGTGCAAGCCGTGCTTCGCCTGTCAGTGCTCGTCCTCGACCCAGACCCGCACCTCGCGGCGTCGACGACCCGCGGCGTCGTGGTCATCGACGACCTCGACATGCGCTTGGCCCTCCACGCCCTGTGCGTCGAGCTCGAGCAGAATCTGGGTCTTGGCCTCCTCGATGCCGCCGCGGTCGACCACGACGTCGAGCCACGCATGAGACAGCCGACCACCCAGGGTTCCGTGGACCACCATGCGCAGGGCTTCGTCCTCGAGTCGTCCGCCCTCCAGCTCGGGGAACGCTTCGACGAGGTCATCCCACATCTCGTCGGTGTCGAGGTGTTCGCCCACAGCGTCGATCTCGATGCGCAGCTCACCACGCTCACGCACCTGGCCGTCCGCACCGGCCTCGCGGACGCGCTCTTGCGACACCGCCATGCGGAGCTCGTCGGGCGCGTAGTGCTCGCTCACAAAGGTGGCGATCGCACCCGCATCGACCTCGACGCCGTTGGTGACCACGATCGCGAGACGATGCCCCACGTCCGCGTCGTAGTCGCTCGGCAAGGCGCAGGCGCCGACGGCGAGGCCGCACGCGAGTCCGGCACCCAGCGCGACTCGTGGCCAGCGGCGGGCGACGATCCGGGGGCCGAGCTTGGCGACCAACGCTGATTCGAGCGCGTCGCGCCGCGCCGGGTCCACCGCGGCTGTCGATCCTCGCAGCGCGCGGTGGAGGTCGTGATGCAAGTCAGACGGCATATCCCGCGGCTCCCTTCGCTGGTGTGGGTCCGACGACGCGCGATCGCAGCTCCCGCAGAGTCCGCGCCATGCGCTGCTTGACGGCCGCCTCGGTGCTTCCGACGACCTCGGCCATCTCTCGGTAGTTGAGTCCATCCGCGAAGTGGAGCGCCAGCATTTCGCGGGTCGGCGCCGGCAGCTCGCGGACGATCGCGAGAATCGCCTCCGTGCGTGGATCGGCTGCGTGCGCGTGGGGCTCGCAAACCGCGAGCACATCGGCGGTCTCCTCGAGCGCGACCACGGCGCGACGTGTGCGGAGGTGATCGATCACGGCGTTGCGCGTGATGCCGAGCACCCAGCCGCGTACCGAGGCCTTGTCGGCGTCGAAGCGAGCGAGGTTCTCGACCACCTTGTGAAACACCCGGGCAACCAGATCTTCGACGTCGGCCGGCTCGGCGATGCGGCGGCCAACGTGCCCATGGACCACCGGGTGCAGTGCGCGGTACAGCGCCCGGAACGCGCGTGCGTCACCTTGAAGCGACCGGCGTAGGAGCCGGACGTGGACGTGGGGCCACAGGGAGAGCACGGGTGCCGATACTCTACGAACCGCGGCCGACAATGGTGACAAAGGCCGCCAAATCCCCGCTGTGACCGGGGTCTGCCGGGTTTGCCCAGGCGTGAAACGCGAACGGCCGCCCGCGGCACCAAGAGCGTCACCCGAACGCGTCGACCAGCGTGATGCAGTCGGGCTCGCTGGTCCGCGTCGCGCAATAGAGCGTCAGGCAGCTCGTCAGCGCCAAGTCCTCGCTGTCACACGACCCGCCGCAGACCCCGTCGTCGTTGAGGCAAGCCTCGTAGCCTTCACGCTCGTCGGCACAGCCTGCCTCGTCCTGTACGCTGGTCACCGCCGCGCAGAACTCCCCGCAGTCCCCGGTGATGGAGGTGCAATCGTCCTTCTGGGCGGCGTCGCAGAGCTGCTGGCAGTCCTGCGTGCCCTCGTTGCAGTCCTGCGTGCCCTCGTTGCAGGCCTCGAGGCAGAGGGTGGCAGCGGTAGAGCCGAGCAGCGTGATGAGCAAGAGGAAGTGGCGCATGAGTGACAATGCTACGAACGCGTGGCACCGATCGCAAGGCGACGCCCCCAGCCGCGTGACGACGATCGCCGATCGACGACGGCGAGTTCCTTTTCGCAATCGATCGGACCCGCTGGGTTCTCTACCGGCGATTGGTTCGTCGTGACCACGAGGCACCCTCGGAGGCGCGAGCCCGTGACGCCGGCTCTACAGCCCCAGCACGCCTTCGACCAATTCCATCATCTGCACCCGTCGCCGGGTGACGGCGCTGGTGCCATCCACGAGCGCGGCGCTCTCCCGCAGCACCAGTTCCAGCGCGAAGCGAGCCACTGCAGGATCTCCTGTCGGCACCCCACCCGCGGGGCCTTGCCAGCCGACCATCACATCCGAGGCTCCCTCGAGCACCGCTGCGACCGCCGCGAGTCCGAGCCGCCCCGCGATCATTCGGTCTTGGAACGAAGGGTTGCCCCCGCGGACGAGGTGCCCGAGCACCGTCGCACGCACGTCGACGCCGGGAAGGTCACTCAAGAGCCGTTCTTCGACGAGCCGCACCAATCGCGTGCACGGCACACTGACACCTTCGGCCTTGAGGATGAGCACGCGCTGCTTGCCGCGGCCCTGCTCGAACGCCCGTCGGATCGCTTGCACCGCGGCGTCGACGATCGCCTCTTCAGTCCGCCCCTGCTCACGAAACAGCACCGCGTCGGCGCCCACGGCGATGGCTCCGGCCATGGCGAGATAGCCACATTCACGCCCCATCACCTCGACGACGAATGCGCGCCGGTGGGCTCGCGCGGTGTCGCAGATCTTGTCGCAAGCATCAACGATCGTGTTCAACGCGGTGTCGACACCGATGGCGCTCGAACTGCAACCCACGTCGTTGTCAATCGATGCCGGGATGCCCACCACCGGCACGCTGCATTCTCCCGCGAGCGCGTGCGCACCCGCGAGTGATCCGTTGCCGCCGATCACCACCAGGCCGGCGAACTTCGCCAGCGCAGCGACCGCGGGCGCGCGACCGGCCGCGGTCAGAAACCGAAGCTCACGGGCCGAGCCAAGGACCGTCCCGCCCAGCGCCGCGATCGCGTCGACCTCGGGCTCGGGCACCACCATCTTCCCGCTCGCCGTGGTCACCTCGTGCGTGAGGGCCCGTGTGGTGCCCTCGAGCAGGCCGGTGTACCCACCCACCACCCCGGCGACGTGCACGCCGCGACTGGCCGCGACCTTGGTGATCGCACGGATCGCGGCGTTCATCCCCGGCGCGTCCCCCCCCGAAGTCAGCACCGCAATCGTTCGATGGTCGCCCATGGACCACCAGTGTAACCGACGCCGCCGCGGGGCTTTGGTGCTGATACCCTCGGTACCATGCGCTACGCGTCGATTCGATCGTTCGGGCCCTGGCCCCGCCCGCTGGCCCGCTCCATCGCCCTGGCGACGACCGCGTGGCTCGCCGCAGCCTGCGGCGGCTCCGAGGGCGGCGACGGCGAAGCCTCGACCACCGGCAGCACCGAAACCACCACAGGTCCCAACCCGACGGGCGCCGACACCAGCACCGACGACGGCACCACGTCGACGACCGACGACCCGACGATGGTCATGACGACGACGCCGGACCCCGAGTGCGGCAACAACATCGTCGAGGACCCCGAGCAATGCGACGACGGCAACCTGATGTCCGGTGACGGTTGCGATGTCGACTGCACCGAGACGGTGGACACGACCCAGTGGTCCGAGGTGGTCGGAGGTGTGGCCGAGGTCGAGGAGTCCGGTCAAGGCATCGCGTTCGACGGCACTGGCAACGTGATCGTCGTCGGCTACGTCGTCGACGCGGTCGGCGATCCGGACATCTGGGTCCGCAAGTACGATCCGGCTGGCGCCGAGATCTGGACGGCGGTGTTCGACCCCAGCGCCGGGCTCGACGACCGCGGCTACGGCGTCGCGGTCGATGCCCAGGACAACCTCGCGATCTGTGGCGACATCGGCGTCGGCGAGAGCTCGTCCGACACCTGGGTCGCGCTCCTCGACCCGGCGGGCGTCGAGTTGTGGTCGATCACTTCCGACGGCCCGCAGGGCGAAAACGACATCGCCGAGGATGTGGCGGTGGACAGCCTCGGCGGCGTATGGGCGGTTGGATCGGTCCGGGTTGCCGCCAACAACTCGGATATCTGGGTCGCGAGGTACGACAACGCAGGCGCCGAGACGTTTTCCGAGGTCGTCGCGGGCCCCACGACGCTCGAAGATCGGGCGCTCGGCGTCGCCGTCGACGCCGAGGACAACGCGTTCGTCACCGGCTTCGTGTCCGGCGATGACTTCGCGCGTGACATCTGGCTGCGCAAGTACGACGCCGCCGGTGGCGAGGCCTGGACCGTCACCTGGGATAGTGACAACCACGGCGTCGATGCCGGCTTCGACGTCACCGTCGCGCCCGACGGAACGGTTGGCGTCGCGGGTTTCACAGCCCTGACCGCGGTGAACGAAGACGTGTGGCTGGGCCGCTACGTGAATGCGGATGGCAGCCTGATGTGGCGAAAAGAATTCGGCGGACCCAACATTCTCAACGACCACGGCTTGGGGGTCAGCGCCGACTCGGAGAACTCCTTCGTGGTCGCCGGGTTCAAGGGCGTGACCGACGTCGACACGGACATCTGGGTCCGCAAGTGGGACACGCTCGGCAACGTCGTGTGGACGCAAGGCTTCGTTGGCGCCGGTGGTGATCGCGACGAGGCGCTCGCGGTGGCGGTCGACGCGAACGACGACATCGCGGTGACCGGCCAGATCCGGCAAAGGACGAACAACAACGGCGACATATGGGTCGCCAAGCTCGGCGGATCGCTGTAGTCGCCGCGGCGATCAGCGCTGGGGCGTCAACCGCCGAAGATGATCTTCTCGCGGCCCAGCAACCACGCGGTCACGCGGACGCACACCAGCGCGAACGCCAGGGCCAGCACGGCCGGCAGCAAGTAGCCCAGCAGCCCCACCGGGTTGCCACGGATCACGTCCATCAGAACCACCTGCTGGCCGAGGATGGGCACGGCGAAGGTCCACGGTGCGGCGTCCATGGGCGCCACTGTCAGCCACATGCCCGGCATCATCGGCGCCAACGTGAGCACCGAGAGATAGGTCTGGGCCTCGCGGAAGCTGCGGGCGAACGTCGCCACCAGCAGCTGCACGCCGGCCGCCAGCAAGGCGACCGGCAACATCACCAGCGCCACGCGCAACGCCTCGGAAACCCCGAACGACACCTCGATCCCGAGGTCGTCGAGCGGCGCGAGACCTAGCGCCATCCCGGCAGTGACCAGCGTCAGCAGTAGACTCGCCCCCGACAGCGCTGCTGTGGCCAGCCACTTGCCCAGCACCATCGAGGTCCGCGACACCGGATTGCCGAGCAACGGCTCGAGCGAGCCGCGCTCGCGCTCGCCCGCGGTCGAATCGGTCGCGACGTACATGCCGCCGATGAACGCCGCCATCATCACGAACATCGGGATGACGTTGAGCACGTTCGCCGCGAGCTGCTGTGGGGTCGCAAGATCGACCTCGGTCACCGCCACCGGCCTGGAAATTTGGGGGTCGAGCCCGCGGGCCAGCAAGCGCATGGCGCCGGTCTGGGCACCAAAGGCGTCGAGCGCCCGCTTTGCCCGCCGGACCTTGGCACGCCCGTCGTTGCGCGAGTTGTCGACGAGCAGCTCGAGCTTCGCCGGCCGGGCCTCACGAAACCGGTTCTCGTAGTCGGGCTCGATGATCAGCACCGCTGGCGCGAGCCCGCTGCGCACGGCTTGCTCGGGATCCTCGGGCGCGGGCTGGATGTCGACGTCGTTGCTGCGCAGGAACTCGATCAGTCCCGGGGCGTACTCGGCTCCGACCACGGGCAACGGCACCGGTCCGGTCGTGGCGTTCTGCTCGGCGAGGAACCGGAACATCACGACGACCAGCAAAGGGCCGACGAGCGGGAGAATCAGCGCCGAGAACAGCGACCGACGGTCACGCAGCGCGTCGGTGAGTTCCTTGAGAAACACCACCCGGATGTGACGCCAGCTCATCAGTGCAATCCCTCGTCAGTGCCGATCGCCGCGACGAAGGCGTCCTCGAGGTCCTGCTTGCCGGTCAACTCGCGCAGCTCATCCGGCGCCCCGCGGGCGACCACGGTGCCCCGAGCGACCACCACGATCTCGTCGCACAGCGCCGCGACCTCTTGCATGACATGACTGGAGAACACCACGCAGCAGCCTTGGTCACGCAGGCGCCGGATCACCTCGCGCATCGTGCGGGTGCTCATCACGTCCAGCCCGTTGGTGGGTTCGTCGAGCATGACATTGCGCGGGCCATGCACCAGCGTGCGCGCGATGGCCACCTTGACTCGCTCGCCCTGGGAGAAGCCGTGGACCCGACGATCGGCGAGCTCGCCCATGTCGAGCAGCGTGAACAACCGGTCGATCTCACGCTCGAGCGCCTCGCCGTCGAGGTCGTGGAGCTGCCCGAAGTAGCGCACATTTTCCCGCGCGGTCAGCCGCGGATACAGACCCCGCGCATCAGGGAGCACGCCAAGTCGACCCAGCACCTGCTCGCGGTCGCGCTGGCAGTCGAGTCCGTCGACGTCGGCGTGACCTCGATCGGGCGCGATCAAGGTCGACAGCATGCGCAACGTCGTGGTCTTGCCAGCGCCGTTGGGGCCCAACAATCCGGTGATGCGACCATCCGCGGCCGCGAACGACACGTCGTCGACGGCAACCTTCTTGCCGAAGCACTTGTGCAGGGAATTCGCGCGAATCATGCCGGTGGTCCCGCCCGATCGATGAAAAACGGCGGCCGCACGATGCTGTCCACGCAACCGACCTCGAGCGTGCTGGCGCCGTCGAGAAAGTCCTGGATCATGGCGGCGACGCACGGCGCAGCCATGGTCCCGTGACCGGCCCCTGGCACGATGACATGCCGGCCCGCCGGAAGCTGGGCGAGCACGTGATCGCCCCAACGTGGCGGAGTCACCGGATCGAGCGCCCCGGAGAGCACCAGCGTCGGGTGGTCGAGTGTGATCGGCTCGCGATAGCCCGCGGGCAACTCGGCGCGTGGCCACTGCGCACAGCTCTCGCGGAACAGCTCGACGACCGCGCGCCGCACGAACGTCGTGTCGCTCGTGGCCGCGGCAGCCTCGTCGACGTAGGGCACGTCCTCGGCGCAGACCACCGAGAGAAACATGCCGTGCGAGAAGCTGTTCCCGACGGCATCGCTCAACACCAGCGCCTGGGCCACCAGCGGGCCGAAATCACCGGCCTGGGCCTGCGACAACGTCAGCGGCAACACCGAGACCAGGCTCGGCGAATACAGCACGCTGCGCACCGCCATGCCGACCTCGAAGGCGCCCAGCGTGGCGGTGACGCGCTCGCCCGTGCGCGGATCCTCGAGGTCTGCGGTGACCGGCTGCTGCGCGAGCCCATCCATCCACCGCTCGAACTTTGCCTCGGCGTCGGGGAACGCCGCCGCGCAGCTCGGCTGGGCCGCGCAGTCCGCGAAGGTGCGATCGAGCGCGGCCTGGGCATCGACACCAAACGACGCCGGCATCGCCATGTCCACCGGCGCGACACCGTCGAGCACGATGCGGCCCACATGCGCACTGTAGGCACGGGCATAGACCATCGCGGCGCGCGTGCCGTACGAGCCCCCGAGCAGGTCGATCTCGTCGTGCCCGAGCGCGACCCGAACCGCATCGAGATCGGTGGCGGCAATCGTGCTGATGAACAGCCGAGGATCGTGCACGTACGAGTCGAGACACGCGTGCAGTCGCTCGAGATCGGGCTCGCCGCGGAGCTGGTCGGCAAGCGTGGGATTCTCGGGCCCCTCGCAGTCCAGCGGCGCCGACGATCCGGTCCCGCGCTGATCGACGAGCACGAGGTCACGGTCGCGACCGAGCTCGTCGAACACTCCCAACAGTGGGCCGAAGGCCTCGCTCGCAGCTTGCCCAGGGCCTCCCGCGAAAAAATACAGCGGGTGTTTGCGGGCAGCGTCGCGCGCGGGAAACACCACGACCCGCAGCGAGATCGAGGGACCGTCGGGCACCTCCGGATCGGCCGGACGGTCGACCGTGCCGCACTCGCCGAGCCGCTCGTTGCCCGTGATCCGGCAAGGCTCGAGCGACACCGACCGGACCGCCTCTGTCGCGCCCTCAGAACACCCGGCGAGCCAGCCCACCAAGACAACAGTGCCCAATCGCAGCCGTCGGGACTCCGAGCCCTTCATCCGGCGCGGACCCTAGCACACGCCGCAACTCGACCTGCCCAGGTGGCCACGGCAGTGGCCAGCATATTCGGCTGCGAGCCCGGGATCTCGTCGCGCGGCGCTCTGACGGCAAAGCGCCGTAACCTCTGTCCTTTTGGGACAGGTATACGGATATCCCACCACGGCCCACCTCTTGTATGGCCGCGCCCCAATGGCACTCGACAAATCCTCGGTGGCGACCTGGGCCTGCGCGCTGGCCCTGACTGCATGTTCCGGCGGTGGCGACGAGCCCGGCGATGCCGAGAACGGTGGGTTCGGCAGCGGAAAGGCCGATGGGGCGCTCGATGCCGACTCGCCCGAGGCTCGCGCCGTCCTGGCCCTGGTCAACGACGTCGCCGTGGATGTTGGAGAGCTCGACGACGAGGCCGGACTCAACTCGCGCGCCGCGATCGGGATCATCGAGCACCGCGACGGTGACGACGGCGAACCCGGCACCGCCGACGACAATCGCTTCGACGACCTCGCCGAGCTCGACGCCGTGCCCTTCGTCGGCAAGACCGCGCTGGCTGCCCTGCTCTCGTATGCGATCGAGCATGGCTACCTCGAGAACGCCACCGAGCTGGGGACCGATGTGATCTTCTCGCCCCAGCTTCTCGCCAACAGCCACACTGCCCGCGTCGCCGAGCTGATCAACGGCGCCCAACACTCGCTCGACATCGCGATGTACTCGTTCTCCGACGCCGCCGTCAGCACCGCGCTGACCAACGCGGTCGCTCGCGGGGTCAAGGTGCGGTTCCTCTTCGAGACCGCGAACGCCGACCGCAAGCTCATGGGCGCCGCGCTGACCAACTCCAAGTCGGGCCGGCTCGAGACCGCGGGCGTCGACGTCCGCTGGGTCAACAAGATCATGCATCACAAGTTCATGATCGTGGACGGCCCCCGCGACGAGGCGGGTGCCGCCGAGACCGCGACGCTGGTCACCGGCAGCGGCAACTGGTCGAACGGCGCCGCCACCCGGTACGACGAGAACACCTTGTTTCTCGACGGGCATCGCGAGCTGAACCTTCGCATGCAGCGCGAGTTCAACCTGCTGTGGGACCACTCCCGCAACCTGGTCTCCAACCCCGCCTTGGTGACCGAGCACAGCACGCTCGAGATCTCCGACTCACTGATCGGCGATGGGGGCGAAGAGCACGTCTACTTCACCTCGGACA